>NZ_AP023416.1:300000-600000 GCF_018326305.1 Vescimonas fastidiosa
CGGGAGGAAAACCCGGGGCTTTTGGCCATGCTGCCGGATTTTAACGAGGGAATGTGCCGGATGGGGGCCATCCTCATCCATTATCGGGCCCAGTATTGCCGGGCCCTGGACGCCTATGCCGCCCCGGCCCACGGGGATTGCAGCGGGGGACGGGAAAAATTAAAATTACGATATGAGACGGTGAAAACCGTGGTAGACCCCTTTGCCAAGACGGAGGACATCGCCCAGAATTTACGGGACCACCAGCAGAGCCATTATCACGCGGAGCTTGCCTCGGGGCTGTGCCTGTCGGGGCCCCACAAGGACGACTTTCTGGTGGAGGTCAACGGACGGAGCGCACGGCAGTTTTGCTCCC
This sequence comes from Vescimonas fastidiosa, assembly GCF_018326305.1. Classification (NCBI taxonomy): domain Bacteria; kingdom Bacillati; phylum Bacillota; class Clostridia; order Eubacteriales; family Oscillospiraceae; genus Vescimonas; species Vescimonas fastidiosa. Next base: position 300,356 of record NZ_AP023416.1, read on the forward strand.
AGGGGCAGGTGCGCACGGCGGCCCTGTGCCTGAAGCTGGCCGACCGGGAGATACACCGCAGCGCCGTGGGGGAGTACCCGGTGATGCTGCTGGACGATGTGCTCTCGGAGCTGGACCCCAAGCGGCAGGAATATGTATTAAACCGCATTTCCGGGGGACAGGTGTTCATCACCTGCTGCGAAAACGACAGGCTGGACCGCTTGCAAGCGGGGCGGCTGTTTCACATACGAAGCGGGGAGGTGGTTTTATGAGTTACCTGCACATCGGGCAAAATGCCATGCTTCCGGAAAAGCGGATCATCGGCATATTCGACCTGGACATTACCTCCCAATCCAAGCGCACCCGGGAATTTTTGGAAAAAGCGGAGCAGGAGGGGGTGGTGGTGCCGGTGACGGAGGACATTCCCAAGTCCTTTTTGGTGTGCGACCACCCGTATCACAGGCAGATCGTGTATATTTCGCAGCTGAATACCCAGACCCTGCAGAAGCGGAGCAGGGGAGAGTAGGAGCGTAGGGCGGGCCGATGTAGGCATCGGCCCCTACGGATGGGCACAAGATGTGCGGTGGGGCGGGCGACCGCAAGGGTCGCCCCTACGGAAATGCTTGTAGCAGGCGACCGCGAGGGTCGCCCCTACGGAAATGCTTGTAGGGGCGGACGACTCTGTCCGCCCGGTCCTGATAACGCAACGCCTTGTAGGGCAGGGCCCGTGTGCCCTGCCGTGGGTACGGGGAAAGAATCCCCCAGTCACGGCTTCACCGTGCCAGCCCCCTTTAGGCAAGGGGGCCTTAGGGACGAGGGGGACGGATTGCCACGGGCGCGCTGCGCCCTCGCAATGACACATTACAGAAAATGCGGTATAAGCCCGGGCGGGCCGATGTGGGGAGCGAACTGAGCGCTGCCGGTGGCAGAGGAAGCGAAGTGAGCGAGTGGCCGCGGTCAAAATTTTAAGCGTCCGCCGTAAGGCAGCGCAAAAATTTTGGGCACCGCAACAGGATCATCGGCCCCTACGGAGGGTTTTCGATAGAATTTCGTAGGGGGCGATGTGAGCATCGCCCCGCCGTAACACAGCTCATTTTGTTCCCCCCGTCTTTGTTTTGTAAATACAGCGGAAGATCATCTTCCCTTGAGAAAGGATAGGATTTATGTCAGAACTGGAAAAAGTCATCGCCGTGGAGACGGAATATGATGCCTCGGAGATCCAAGTGCTGGAGGGCCTGGAGGCCGTGCGAAAGCGGCCCGGTATGTACATCGGCTCTACCTCCTCCTCGGGCCTGCACCACCTGGTGTACGAGATCGTGGACAACGCCATTGACGAGGCCCTGGCCGGGTACTGCACGGACATCACCGTGACCATCAACGAAGGCAACACCATCACCGTTACCGACAACGGGCGCGGCATCCCCGTGGATATCCAGCCCCAGACCGGGCGGCCTGCCCTGGAGGTGGTTTACACCGTGCTCCACGCCGGCGGCAAGTTCGGCGGCGGGGGCTACAAAGTCTCCGGCGGCCTTCACGGCGTGGGCGCGTCCGTGGTGAATGCCCTGTCGGAGTGGCTGGAGGTGCAGGTTTACAAGAACGGCCACATTTACGAGATGAAATTCTCCCGGGGCGACATTACCCAGGAGATGAAGATCGTCGGCGACACCGACCGCACCGGCACCACCGTCACCTTTAAGCCGGACCCGGAGATGTTCGACACGCTGGTGTACGACTACGACATCCTCCACACCCGTATGCGGGAGCAGGCGTTTCTCAACGCGGGGCTGCGCATCACCATCACCGACGCCCGGCCCGGCAGCGAGCAGGGGGAGACCATGTGCTACGAGGGGGGCATACGGGAGTATGTGACCTATCTCAACCGCAACAAGACCCCTCTGCACCAGGAGGTCATCTATCTCTCCGGGGCCAAGGGGGACTCCACGGCGGAGATCGCCCTGCAATATAACGACGGCTACAACGAGACCCTGGTCTCCTTTGCCAACGACATCCACACCCCCGGCGGCGGTATGCACGAGACCGGCTTCAAGGCGGCGCTGACCCGGGTGCTGAACGCCTACGGCACGAAATACGGGATGCTCAAGGACGGGGACGACAAGGTTTCCGGCGAGGACTGCCGGGAGGGCATCGCGGCGGTAATTTCCGTGAAGCTGACGGAGGCCCAGTTCGAGGGCCAGACCAAGGACAAGCTGGGTAACGCCTACATCCGCACCTTGGTGGACAGCATCGTGTCCGACCAGCTCTCGGTGTATCTGGAGGAGCATCCGGCGGTGGCCAGGACCATTCTCGACAAGGCCCTCACCGCCAACCGCGCCCGGGAGGCCGCCCGGAAAGCGAGAGAATCCATCCGGCGCAAGACCGCCCTGGGCGGTGCGGCTATGCCCGACAAGCTCCGGGACTGCAATGAAAATAATCCGGAGCTGACAGAGCTTTACATCGTGGAGGGCGACTCCGCAGGCGGCTCCGCCACCCAGGGTCGGGACTCCCGGTTTCAGGCCATCCTCCCCCTGTGGGGCAAGATGCTCAATGTGGAAAAGGCCCGGGCGGACAAGGTGTATGGAAACGACAAGCTCCAGCCCGTGATCACCGCCCTGGGGGCAGGCATTGGCGACGAGTTTGACGCGGCCAAGCTCCGGTATCACAAAATCATCATCATGGCCGATGCCGATGTGGACGGCGCGCACATCCGCACGCTGCTGCTGACCTTCTTCTTCCGCTTCATGCGGCCCCTCATTGAAAACGGATATGTGTATTCGGCGGTGCCGCCGCTGTATAAGCTGAGTCGGGGCAAGCAGACGAGGGTTGCCTACTCCGACAAGGAGCGGGACGCGGTTTCCGCCCTGCTCCGGGGGGATAACCCGGACGCCAAGGTGGACATCAGCCGCTTCAAGGGCCTGGGCGAGATGAATCCCCACGAGCTGTGGGAGACCACCATGGACCCGGAGAAGCGGACCCTGCGCCGCATTACCCTGGACGATGCTGTGGCCGCCGACGCCACCTTTACGGTGCTTATGGGCGAGAAGGTGGAGCCCAGGAAGGAGTTCATCGAGCAGAAGGCCAAATACGCGGTGAATTTGGATTACTAAAATAAGGCGGGGGATTTCACCCTAAACCGTCCGTAGGGGCGGGGTTCTACCCCGCCCGCGGGAGGGGCAGAGCCCCTCCCCTACGCACCAAATTACGATAAAATTTCGTAGGGGGCGATGCCTACATCGCCCCGCCCCTGCGCACCGGCAGGGCACGCGGGCCCTGCCCTACAAAATATTCTAATTGTAGGGCGGGACCCATGTGTCCCGCCGCCCGCACCGCACATTCGATAAATGAGCCCCCTACCCCCCACGGAATCCCTCCACCAGAGCTCGGTTGGTCCCCCTCCCTTTAGGCAAGGGAGGCAACGGTTTCCGAGGGTGCGGCGATTCGGGCGACCGCAAGGGTCGCCCCTACGAAAAAATTTCCCCTTGTAGGGGCGGACGACCCTGTCCGCCCTACGCATGAATTGAAAAACGGTGCCACCGGGCCGATGTAGGCATCGGCCCCTACACACCGTTTACCGATAGAAGTCCGTAGGGGGCGGCGTCCCCGCCGCCCCGCTCCGCACAATCCCATAAAATCCGATGAACCAATCCTTTGACAAAGGAGAAACGATATGAGTAAAAAACCCCAATACGATCCGGAGGAAATTCGGTATCCCCAGCAGCACATTGTGGAGTCGCCCCTGGTGCCGGAGATGGAGAAGTCGTACATCGAGTACGCCATGTCCGTTATCGTGGGCCGGGCCCTGCCCGATGTGCGGGACGGCCTGAAGCCCGTCCACCGGCGTATTCTCTACGCCATGTACGAGGACAACCTCACCTCCGACCGGCCCTTTAAGAAATCCGCCACCTGCGTGGGCGATGTGCTGGGCCGGTATCATCCCCACGGCGATGCGTCGGTGTACGACGCCCTGGTGCGTCTGGCCCAGGACTTTTCCATGCGCTATATGCTGGTGGACGGCCACGGTAACTTCGGCTCCGTGGATGGAGACCCCGCCGCCGCCTACCGCTACACCGAGGCAAGGCTCTCCAAAATCTCCAACGAGATGCTCCGGGACATTGAAAAGGACACCGTGGACTGGGACCCCAACTTCGACGAGAGCCGGAAAGAGCCCCGGGTGCTTCCGGCCCGATTCCCGAACCTGCTGGTGAACGGCTCCAGCGGCATTGCCGTGGGCATGGCCACCAACATCCCGCCCCACAACCTGCGGGAGGTCATTGGCGCGTGCATCTGCGTGCTGGATGACCCTAACGCCACCCTGGGAGACCTGATGGAGCACATCAAGGGCCCCGACTTCCCCACAAAGGGCATTATCATGGGCCGCAGCGGCATCCGGGCCGCCTACGCCACGGGCCGGGGCCGGCTGGTGGTCCGGGCAAGGCACGAGTTTGAGGAGTTCGGCAAGGACCGCACCCGCATCGTCATTACCGAGCTGCCCTACCAGGTGAATAAGCGGATGCTCATTAAGAACATCGCCGAGCAGGTGGAGGACAAGCGCCTGGAGGGAATTTCCGACATCCGGGATGAGTCCGACCGCAACGGTATGCGCATCGTTATCGAGCTGAAGCGGGACGCCAACAGTCAGGTGGTATTAAACCGCCTGTTTGCCCAGTCTCAGCTGCAGACCACCTTCGCCATCAATATGCTGGCCTTGGTTGACAACCAGCGCCAGCCGAAGATCCTGTCCCTGCGGCACATTATTGACGAGTACCTGACCTTCCAGGAAGAAATTATCATCCGCCGCACCAAGTTCGACCTGAACAAGGCTTTGGAGCGGGCCCATCTGCTGGAGGGCTTGCTCATCGCTCAGGACAACATTGACGAGGTTATCAAGATCATCCGGGAGAGCTACGACGACGCCCGGGAAAACCTCATGCGCCGCTTCGGGCTGGACCAGGTCCAGGCCCAGGCCATTCTGGATATGCGTCTGAAAGCCTTACAGGGCCTCGACCGGGAGAAGCTGCAGAAGGAGTACGACGACCTGGAGGAGAAGATCGCCTATTTCCGCCGGGTGCTGTCCGACGATGCTCTGGTGCGGCAGATCCTCAAGGAGGAGCTTTCCGCCCTGGCCGAGAAATTCGGCGACGAGCGCAAGACCGAGATCCAGGATGTGGAGGACGAGATCGACATCGAGGACCTCATCGAGGAGGAGCAGTGCGTCTTTACCCTCACCAAGGCCGGGTATATCAAGCGTACCCCCGTCAGCGAGTACGCCGCCCAGAGCAAGGGCGGCATGGGCAAGAAGGGGATGTCCACCCGGGAGGAGGACGAGGTGGTGTCGGTGTTCACCGCGTCCACCCATGACTACATCCTCTTCTTCACCGACACCGGCAAGGTCTACCGCAAGAAGGGCTATCAGATCCCCGAGAGCGGCAAGACCGCCAAGGGCATCAACATGGTCAATGTCATTCAGGTGGAGACCGGGGAGAAGGTCCAGGCCATGCTCCACTTCCGGGAGACGGAGGATAAGCCCCTGTACCTGTTTATGACCACCCGCAGCGGCACCGTGAAGCGGCTGCCTGTGGACCAGCTGAAGAACATTCGCCAGAGCGGCATCCGCGCCCTGACCCTGGACGAGGGCGACCAGCTCATCAGCGTTCAGGAGACGGACGGGGAGCAGTATATCCTCATCGCCACCCACGACGGCCAGGCGGTGCGCTTCCACGAGAGCGATGTGCGGCCCATGGGCCGCACGGCGGTGGGCGTCCGGGGCATCCGACTCCGGGAGGGCGACTATGTGGTGGGCGCCGCCCGGGCCCAGGAGGGTAAGACCGTCCTCACCATCACCGAGCGGGGCTACGGCAAGCGTACCCCCGTGGAGGACTACCGCATTACCAGCCGGGGCGGCCTGGGTATCCGCAACTACATGGTTACCGACAAGACCGGGCCCATTGTGGGCATTAAGGTGGTGGACGGCGGCGAGGATCTGCTGCTGGTCACCGAGAGCGGCATCCTCATCCGCACCCCGGTGCAGAACATCCGCACCGCGGGCCGCGCCACCCAGGGCGTTATCGTTATGCGCTTTAAGACCGAGGGCGACCGGGTCATTTCCATGGCCCTGGCTGACCCGGAGGAGCAGGCCGGGACGGCGGAGGAATAATGGACATCACCATGCACACCATTGCCCACATCCGCACGGATCTGCCGGAAAAATTCGGCGTGCCCCGGCAGAGCGGCCTGGTGCCGCAGCTGCAGGGGACCATCGTGTTCGAGCCGGACTATCGAAATCCGGACGCCCTGCGGGGGCTGGAGAGCTTTTCCCACCTGTGGCTGATTTTCCGGTTTCACCGGGCGGAGCGGGAGGGCTGGTCCCCCACGGTGCGCCCGCCCCGGCTGGGGGGCAACCGGCGCATGGGCGTGTTCGCCACCCGGTCACCCTTTCGGCCCAACAACCTGGGCCTGTCCTGCGTGAAGCTGGAGGGAGTGAGCCGGGACGAGAAGCTGGGGCCTGTTATCCGTGTCAGCGGGGCGGACCTGGTGGACGGAACACCGATTTTGGACATTAAGCCGTACCTGCCCTATGCCGACTGCCCAAGGGATGCCACCGGGGGCTTTACCGACCCCCTGGAGACGGAGCCCCTGGAGGTGGAGTGCGACGAGGCGCTGCTGGCGGGTCTGGAGGCGCCGCAGCGGGCGGGGCTTATGGGCGTGCTGGCCTGTGACCCCCGGCCCCGATACCAGGAGGACCCGGAGCGGGTATACGGCCTGGCCTTCGCCGGGAAAAATGTGAAGTTTACCGTGCGGGACCGGGTATTGACGGTTTTGGCAGTGGAGGAGTAACAGGGGCGGATGCGCCGCACCGGGCGGACAGGGTCGTCCGCCCCTACAACGGTGAAATGAAAACTTCGTAGGATCATCGCCCCCTACGAAATCCTATCGGGAAACCCTCCGTAGGGGCGACCCTTGCGGTCGCCCGCCGCACCAGGAGTACGGATTGCCACAACCAGTGACATCGGTCACTGGTTTCGCAATGACATTGGTGTTTCCAAGGAGTTATTATGAAAACTGTTACCATTTACACCGACGGCGCTTGCTCCGGCAATCCCGGGCCCGGGGGCTGGGGAGCGATTTTGGAGTGGAACGGCGTGGAGAAGGAGATCTCCGGCGGCGCTCCGGAGACCACCAACAACCGCATGGAGCTTACCGGCGTTATTCGGGCCTTGGAGCTGCTGAAGGAGAGCTGCGTGGTGGAGCTTTACAGTGACAGCAAGTATGTTATTGATGCCCTCTCCAAGGGCTGGGTCTACGGCTGGCGGAAAAAGGGCTGGATCAAGAGCGACAAAAAGCCCGCCCTGAATGTGGACCTGTGGGAGCAGCTCCTACCCCTTATCGACCGGCACCAGGTACACTACCACTGGGTCAAGGGCCACGCCTCCAACGCCAAAAACAACCGCTGCGATGAGCTGGCGGTGGCGGAAAGCCGAAAATTTTGAGCATTGTTCACAAATTGTTCATCGGTAATTTATTGTTTTGCCATATTTACAAAGTAATATAACAGCATACAAAGAAACCTTTCCATAAGTGATTTTCTCTCTCTCTCCTAACAAACACACGGAAAATCCCCTCAGCTATCAGGCTGGGGGGATTTTCTGCGATTGGGAAAAATACATTGCATTTTTTCTGAATTTGCCGTACAATAGACCATTATTATAGTAGGGAGGCGTTTTTTATGGAATTTAACCCCCAGATGCAGCTTACGGGCCTGCTGGAATGGATGCACGAGAGAATGCAGGCGTGCCATGGCAAGACGGCGGTTATCGGCATCTCCGGCGGCAAGGACAGCTCCACCGTGGCGGCCCTGGCTGTGGCGGCCTATGGGCGGGAGAATGTGTACGGTGTGCTGATGCCCGACGGCGAGCAGCCGGACATTGACTTCTCCCAAGGCTTGGTGGAGCATCTGCAAATTCCCCACTGCACCATCAACATCCACGACGCAGTGCAGGGGGTGCTGGTTGAGATGAAGAAGGCGGGCCTGGAGCCCAGCCGCCAGACCACCGTGAACCTGCCCTCCCGCATCCGCATGGCCACGCTCTATGCCGTGGCCCAGTCCCTCCCCGGCGGCACGGTGCTGAACACCTCCAACCTCTCCGAGGACTGGGTGGGCTACTGCACCATTTACGGCGACAGCGCCGGGGCCTTTTCGCCCCTGGGCATGTACACCACCGAGGAGGTCATCGCCCTGGGCCGCGTCCTGGGTCTGCCGGAGCATTTCCTGCAAAAGCCCCCCTCCGACGGGCTCACCGGACTCACGGACGAGGACAACCTGGGCTTTACCTACCACGCTGTGAATGAGTATGTGCGCCGGGGGATCTGCGACCCGGAGATCAAGAAGCAGATCGACCAAAAGCACAAGGCCAGCCGCTTCAAGTTCTCCTCCATTCCCGTGTACCACAACGGCCTGCCTATGGCGCTGGAGGAGGAGACGGGCTTCTACAAATAAGGGGAGCTGCCCTTGACAAAGGGGACATTTCTGCTATAATGAGGATAGAAAGGCGCTGCGACAAGCGGTTAGCCCTTCAAGTTTATGTTTCTATTTGTTAAGAAACCGTCACCGTGCAGGGTGGCGGTTTCTGCGTTTTACAATGATCGTGACCGTAAATGGCCCGATATGTAAAGTAACTCGCATGAGCCTCACCCCCTTTCGGGTGGTGTGGCCAACCGCCTGCCGTTCGTGCAGCGCCTGGCGAAATTATAGCAATTTTTTATTATTTTGTCAACAGAAGAACCAATCCGCGCCCCCGCGCAAAAGTCAGAAAGCGGAAATAGCACCCCCGTACTTGACAGGACGGATATTTCTGCTATAATGAGCATAGAAAGGCGCTGCGACAAGCGGTTAGCCCGTCAAAAGAGAAGCAACTTAAGAAACCTTAAGAAACCGTCACTTTGCCGAGTGGCGGTTTCTGCGTTTTACAATGATCGTGACCGTAAATGGCCCGATATGTAAAGTAACTCGCATGAGCCTCACCCCCTTTCGGGTGGTGTGGCCAACCGCCTGCCGTTCGTGCAGCGCCTGGCGAAATTATAGCAAAATACGGTAAACTTGTCAATAAAAAAGAAAACCGCCACCCTGGCCGGTGACGGTTTTCTAAGTTTATCTTAGCAAAATTTTCTAAGCCGGGCTAACCGCTTGTCGCAGTGCCTTTTTTATTTATTATAACGGGTTTTCGTTATTTGTCAAGGGGCGGCGTTCACCGGCCCTTATTTACTGTAATGGGTCCCTACCCAGTGGCGGGTGTGGTCTATGAAGCAGCGGGTGGACAGGGACAGGGCGTTTTTGTCCTTCACGGCGATGCCGATGTTGCGGTAAAAGGACCGGGGCAGGGGACAGGCCACCAGGGGGTAGGGGCAGTGCTCCAGCTCCAGCTCCGGCATGATGCTGATGCCCAGGCCGTTGGAGACCATAGCCAGGATGGAAAGGTCGTCCCGAAGGATGTACTGGATATTGGGCCGCACCTGCAGACTGTCCAGCACCGCCTGAATCTCATAGTCGTCGCCCTCCTGCAGGAAGATGAAGGGCTCCGTGGACAGAGCCTCTAAGGGGAAGGGGTCCCGGCCGGCCAGGGGATGCCCATAGGACACGATGACCCGCCACTGGTCCCGGTGCAGCAGCCAGGTGTCCAGGGGCTGTATGGTGGGAAGGCTGGCAAAGCAGCAGTCCGCCTTGCCGCTGAGCACCGCCTCCTCCAGCTCCGCATTTTCCACAAAGGGCAGCAGCTCGAACTCAATATGGGGGTGTACCTCCCGAAAGGACTTCAGCAGGTACGGCAGCCACTGGATGGACACGCTGCTGAAGGTGGCCACCCGCACCAGGCCCGTGTCCAGACCCCGGAGGTCGGCGGCCTTTTGCTCCAGGCGGCGGGCGTCGTCCCACAGGGCCTGGATATAGGGCAGCAGAGCCCGGCCATCGGCGGTGAGGGTCACGCCGCTGCGGTTTCGGACGAACAGCGGCACCCCCAGCTCGCTCTCCAGGGCGGCCACGGTGTGGCTGACCCCGGACTGGGTGAAGTGCAGCTCCTCCGCCGCCCGGGTAAAGCCCCCGCAGGCCGCCACCGTCAGAAAAACCTGGTATTTTGTCACGCTCATGGCGCACCCCCTCCTTTTGAGGCTGTCGAAAAATCCTTCAGATTTTTCCGACAAAAGGTTTGCAGCCTGCTGCGCGCATAATTTTGCCACCTTGCGGCAAAATTCCACACTTGCAGTCTGAGAGGTATTTTTCCCCACGCGCATGTCGCGGTGAAAAATGATTTTAATTTTCCGCGTCTGCGGACGCGAACTCTGCGAGGCTTTTTGGCAGCCTATTGCTTAATTATTATAGCACATCTGCGTGTCAGGCACAAGTAAATTTCATGAAAATGATGAATAACATTCGTTTTACAAATTGCTAAGATTCTGCTAATATGAAATCAACCCGAACAGGGAAAACCTGAAATAAGAAAAAGGAGGTCAGAACAATGATCCTGAATGTTATTTTGGCCGCTTTGGCGGGTATTTTGGCAGTGGTGGGTATCGTTTCTGCTGCCACGAAGAGCTAAGTAAGTACAAGAAGTCTGTTCTTTCCCATAGTAAATTCTTCCCCTCCCCCTCTTAAACAGGAAAAGGACCGCTCCAACGGGAGCGGTCCTTTTCCTGCCTGTCGAAGAACCCTTCGGTCTTTGCCGCCTGCGGGCGGCAAACTCTGCGAGGCGCTTTGACAGGATACAATGTTAAGCCGGGATTTCCGGGCCATTTTCGGGCAGCTTGGAGATCAGGGTGCGGTACAGACGCCGGTAGCACAGCAGGGTCACGCCCAGGGAGAACACCTCCGCAATGGGGTAGCACCACCAGACCAGGTTGTCGTTGCCCATGCTGTGGCCGATCTGCGCCAGGACGAAGGCCACGGGGATCAGCAGCACCAGCTGGCGGATGAAGGACACGATCAGCGAATACATAGACTTGCCCAGGGCCTGGAAACAGCCCCCCAGGGCGATGCAGGCCCCGGCCATGCAGAAGCTCAGGGAGATGATGCGCAGAGCCGGGATGCCCACGGACATCATGGTGTCCGTGGCCTTGAAAATTTTCAGCAGGGTGCCGGGGAAGAGCTGGAAAATCACCATGCCCAGGACCATCACGCAGGAGGCATAGACGGTGCTGCGCTTGATGGTCTCGATCATGCGGCGGCGCTGCTGGGCGCCGTAGTTAAAGGCGATGATGGGGATGACGCCGTTATTCAGGCCGAACACGGGCATGAACACAAAGCTATTGAGCTTGAAGTAGATACCGAAGGCCGTGGCGGCGGTTTCCCGGGCGGAGTGATAGGTGATGAGGATCTTGTTCATCAGGAAGGTCATCACCGAGCCAATAGCCATCATCACCACCGACGGCAGGCCGATGGCGTAAATGCTGCCGATGATGGACCAGTTGGGCCGGAAGCCTCGGAACACCAGGTGGATCTCCGGATTCTTCTTCAGATTCAGCACCAGGGCAAAGATGCAGGCAAAAACCTGCCCGATGACCGTGGCAACGGCCGCCCCGGCTACACCCATCTTGAACACGAAGATGAAAATGGGGTCCAGGATGATGTTGATAACGGCCCCGGTCCCCTGGGTATACATGGAGAGAATGCTGTGGCCGGTGCCCTGAAGCAGCCGCTCCAGCATCATTTGGCCGAAAATACCCACGGATGCGCCCATGACGATCATCAGATACCGGTTGCCCATCTGAATGATCTCCTCCACATCGGTCTGACTGCGGAAATAGAAATCCGACAGGGTCAGACCCAGGACGGCGCACAGGACAAAGCCCACAAAGGCCAGGAACAGGCCGTTCATAGCCACGGTGTCCGCCCGCTTCTGATCCTTGGCGCCCAGGGCCCGGCCCATAAGGGCGTTGACGCCTACGGCGGTGCCGGAGGCCAGGGAGATCATCAGGTTCTGAGCCGGGAAGGCCAGAGACACCGCCGTCAGGGACGCCTCGCTGACCCAGGAGACGAACACGCTGTCCACGATGTTATACAGGGCCTGCACCAGCATGGAGATGATGATGGGCAGGGACATATTCCATATCAGCTTGTCAATGGGCATGACGCCCAGCTTGTTTTCCTTTTGCATAGCATTTACCCTCTTTGAAACTTCAGACCCAGCCAGTATAACACCTTTTTAAGGAAAAGAAAAGACAGAAAAAGCTAAAAAACGCAGGCTTTTCCGGCCTTTTTTCCTTGTTTTATGCGCTTTCTGCCCAAAAACGGCGAATTTCCTCCTCCGTGCAGGCGGCGCTGCCCTGGGCGAAGCCGTCCCGTCCGCCGCCCCGGCCATGGAGCTGGGCATTCAGGGCCTTGATCAGGGGAGAAATGTCCTGACCCGGGTGGATGACGGCGTATTTGTAGCTGCCGTCCGCTCCGGCGAACACGGCGCACCGGCCCCCGCAGCTCCGGCTCACTGCGTCGCACAGTCGGCGCACGCTGTCCGACTCCATAGGCGGCTGCACCAGCAGCACATTGCCTGCGTCCCGGTAGTCCTCCGCCAGCCGCTGAAAGCTGCTCTCCTCCAGGTCCGCACACCGGGCCTTCACCGCCTGCAGCTCCCCCTGCAGCCGCTCCACGGCCTGGGCGGTCTTGCCGGGCTTTACGGACAGGCTCCGGCCCACAGCGGTGTTCTGCGCCCAGTTCAGGGCCAGGTAATGCAGGGCGCGGCTGCCGCACAGCAGCTCCAGGCGCACGCCGTCCCGGAATTTTTGCCAGCCGATGAATTTCACCAGCCCCACCTGCCCGGAATAGGCCACATGGGTGCCGCAGCAGGCGCAGCAGTCGGCCCCGGGGAAGCGGGTGATGCGCACCTGGCCGGTGAGCTCCTTTTTGCTCCGGTAGGGGAGGGCGGCCAGCTCCTGGGCGCTGGGATAGAGGGCCTCAAAGGGGTGGTTTTCCCAGAGGTAGCGGTTGGCCCGGGCCTCGATGTCCAGCACCCCCTCCCAGGGGATGTCGGCGTTGTAGTCAATGATGACGGACTCCTCGCCCAGGTGGAAGCCGGTGTTGTCGCAGTTATAGGCAGCGCAGAGCATTCCGCTGACGATGTGCTCCCCGGAGTGCTGCTGCATATGGTCAAAGCGGCGGGCCCAGTCGATTTCCCCGTGGACGGTCTCGCCCACCGTCAGAGCCCGGTCGCAGGTGTGGAGAATCACCCCGTCCCGCTCGTGGACATCGGTGACCTTGGCGCCGCCTAAAATCCCATGGTCGGCAGGCTGGCCGCCCCCCTCGGGATAGAAAGCGGTGCGGTCCAGCTGCACCAGCCACTTTTTCCCCTGGGGACGGCAATCGACCACCACCCCGTCAAATTCCCGCAAAAACGCATTTTCATAATATAGCTTCACGGTTTCCATGGCGAAAACTCCTTTAATGTAAGATTGAACACCCCCAGTATGCCGCAAAACCGGGAGAAATGCAAGAGGGAAAGGGAAAACAAGCCCACCGCCGGGCGGAGAGGGTCGTCCGCCCCTACACCAAGCAAGGAGATTTGAACAAGCACGGACGGGCGGGGTAGAACCCCGCCCCTACGCATTTCTTGCAAAAAACTGTCATTGCGAACCAGTGACAGATGTCACTGGTTGTGGCAATCCGTTCCCCCGACCCCATGGCCCCCTTGCCTAAAGGGGGCTGGCACGGCGAAGCCGTGACTGGGGGATTCTTCCTTGCCCTACGCAAAACTTGATAGCTGATTCTGACGGGGCGTCGAGGACGCCGCCCCCTACGAAGCTCTATCGTTGAATGGTGCGTAGGGGTCGGCCTCCCGGACGACCCGAAGCGGTTTTCCAACGCACCCACGGCGGGGCACGCGGGCCCCGCCCTGCAAAGTGTGTGGTTGTAGGGCGGGGTGCCCTCACCCCGCCGCCCGGACTTGCACCGCAACTCATGAAAAAACCCTGTCATTGCGAACCAGTGACAGATGTCACTGGTGTGGCAATCCGTTCTCCTTTGGATTTGCACAGGGGTATTACGGATTCCCACGACCAGTCTGCGGACTGGTCTCGGAATGACACGCAAATTCTTTCGGCTTCCGTCATTGCGAAGCCAGTGCGCACACTGGCTGTGGCAATCCGCATCCCCCGTCCCCATGGCCCCCTTTAGGCAAGGGAGGCTTTTGTGCCGGGCGGGGCAGAGCCCCGCCCCTACGCATTTATTCCTTCATCTCCCCAAAAAAAGAGGTGGCCGGGTGGCCACCTCTTATAAAACTGCGATTGCGGGGCGCTTACTCCTCCAGCTGACCCACCAGAGCGATATGCAATTCATCTAACTGCTTTTGCTCCACGGTGGAGGGGGCGTCCATCATAACATCCTGGGCGTTCTTGTTCATGGGGAAGGGGATGATCTCCCGGATGGAGCTTTCGCCGGCCAGGAGCATCACCATCCGGTCCACACCCGGGGCGATGCCTGCGTGAGGGGGCGCACCGTAGCAGAAGGCGTTGTACATGGCGGGGAACTTCTTCTTCACATCCTCCTCGCCCAGGCGCACCATCTCAAAGGCCTTGATCATGATCTCCGGGTCATGGTTACGCACGGCGCCGGAGGACAGCTCCACGCCGTTGCACACCAGGTCGTACTGGTTGGCCATGATGTCCAGGGGGTCCAGCTCTCCCCGCTCGGCCTTGAGCAGGGTCTCCATGCCGCCGCTGGGCATGGAGAAGGGATTGTGGCAGAACTCCAGCTCGCCGCTCTCGTCGCCGATCTCGTACATGGGGAAGTCCACGATCCAGCAGAACTCGTACCGCTCCTTGTCCATGTGGCCCTCGCAGGCGGCGCCGAAGGTCTTGATCATCACGCCCACGGACTTGGTGGCGCTCTCCCCGGCGGCTACCACCACCAGCGTGTTCGGCTTCAGGTCCAGGACCTTGGACAGCTCCTCCCGGACAGGCCCCACGAACTTGCCGATGCCCCCGGCCAGCTCGCCGTTTTCATCCACCTTGAACCAGTAGCCCTTGCTGCCGGACTGCACCTGGCAGTCGGTGAGGAGCTTTTCGATCTGCTTGCGGGTGAGGGTGCAATCGGTGATGTCCACCATCTTCACGGTCTGACCCTTGAGGGCGTCAAAGTCGCTGTTTTCAAAGAGCTTCGTAACATTTTTGCAGGTCAAATCAATACGCAGGTCGGGCTTGTCGGAGCCGTAGGTTTCCATAGACTCCAAATAGGGGATGCGGCGGAAGGGGGCGGAGGAGGCCACGCTGTAGGTGCCGAACTTGGCAAAAATCGGGGGCAGCACATCTTCCAGCACGGCGAACACATCGTCCTGGGTGGCAAAGGCCATCTCCATGTCCAGCTGATAGAATTCGCCGGGGGAGCGGTCGCCCCGGGCGTCCTCGTCCCGGAAGCAGGGGGCAATCTGGAAATAGCGGTCAAAGCCGGAGGTCATCAGCAGCTGCTTGAACTGCTGGGGGGCCTGGGGCAGGGCGTAGAACTTGCCGGGGTGCTTCCGGGCGGGCACCAGGTAGTCCCGGGCGCCCTCCGGGGAGGAGGCGGTGAGGATGGGGGTGGTGATCTCCAGGAAGCCGTGCTCGGTCATGGCGGCCCGGAGCGCTGCCACCACCTGGCAGCGCAGAATGATGTTCTTCTTCACGGCGGGGTTGCGCAGATCCAGATAGCGGTACTTCAGGCGGGCGGTCTCGTCGGCCTCCCGGCTGCGGTTGATCTCAAAGGGCAGGCTGTTGTAGCGGCAGCGGCCCAGAATCTCGATTTTATTAGGCACCACCTCGATCTCGCCGGTGGCCAGCTTGGGATTCTTACTGGCCCGCTCCCGGACCACGCCCTCCACGCTGATGGTGGACTCCTTGTTCAGCCCCTTGATAATGGCCAGCATATCCTCGGTCTCGGCCACCACCTGGGTGGTGCCGTAGAAGTCCCGCAGGACCACAAAGGCCAGATTGCTGCCCACCTCCCGGACATTCTCCATCCAGCCCACGATCTTCACGCTCTTGCCCACATCGGCCAGACGAAGGGCGTTGCAGGTGTGTGTACGCATTTGCATCATGGTATTCTTCCTCCTGTTTTGATAATGAATTGTATAATTTAAGTTGGATATAACTATAAGTTTTCAAAAATGGCTCCAAAAGGGATGTGATGGGACCCCTCATACCGGGCGGACAGGGTCGTCCGCCCCTACAAGGAATTCCGTAGAGCGGGGTGCCCTCACCCCGCCGCGCCGGGCTTGTACCGCACTACCCGGCAGGGCCCGCGTGCCCTGCCCTACAAAGTGTTGCGTTACCGGGATCGGGCAGACAGGGTCGTCCGCCCCGTACCTCACTCCAAAATCACGGTACCCTTGTTTTTCTCCGCCAGACCCGAGCGAATCAGGTCCAGAGTCTCGGCAAAGGGCAGCTTGGTCTGCTCGCCGGTTTTCATATCCTTGCAGGCCACCACCCCGGCGGCAATTTCATCGTCGCCCAGGAAGATCACATAGGGCACGCCGATCTTATCCGCATAGTTCATCTTGGCCTTGAACTTCTTCTGCTCGGTGTAGAGCTGGGTCCGCACCCCGGCGCCACGGAGCCGGGTGGACAGGCTGATGGCCGGGGCCAGGTCCTCTGTCATGGGCAGCACCAGCACATCCGCCGGGGCGGTGGGCAGGTCCGGGTTCAGCATCCCCTGCTCACCCAGGACATAGAACAGCCGGGTAAGGCCGATGGAAATGCCCACGCCGGGGAGCTGCCGGTCGGTGTAGTACTCGGCCAGATTGTCGTACCGGCCACCGGAGCAGACGGAGCCGATCTCCGGGTGGTCCAGGAGGGTGGTCTCGTATACGGTGCCGGTGTAGTAGTCCAGGCCCCGGGCGATGGTCAGGTCCACGGCGAAATTCTCCTCCGGAACGCCGAAGTCCGCCAGGTACTTGACCACGGTTTTCAGCTCGGAAAGCCCCGTGTCAAACAGCTCGTGCCGGCCCATGTAGCCCTCCAGGGCCGCCAAAACCTCGGCGTTAGACCCGGTAATGGCGATGAACTTGAGGATCTCCGCCGCCTGGTCCTCCCGCAGCCCGCAGTCGGACAGCAGCAAATCCCGCACCTTGTCCGGCCCGATTTTATCCAGCTTGTCCACGGTGCGCATAATGGCCCCGGACTGCTCCGTGAGCCCCAGCATGGCGTAAAAGCCGTTGAGTATCTTGCGGTTATTTACCCGAATCTGGAACCGCTTCAGCCCCAGGCGGGTAAAGGTCTGGTAAATAATGGAAGGAATCTCCGCCTCGTTGGTGATGTCCAGCTTGCCGTCGCCGATGACATCAATATCCGCCTGATAAAACTCCCGGAACCGGCCCCGCTGGGCCCGCTCGCCCCGGTAGACCTTGCCGATCTGATACCGGCGGAAGGGGAAGGACAGCTCGCCGCCGTGGAGGGCCACATACTTGGCCAGGGGCACCGTCAGGTCAAAGCGCAGGGCCAGGTCGGCGTCGCCCTTCTGGAAGCGGTAGATCTGCTTCTCGGTTTCGCCGCCGCCCTTGGCCAGCAGCACCTCGCTGGCCTCGATGATCGGGGTATCCAGGGGGGTGAAGCCGTAGAGGGCATAGGTTTCCCGGAGAATTTGCATCATCCGCTCCATCTGCTGCTGAGGCTGCGGCAGCAGCTCCATAAAGCCCGAGAGGGTGCGGGGGGTCATTTTTGCCATGTTCGTTTACTCCTTTGTGATGAATTTCGATAGACGGAAAGAAAAAACGCTCCCGTCCCATGCATTGGGACGAGAGCGTGAAGCTTCGTGGTGCCACCCAATTTCGGCCCCAAGGGGGCCCTTTGGCGCTCCTGTTACGGGGAGCGGGCCGTGGATGTTTCCATCCCCGCTGCTGGGGCTGTCTTCTCTCTGTGTGCCGGGCGCGCTTTCAGCCGGGGCGCGCCTCTCTGCATCGGCGGGGACAGAGCTACTCCTGCTCCGTTATTGCGGTATATCAATTTATTTTAGCCTATCTCGGCCTGCTTGTCAAGCGGTGAAGGGGCTGCTTTTGGGATTGACCACATCCCGCCAATCCAGGTCGCCCCGTGCCAGGCCCAGTACCAGCATTTCCGCCGTGGCGATGTTGCTGGCGTAGGGGATGTTATTTCTGTCGCACAGGCGGGAGATATAGATGATGTCCTCGGAGGGGGCCTTGGTGTTGGGGTCGTCGAAGCAGAGGACCATGTCCAGCTCGTTGTAGGCAATGCGGGCGCCGATCTGCTGGCCTCCGCCCTGATAAAAGCTCAGGAAGCGGTGGATGGTGAGACCTGTGGCATCTGCCACCATTTGGCCGGTGGTGGCGGTGGCGCAGAGGGTATGCTTGGCCAGAATGCCGCAGTAGGCGGTGCAGAACTGGACCATGAGTTCCTTGCGGTTGTTGTGAGCGATCAGTGCGATATTCATAATTGCGCTCTCCTTTCTGTGCAATTAAGAGTAGTTATATAGAAATATAAAAAAGCCTCGCAGAGTTTTCGTCCGCAGACTGCAAGCCTTTTGGCAGAAAAAACGAAGTTTTTTCGCCAGGTGCTTATAGCTTCATCAGCGGAATTTTATATCCCGCGATGCGTCTTGCAATGTTATAGAAGGCCCGGGCGGCGTAATAATTATCGTCGCATAAGGGCACACCTTGGTTGAGACACCGGGGAATGTCCCCGTCCTCCGGCACCACACCCAGCAGGGGCAGGCCCGCCGCGTCCATGGCGTCGTCGATGGTGGTGTGGAGCTGGCGCAGCAGCTTCTTGGCCACCCGGTTTACCACCAGATGCACCTTGCCGTTGGGGAAGCGCTCCAGCTCCATAACGGTGCGCTGGGCATCCCGCAGGGCCGTCACATCCGTGGTGGTCACCACCACCACATGGTCCGCCTCCTGGGTGGCCAGGCGGAAGCCCTGGCCCAGTCCGGCAGGGGCGTCCACCAGGCAGAAGTCGAAGCTCTCCCGGATGGCGCCCATCAGCGCCGCCGCCTGCTCCGGCTCCACCCGGAAGCCGTCGTAGGCCAGGGGCGCCGCCAGCAGGAACAGGGAGGGGTACTTGGGGTGGCTCACCACCGCCTGCTCCAGGGTACATCGGCCCGACAGCACATCGGAGAAATCCATCAGGGCGCTGTCGCTGAGGCCCAGGGCCAGGTCCAGATTCCGCAGGGAGATGTCGCAGTCCAGGCACAGCACCTTTTTGCCCATGGATGCCAGGGCGAAGCCGATGCAGGAGGTAAATGTAGTTTTTCCGGTGCCGCCTTTGCCGGACACCACGGCAATGATCTTGCCCATTGTGCCTCCTTATTTCAGAGGGGATTTTTTGATCTTTGCAAAGGGTCGGGGGAATTGGGACGGCGTGGGCCGCACCTTGCGGATGACTACCAGCCGGTGCCGCACCTCCGTGCAGGGGACAGTGTAGTCGAGAATTTTTTCGATTTTTCCGCCCAGTTGCCCAATGGCGCCCCGGGCGCTCTCAATTTCCCCGTCCGACTCCACGGACTTCATAGCCAAAAACAGGCCCTCCGTCTTTACCAAGGGCATGGCCAGCTCGCAGAGCATGGGCAGGGCCGCCACTGCCCGGGACACGGCCAGGTCGAAGCCCTCCCGGTGCTGCCCGGCGAACTCCTCCGCCCGGGCGTGTACGCAGGTGATGTTTTGCAGGTGCAGAGCCCGGGCCGTCTCCTGCAGGAAGTCAATGCGCTTTCCCAGGCTGTCCAGCAGGGTCAGCTGCGCCGTGGGCTCCAAAATGCCCATGGGCATTCCGGGAAATCCGGCCCCGGTGCCCACATCCACCAGGGCTTTGCCCCGGCAGTCCGCCGCCGTCAGCAGCCAGGCGGAGTCCAGCAGGTGCAGCGTGGCCACATCCTTAGGCTCCGTGATGGCCGTCAGGTTCATCACCTTGTTTTTCTCCAGCAGCCGCCGGGCAAACTCCGTGAGCTGCGGGACGGCCGCCGTGTCCAGGCCCAGGGAACCCAGGCCCTGTTTCAAAATTTCCTCCAACTTACTTCTGCTCCTTCAGCAGGTCCCGGATCTCCGTCAGCAGCTCCTCGGTGGTGGGGGCCTTGGGCTCCTCCGGCTCCTGGGGCTCCTCCTGCTTTTTCAGGTGCGTCAGCTTGTTCACGCCCTTTACCAGCAGGAACACCACGAAGGCCGTGATGAGAAAGGTGATAATGGAGTTGATGACCGCGCCGATGCCGAAGCCGCCGGGGGCCCACTCGGCAAAGGTGCTGTCGGGAATCAGCAGGCCCAGCAGGGGGGTCAGCAGATTTTGCACGATGGAGGTGACGATGGCGGTGAAGGCAGAGCCCACCACAACGCCCACGGCCATGTCCAGCACATTGCCGCGCATGGCAAATTCCTTAAATTCCTGGAAAAATTTCTTCATACGCTTCTCCTGTCAGTGCTTGGGGCGGAGAATTTCCGTGCCGCCCATGTAGGGCTGCAGGGCCTTGGGAATCAGCACGCTGCCGTCGGCCTGGAGATTGTTCTCCAGCAGGGCGATGAGCATACGGGGCGGTGCCACGCAGGTGTTATTCAGGGTGTGGCACAGCTGCATTTTGCCGTTTTCGTCCTTATAGCGGATCTTCAGCCGCCGGGCCTGGGCGTCACCCAGATTGGAGCAGGAGCAAACCTCAAAATACTTCTGCTGCCGGGGGGACCAGGCCTCAATGTCGCAGGAGCGGCACTTCAGGTCTGCCAGGTCGCCGGAGCAGCACTCCAGCTGCCGCACGGGGATGTCCAGGGAGCGGAACAGCTCCACACTGTAGCGCCACAGCCTCTCGTACCAGTCCTTGCTATCCTCGGCCTTGCAGACCACGATCATCTCCTGCTTTTCAAACTGGTGGATGCGGTAGATGCCCCGCTCCTCGATGCCGTGGGCGCCCTTTTCCTTGCGGAAGCAGGGGGAGTAGGAGGTGAGGGTCTGGGGCAGGGCGCTCTCCGGGAGGATCTGGCCGATGTAGCGGCCGATCATGGAATGCTCACTGGTGCCGATGAGGTAGAGGTCCTCTCCCTCGATCTTATACATCATGCCGTCCATGTCTGTCTGGCTCATGACCCCCTCTACTACATTGCCGTGGATCATGAAGGGGGGGATGCAGTAGGTGAAGCCCTTGTTTATCATAAAGTCCCGGCCATAGGCCAGCACCGCCTCGTGCATCCGGGCGATGTCCCCCAGTAGGTAGTAAAACCCGCTGCCGGAGACGCGGCCTGCGGCGTCCATGTCGATGCCGTCAAAGCGCTCCATAATGTCCGTGTGGTAGGGGATCTCAAAGTCGGGCACCTTGGGCTCGCCGAAGCGCTCCACCTCTACATTGCAGCTGTCGTCCTTGCCGATGGGCACGGCGGGGTCGATGATCTGGGGAATGACCAGCATGATCTTGTTCAGAGCCGCCTCGGCGTTTTCCTTCTTGGCCTCCATCTGGGCCATGCGCTCGGCGCTGGCCTTCACGGCGGCGTTGTTGGCGTCGATCTGCGCCTGCAGCTCCGCCTTTTTGGCCTCGTCGGTACACTTTTTCAGCTGGCCGAACAGGGGGGCGTTGGCCTTGGACAGCTTGTTGCGCTCCGCCTTCAGGGCCTCGCCGTCGGCAATGGCCTGGCGGCGCTCGGCGTCCAGGGCAATGGCCTCGTCCACCAGGGGCAGCTTGGCATTTTGAAATTTCTTGCGGATGTTTTCCTTTACAAGCTCGGGATTCTCCCGCACAAACTTAATATCCAGCATGGATGTTCTCTCCGTTCTGTTTCATGTGAAACAATTTTATTTCAGCTTCAGGGCGTTTAGGGCGTCCAGGAGATTATTCAGGTCGTCCACCCCGTAGTATTCCAGTTCAATGCGGCCTTTTTTGCGGCCGCTGACGATTTTGCAGCCCCGGCCCAGGTGGGCGCCCAGGGACTTGGCCGCCTCCTCGGCATAGTTTACCTCCAGACCTCCGGTGGTCACGGCGGGCCGGGCTTTTTCTTCGGCGGTGAGCTTTTTCACCAGCAGCTCCGTCTGCCGCACGGAAAGGTCGGACTTGAGGATGGCATCCGCCGCCTTTTCCTGCAGGGCAGGGGACAGGGGCAGGATGGTTCTTGCGTGGCCGTTAGAGAGACGGCCATCCTCCACCATAGCCCGCACCGGGGGACACAGGTTCAGCAGACGCAGGGCGTTGGCCACGGCGGAGCGGGATTTACCCACCCGCTGGGCGGTCTCCTCCTGGGTGAGGTTGTACTGGGTCATCAGCTGCTGATAGCCCTCGGCCTCCTCCATGGGATTCAGGTCCTCCCGCTGGAGGTTCTCGATCATGGCCAGCTCCATGGCCTTGCGGTCGTCGGCCTCCACCACAATGGCGGGGACCTGGTCCAGACCCGCCATCCGGGCGGCCCGCCAGCGCCGCTCACCGGCGATGATCTGATAATAGCCCGACTGGAGCTTGCGCACCGTCAGAGGCTGGATGATGCCGTGCTCGCGGATAGAGTCCGCCAGGTCCGCCAGGGCATCGGGGTCAAACTGCTTTCGGGGCTGGGCGGCGCAGCTCTCCACCTGGGAAATGGGCAGATACAGGCTGCTCTTCTCCTGGCCGGACTCCATCACATTGTCGCCCAGCAGGGCGGCCAAGCCCTTGCCCAAGCCTTTTGCATTGTTCGCCATAGGATTCAGCCCTCCTCCTTTTCAAGGGGATTTTTCTTCAAAAATTCCTCCGCCACGGCGTTATAGGCCTCGGCACCGCGGCAGGTACGGTCGTAAGCGTTGATGGGTTTTCCGTGGCTGGGGGCCTCGGAAAGCCGAATATTTCGGGGAATGACGGTGCTGTACACCTTGCCGGGGAAGAAGCGCTTGATCTCCTGGGCCACCTGAATGGCCAGATTGGTGCGGCCATCGAACATGGTCAGCAGCACGCCCTCGATTTCCAGCTTCGGATTCAGCCCCCGGCGCACAATGCGCACAGTGCCCATCAGGTCGCTGAGCCCCTCCAGAGCGTAGTATTCCCCCTGCAGCGGCACCAGCAGGGTGTCCGCCGCGCATAGGGCGTTCAGTGTCAGCAGCTCCAAAGACGGCGGGCAGTCGATGAAAATGAAGTCGTAGCCGTCGGCCACCTGGTCCAGGGCGCGCTTGAGCAGAAACTGCCGCCCCTCCAGGTCGATCATCTCCACCCCGGCTCCGGCCAAGGCTTTGCTGCTGGGCAGCACATCGCCGTAAGGGGTGCGCACCAGCACCTTCTCCGTCTCCACGCCGTTGATAAGCACATCGTACACGCCGTTGCTGCGGGTCTTGTCCACGCCCATGCCGGAGGTGGCGTTGGCCTGGGGGTCAAAGTCGCACAGCAGCACCCGGGCGCCCTTATCCTTCAGCGCGGCGGCCAGATTCACGCAGGTGGTGGTCTTGCCCACGCCGCCCTTTTGATTCACAATTGCAACAACTTTAGCCATGAGACCACTCGCCTTCCTGTTTTTTGCCTTTCCGCTCTATTATATACCAAAAAA
Source organism: Vescimonas fastidiosa (assembly GCF_018326305.1). Classification (NCBI taxonomy): domain Bacteria; kingdom Bacillati; phylum Bacillota; class Clostridia; order Eubacteriales; family Oscillospiraceae; genus Vescimonas; species Vescimonas fastidiosa. The sequence goes on from NZ_AP023416.1 coordinate 323,755, forward strand.
GAGTGTCGTTTCAATAGATAATGCGAAAAAATTTGAAAGAATTTGTTTCATGTGAAACATTTTGCAAAGCCGGGAGATGTTTCATGTGAAACACCCCCCGGCTTGACAAAAAAGCCTCACACCAGCAGCACGCCGCCCATAGGAGGCAGGGTCAGATGCACCCGGCCCTCCACCGCCAAAAACTGCTGCCCGGACATGGCATCCGTGGCCACGGCTCCGGCCCAGGGAAGGGTCAGCTCCAGGGCCTCCTCCCCGGCGTTCAGGGCCGCTACGGTCACATCCTTTTCGGTCCGGCGCTCCAGCACCAGGCCGCCCCCTTGGGCAAAAAGATAGCGCAGGGAGCCGGTTTGCAGGGAGGGCCGCTCCCTGCGCACCTGCCCCAGCCGCCGATACCAGGCCAAAAGAGCGGCATCCTCCCGGCCCCAGGGATAGGTGCGGCGGTTCAGGGGGTCCTCGTAGCCCTGCATCCCGGCCTCGTCCCCGTAGTACACCGTGGGTGAGCCGGGGAAGGCATAGAGGAGCAGCGCCCCCAGCCGCAGCCGGGCCGCCGCCCGCCGGTATCCGGCAGGGGAGAGGCAAGCCGCCGCCCGCTGACTCCTGCTCTCCGGCACAGGCTCTCCGGCCAGGAGGGTGAGGACCCGGGCCGTGTCGTGGGTGCCCAAAAAATTCATGGCGCAGTAGAAGGCAGGGGAGGGGTAGTTCTCCCGAAGCTCCTCCATCCGCTCACGAAACGCCGCCGCGTCCCCGCCCAGGAGCCAGTCTATGGCCGCCGTGCGGAAGGGATAGTTCATCAGCCCGTGGGTCTCCCGGCCCAGGAGATACCGCCGCCGATCATAGGCGATCTTGTTGCTGCCGTCCTCCCACACCTCGCCGATAAGCACTGCGTCGGGCTTTTCCTCCTCCATGGCCCGGCGAATCTCCCGAATGAAGTCGTCCGGCAGCTCGTCGGCCACATCCAGCCGCCAGCCGTCGGCCCCGGCCCGGAGCCAGCGCCGGACCACGGAGTCCCGGTCCCGGATGATAAACGCCCGGTACGAGTCCTGCCCCTCGTCCACCGCAGGCAGGGTCTTGATGCCCCACCAGGCGTCGTACTCCTCCGGCCAGCGGGTGAAATGATACCAATTATAATAAGGAGAAGCCTGGGATTGGGCCGCCCCCAGCTCCGGGTAAAAGCCGTCCCGGTTAAAATATCGGCTCACGCTGCCGGTGTGGTTGAACACCCCGTCCAGCAGCAAGCGCATCCCGCGCTTGTGGGCCTGGCGGCACAGCTCCCGAAAATCCTCCTCCGTACCCAGCATGGGGTCCACGGCCCGATAGTCGGCGGTGTTATACCGATGGTTGGACGCAGCCTCGAAAATCGGGTTGAGATACAGCGTCGTCACCGACAGGCTCTGCAAATAGTCCAGCTTCTCCGTAATGCCCCGAAAATCGCCGCCGAAAAAGTCGCAGTTCCGAATTTCCCCCTTCTCGTCCGGCAGATAGTCCGGGGTGTCCTCCCAGCTTTCGTGAATAGTTCGCTCCCCCACCAGCCCCTCCGGCTGCGGCAGGCGACTGCGGCAAAAGCGGTCTGGGAAAATTTGGTAGCTCACGCCATGGCCGAACCATTCCGGCGTCCCGGTGTCCTCATACACCGTCAGCTGCCAGGGGCCGCCGCTTCGGGTAAGGGACACGGTCTCGCCGCTTCCTCGGGTCAGGGTGAAATCGTACCACAGCAGGTCCGGCTCCTCCGGGGCCGTCACCGTGCAGCGCCAAGCGCCGCCGTTCGGTGTCAGGGGCACCGTCCGGTCAAGGCCGGCGAACTCCGCCCGGAGCCGCAGGGCCCCGGCGCAGATGTCCTCCTCCCGGGAGCAGAGCAGGGAAAAAGACACTTCGGTGCCGCACAAAACGGCACCGAAGGGGTTTTTACACTGTAAATCTTTGGAATCAAAATAAATCGACATATAAAACTCCTCCGACAGGTCAAAAGAGCCTCGCAGAGTTCGCGTCCGCAGACGCGAAAAATTTAAATCATTTTTCACCGCGACATGTGCGTGGGGAAAAATACCTCTCAGACTGCAAGTGTGGAATTTTTGCGCCCAGTGCAAAAATTATGCGCGCAGCAGGCTGCAATCCTTTTGGCAGAAAAAACGAAGTTTTTTCGCCAGCTCACTGGATCAGGGTGTTCTCCCCGGAAATCGTGGTGTCCGCGGAGGCGCTGGAGAAATAGGCGTTGATGATGTCCCGGGCGATGGGGGCCAGGTTGGAGCCGCCGCCGCCCTGCTCAATGACCACGCACACGGCGATCTGGGGATCGTCGTAGGGGGCAAAGGCCACGAAGCAGCCGTTGGAGAGCTCGCCGCCGGTCTCCGCCGTACCGGTTTTACAGCCCACGGGTACGATGCAGCTGTTAAAGACATAGCTGAGGCTCCCGGTGGCCAGACCCCGTGCGCCGGACTTTACCGCCTCCAGGGTGCTGTCCGCCATGTCCACATGGTTGCTGGGGCCCTTGTTGTAGGCGTAGACCACGGAGGAATTGTCGTAGGCCTTGGCGCTTTTCAGCAGGTGGGCGTCGTAATGGTCGCCGCCGCTGACCAGAGTGGCCACATAGTTTGCCAGCTGCAGGGGGGTGAAGAGGTTATAGGACTGGCCGATGGCGGCGGTAATGGTCTGGCCGTCGGTCCAGGTCTCGCCGATCTCCTCGGCGTACTCGGGACTGGCCAGCACCCCCTTGGAGTCGCCGATCTCAATGCCCGTGCTGCGGCCCAGGCCGAACTGGCTGGCGTAGTCGTCCAGCCGCCGAATGCCCGTGAGCCGCCCCACCTCGTAGAAGAAGTAGTTGCAGGACACGGTGATAGCCTGGGACACATTCACCGCCCCGTGGGTGCCGCCGGTGGCGTTATAGATCCAGCACTTGGGCTGGGGGAACTCGTAGTAGGTGTAGATGCCCCGGTCCACAATGGTGGTGGAGGGGGTGATCACCCCGGATTCCAGCCCCGCCACGGAGGTGCAGAGCTTAAAGGTGGAGCCGGGGGCATAGGTGCCGTCGGTGGCCCGGTTGAACATGGGCAGGGCCGGGTCCTTGCTCCAGCTGTCGTACATCTCGTCCCACCGGTTCAGGTCGTAGGTGGGGTAGCTGGCCAGGGCCAGCACATCCCCGGTGCCCACGCCGATGACCGCCGCCGCGCCGCCCCGGGCCACGCCGTCTCTGCCGGTCATGGACTGGATGGTGGCGGCCAGGGAGTCCTCGGCCACCTTTTGCAGGTCGATGTCAATGGTCAGGGCCACGGTGTTGCCGGGCTGGGGCTCCTTGGCGTAAAGCTCGCCGGTAACCTTGCCGTTTTTGTCGGTGGTCACCAGCTTCACGCCGTTTACGCCGTGGAGATATTGCTCAAAGGCCTCCTCCACGCCGCCCTTTCCCACCAGGTCGTCCATGGAGTAGTCGCTGTTGTCCTTGTATTTTTCGTTCCAGTCCTCGGCGAAGATGCGGCTCACCCGGCCCAGGATGTGGGCGGCATAGGTGGTGTTATACACCCGCTGGCTGGAGGTGCCTGTGGACACGCCTGCAAAGTGGCCGTCCACCACCTGGCTGATCACCCGCACCGGCACATCCTCGGCGAACACATAGCCGCCGGAAACCTCCGCGCCGTACCGCACCCCGGCGATGAGCCGGGCCTGCTGGTCGGTGTAGTCGGAGGAAATGGTGTAGATCTTCCGCAGCTTGGCCATCATCTCGTCGCCGGAGAGGGACAGGGTGATCTGCTCCTCCCCGGAATAGGCGATCTTGTAGTCGTCCATCCAGGTTGTAAAGGCCTCGCCGGGCTCCAGGTCCGTCAGGCCGTAGGGGTCGTCCCGGCCCAGGGGCAGGGGGTCGATCCAGGTGAGGCCCTCCTGGGTGCAGAGCTCCAGAAGCCGCCACACTGCCGCGTTGCACGCAGCGTCATCGGCAAAGCTCTCGGCGGAGAATTTCAGGGTGTAGGTCAGGCGGTTGGACACCAGCACCTTGCCGTTTCGGTCGGTGATGATGCCCCGGCTGGTCTCCACCACCTCCCGCTTGGCGGTGCCGGCGGCGGAAAGAGCCCGGTAGCTGTCTCCCTCAACGATCTGGTAATGCACCAGCAGAATGCCGAACAGGCACAGCACCGCCGCAAACACGCTCAGCAGCACGATGAGCCGGGTGCGGTAGGGATTATTTTTTTTCATGGGTCAGAGTTCCTCCTTTCCAGAGGGGCAAAGAGTCGAAAAAACCTTTCGGTGGGCCTTATTCCCGGTCAAACACCCGCCGCAGCTTCCGCATGGGCAGATATACCAGGGGCATCAGGGGCAGGGTCAGCAGTAGCTCCTTGCCCAGCAGCATCAGGGCGGAGAGGGGGGTGAAGTCCACCTTTGCCTGCAAAAACAGGATGTTCAGCACAGAGCAGCACACCATGCTCAGCACCCCGCACAGCATACAGCAGAAAAACGGCCACGACAGCACCTTGGCCGACAGCAGCTGCGTCGCCACGAACACCACCAGAAACGACACCGTGTAAAAGCACGGCAGCACCCCCGGCATGGTCAGGTCCATCAGCAGCCCCAGGGCCAGGGTGTAAATGGCGCTTTCGTGGGCGGTCTCCAAGGCGGCTACCGTGGACACCAGCACCGGGAATATAAAGGGATGCACCCCCCATACCCGCAGATGCACCAGCCCGAAGCACTGGACCAGGATGAAAAGCAGGGAGACCAGGGTGTAAGAGAGCCACTTATATACATAGCCACGACGTTCCACAGCGCACCCCTCAGTCCACAATGTCAAAGGCGGTGATGACGAACACCTGCACCAGGCTCTCCGGCCGGACATTGGGCTGCACCACGGCGTACTGGGTCAGGCCCGAGTCGTCCGTGCGTACATCCTCCACCGAGCCGATGACCAGGCCCGAGGGGAAGTAGCCGCCCAGGCCCGAGGTAAGCACCAGGTCGCCGCCCACCGGGGGATTGGTGCCGGAGAGATAGTTGAGCTTCACCTTGCCGCTGCTCATTAAGGACAGGTCGCCCATAGCCACGGCGGCCTCCCCGGTGCGGAACACCGTGGCGCCGAACTGGGCCTGGGTGTCCAAAACCGTTGCCACGGTACACCAGTTGAGCCCCACCTCCGTCACCACGCCCACCAGGGCGCCGTACTCATCCACCACGCAGTTGTTCACGGCTACGCCGCTGCTTGTGCCCCGGTTCAGGGTCAGGGTGGAGGCCCAGTTGGAGTTTTCGTACTGGGTCACCTTGGCGCTTTCAAAGGTGAAGTCCCTGCGCTGCTGGCGCAGATTCAGGAGGTTGCGCAGGCGCTCGTTTTCCTGGCTGTCCGTCTGGGCCTGGCGGTTGGCCTCCTCCAGCTCCGCAATGCGCTTTTTCAGCTCCTCGTTCTCCTTTTGCAGGGTGTCCACATCGTCGAATTTATCGCTGATAGACCCCACCCAGTTGCCGATGGCGGCCCCGGCGGAGCGGAAGGGGGAGGCGATGGTCCCGGCAATGTTATCCAGCAGTCCCGTCCCGGTGGCGGAGAGGATGGACAGCGTCAGCACAATGACCACCGCCGCCGCCAGGATCCATATTCCCATTTTGTTAAAAAAATTCTTCATAGTTTACTCCAAAAGCTCGATCCCGAAGTCCCTGAGCATATCCGCCAGCATGCCCACCGGCAGACCCATCACATTGAAAAAGTCTCCGTCGATGCGCTCCACCAGCAGCGCGCCCTTGCCCTGGACGCCATAGGCCCCGGCCTTGTCCATGGGCTCTCCGGTGCGAATGTAGGCCCGCAGCTCCTTTTCCGTGGCCGGACGGAAATACACATCCGTTTTTTGGGCCCGGGTGGAGATTTTCGTCCCCCGGCGCACGGTCACGCCGGTACATACCGTGTGCCGCTCCCCGGAGAGCATGGTGAGCATCTCCAGGGCCTCGGCCTCATCCCGGGGCTTTCCCAGGCGCTTTTCCCTTAAAAAAACCATGGTGTCGGCGGTGATGATAAGCTCATCCTCCCTGCACAGCAGGGCCGCCGCGTCGGACTTCTCCCGGGAGATGAACTGCACGATCTCCTCCGGGGACAGGTTTTCCGGATAGCGCTCCTCCACCTCCGGCACCCGGATGTCAAAATCCGTGATGCCCATGCGGCCCAGCAGCTCCTGCCGCCGGGGTGACCCGGAGGCCAAAACGATCCTCTCCATAGCCTTACCTCCCGGTGGAGCCGAAGCCCCCGACGCCCCGCTCCGTTTCGTCCAGCTCCGGCACCAAATGTACCCGGGGCTGCACCACCGGTGTCACCATAAGCTGCGCAATTCTGTCACCGGGCTGCACCGTGTAGGACACATCGGAGAGGTTCACAAGCCCCACGGCGATCTCGCCCCGATAGTCGCTGTCGATGACGCCCACGCCGTTGGAAAGGCACACGCCCTGCTTGATGCCCAGCCCGCTCCGGGCGAACACCAGGGCCACATAGTCGGCAGAGGGCAGGGCGATGGCGATGCCCGTGGGCACCGTCTGCCGCGCTCCGGGGGCCAGGGTCACAGGGCTGTCGATGCAGGCCAGCAAATCCATGGCCGCCGAGCCGGGGGTGGCAAACTTGGGTAGGGGAAAGTCCTTGCCCATCTTGGGATGTACCGCTTTGATTTTCAGTTCCATGGGGTCAACCTCTCAAAAAGTAAATACAAATAGTAATATTATATGATAATAATACAATTATCTATCAGAATTTTACTCGACTCCCCTGTAAAACAGGCCGCGAGTGAAGTCTGCGGGGGCGGGGAAATCTTCCCCCTGATACCGCCGCAGGATGTCCAGAGCCTCCTCCGCCGTCTCGGTGGTGAAGCGGAGCCGGGCCCAGGTGAGGCCGCATTTTTTCCACTGGGGCTTATCCGCCAGATACAGGGCCTTGCTGTTTTGAATCTCGCTGCGGCAGCCGTGGGCGCAGAGAAGGGGAAAGGCTGCGCCGGTCCGGTCTGTGAGGGTGCCGCCGTTTCCATGGCTGCACTGACCGCTGCACCGCAGGGGGCAGTTCTCTGTGATCATCAGCGGCAGCCGCCCGTAGACCACAGCCTCGCAGGGCAGGTACTTGGAAAGGTCCCGCACCTGCTGGTGCCGCAGCTCCGGGGACACCGTGGCGGCGGTCACACCCAGCTGCCCCAGGAAAAGCAGGGAGAGACTGTTAAACACATTCAGGCCCATGTCGCCCCGAATTTCCAGACCCAGACCGGCTACAATGGGCAGGTGGCCCAGGTTGCTCACCGCCACGGCGGAGAGCCGGGGGTGGGACTGCAGGACCTTTCGGAAAGCGGCCTCGTCCTCCGTGCGGAAAACCCGGGGCAGCACGGCGCAGAGCCTTGTGTACCCGGCGTATTCCTCCAGGTCAATGGCATCCAATAGGGCAAGGGGCAGGTATAGATAGTCCACGGCCTTGGCCAGCTCCGGTGTGAGCTGGTGGGCATAGGTGACGGAGGCGGTGAGCTTCGGCGCGCCTGTGCAGGCCGCTGGAGCCGGGGGCGGCGCCGGGGTGTCAAGGACGCGCCGGGGCGGCTTTTCCGTCAGCAGCGCCCGGAGCCGGGAAAGGGCCTCCCGCCGCAGAGCGTTGATGCTTCCGGCGGAGAGCATCAGCCCCTCCTCCAGGGAAATATCTATCCTGCGGCACACAAATTCCGTGCCGCCGGTTTTTTGCAGCCGGGCGCGCAGCTCCTCCTCCGTCAGGGAGCGGCTTCGGGCCGCCTCCGGCACGGGGCCGTCTACGGTGACCTGCCGCCCGTCCGGGAGAGCCGCCGTCAGGAGGGCCCGGGCTCCCGCCGCTATCCGGCAGGTGAAGTCCACCGCCACGGGCCGATTCTCCGCCCCGTTTTCATAGGTTTTGCGCACCTGCGCAAACCAGTCCTCGGGCCAGCGGGCATTTTCGGGCCGCATACCGAACATGGCCGCGCCCCGGTGTCCGGTCCAGTATCCATCGGTAAAGCCGCTGCGGGAAAAGGCCTGCTCCAGCTGCGCCGACTCTGCCGGGGAGGGGGGACGCTTTTCATCCAGCAGGCGGCGGTAAATGCCCGTCACCGCCCCCACATACTCGGGCCGCTTCATGCGTCCCTCGATTTTCAGGCACGCCACCCCCATTTCCTCCATTTGCCGGAGATAGGGGGAGAGATTGTTGTCCTTTAAGCTCAGCAGGTATCCGCGCTTTTCGCCCAGGGCATAGGGCAGCCGGCAGGGCTGGGCGCAGGTGCCCCGGTTACCGCTGCGGCCGCCGATCATGGCGCTCATGGCGCACTGGCCGGAGTAGCACATACACAATGCTCCGTGGCCGAACACCTCTACCTCCGCTCCGCAGCGGCGGCAGATGACTTCCGTGTCGTGGGCGGAAAGCTCCCGGGCCAGCACCACCCGCTCCATGCCCAGCTCCGCCGCCAGACGGGCTCCGGCCAGGGTGTGCAGGCTCATCTGGGTGCTGGCGTGGAGGGGCTGATCCGGGGCCACCTGCCGGGCCAAAAGCCACAGGCCCCAGTCCTGCACCAGCACCGCGTCCACACCCCAGGCGCTGGCCTTGCGGAGGGTCTCCGCCGCCTCGGGCAGCTCCCGGTCGGTGAGGAGGGTGTTGAGGGTCAGGTAGACCTTCACCCCATGCCGGTGGCAGTAGTCCACGGCCTGGGGAAAGGTTTCATCGGTAAAATTTCGGGCGCTGCGGCGGGCGTTGAAGCTGCCCAGGCCCATGTATACGGCATCGGCCCCGTTTTGCACGGCGGCCAGCAGGGCCTCCGGAGACCCGGCAGGGGAGAGAAGCTCCATTACTTCCGGCCCTGCTGCTGGGCCTTGTAGAGCTGGCGCTTCAGCTCGGAGGCCTCGTTTTTGGCCTGAGCGGCCTCGTCCAGATAGCTCTTTACCTGGCGGCGCAGGTTCTCCGCCGTCTGCTCGCTTTTCAGCAGCTCGTCGGCCAGGTTTACCGCCGCCAGCACCGCTGCGTCGCCCCGGCCCACCTTGGCCCCTGCGATGATCTCGGTCATTTTTTTGTCCACCAGGCTCGCCACCTGCTCCATATAGGCGGTGTTTTCCTCGGCCACCAGGGTGTAGTCCTCGCCGCAGATGTTCACTGTGATTCGATTCGCCATAGCTGCCTCCTGTTCTTTTTCCGAAAAAGGGTATACATCCTCATACTAAATCACTTTATTATAGCACATTTTTCCATGGGGAAAAGCCTTTTCTGTATGAAAATAAAAAATTAACAAATAAAACGCTTTCGCGGCTTTACGAAAAGGGGGTTTTCGTGTAAAATATACTCTGCATTATTGTGCAGTCTTTTTGACAGAAAAACGAAGCTTTTTCGCCGGTATTTGAAAGGGGAGGGCGTATGGCAGGCTATATAATTCAGGATCGGGAGCAGATGCTCACCCTGCCTGCCCGGCAGGTGGACGCCCTGCTGGACCTTTCCGACGGCGACGCGGCGCTGCTGTACCTGTGCCTTATGCGCGTGGAGGGGGCGGTGACGCCGGAGCAGCTGATGGAAAAGCTGCACCTGAGCGCCCTGCGGCTCCAGGCGGCCCAGACCAAGCTGGAGAAGCTGGGCCTCATCCGTGCCCAGGCCCTGCCGGTGCCGGAGCCCCCGCGCCGGCCGGCGGAGTTTACCGACCGGGAGCTGGGGGACCTGCTGCGGGACGGCGAATTTCAAATGCTGGTGGAGGAGACGGAGCGGGCCCTGGGCAAAAAGCTCACCACCATGGACCTGAAGCGTCTGGCCAGCCTCCACCGGGAGGTGGGGCTGCCGGCGGATGTGATCTTCCTGCTGGTGCGCCACTGCGTAGAAAACCAGGAGCTTTGCTACGGCCCGGGCCGCCGGCCCACGGTGGCCTTCATCGAGCGGGAGGGACACTACTGGGCAAAGCGGGGCCTGTTTGACCAGGAATCCGCCGCCCGGTTTCTCCGGTCGGTGTCCCAGCGCCGGGAGCGGACCGGGGAATACATGGCCGCCCTGCAAATGGGGGACCGCCGCCCGGTGGAGGCGGAGGAGAAGTACATCGGCCAGTGGATGGACTGGGGCTTTTCCCCGGAGATGGTGGCCATTGCCTACGAAAAAACAGTGCTGAAAAAGCAGGGCATGAACTGGAAATACTTAAACGGCATCCTGCGCCGCTGGAACCAGGAGGGCCTCCACACCCCGCAGGCCCTGGAGCAGGAAAAGCGGCCGGAACCTAAGTCCCAGCAGGGGAAAACCCAGGCCATTGAGGAATATATGAAGTGGTAAAGCACACTGGTCGTGGGGAGCCGCTCCCTTACGCACCATCAAGAACCCACTGCACCGGGCGGACAGAGTCGTCCGCCCCTACAACGGTGAAATGAAAACTCCGTAGGGGCCGATGCCCACATCGGCCCGACGGTTCTGTACCGCACCCACGGCAGGGCACACGGGCCCTGGCCTACAAGGTGTTGTGTTATCGGGCCCGGGCGGACAGAGTCGTCCGCCCCTACACCCGCACACCCATTATAAACTGTCATTCCGAGACCAGTGCGCACACTGGTCGTGGGGAGCGAACCGAGCGCTGCCGGTGGCAGAGGAAGCGAGGTGAGCGAGTGGCCGCGGTCAAAATTTCCAGCGTCCGCCGTAAGGCAGCGCAGAAATTTTGGGCACCGCAACAGGGTCATCCGTAATACCCTTGCACAAAGCCAAAGGGGAACGGATTGCCACAACCAGTGACATCGGTCACTGGTTTCGCAATGACAAGGGAAGTTTTTTGGAGAGGTGTTTTGCGTCTGCGGACACAAACTCCGGGAGACTTTTTTGATATAAACAGATAATAACATAGAATCAGGCACGAAGGGGGCAGACATATGGCATACGACGGCAAGGTTATGCGCGCGGCGTGGCAGCGCTTTGAGGAGGATAAGCAGCGCCGGGCATCCCAGGCGGAGACTCGCCGCCGGCGCATCTATCAGGAGGTGCCCCGGCTGGAGGAGATCGAAAAGCAGCTCCGGGGCACCGTGGGGCGCATTATGGCCCAGGCCCTGCGCCGGGGAGAGGACCCGGCCCCGGCTATCGCCCGGCTGCGGGCGGAGAATCTGACCCTGCAGCAGGAGCGCTCGGCCCTGCTCAAGGAGCATGGGTATCCCGCCGACGCCCTGGAGGAGCGGCCCCGGTGCATCCTCTGCGGCGACACGGGGTACTGCCGGGGTAGCGTCTGCGCCTGCCTGCAAAATTATTATGCCCGAGAGCAAATTCGTCAGCTCAGCAGTATGCTGGATGTAAGCACCCAGAGCTTCGACACCTTCGAGCTGGATTGGTACGACACCGAGCCCGGCGCCTTCAGCCGCAGTCCCCGGGAGACCATGGAGCGGAATTTCACCGTCTGCCGCCGCTTTGCCCAGGACTTTGGGCATTCCGGGGGCAACCTGCTCCTTTTCGGCGACCCGGGCCTGGGCAAGACCTTCCTCTCCGCCAGCATCGCCCGGGTGGTCAGCGAGGACGGATTTTCCGTGGTGTATGACACGGCGGGCCATGTGTTCGCCCGGTGCGAGGCCGCCAAGTTCCGCTCCGATGAGGAGCCGGACGCGGCGGAGGATGTGCGCCGCTATGAAAAGAGCGACCTGCTGATCCTGGACGACCTGGGCACGGAGATGACCACGGCCTTTGTCCAGAGCGCCCTGTATCAGCTGGTGAATAGCCGCCTTCTGGCGGGGAAAAGCACCGTGATAAACACCAATCTCACCCCGCCCGAGCTGGGCGTGCGCTACGGCGCAGCCGTCCGCTCCCGGCTGGAGGGAGAGTACACCGTCCTGCCCTTCATCGGCCGGGACATCCGCAAGCTGAAGCGGGAACGGAGCTGATTTTCCCGGCCCCGGCAGAAAAAAGTTACGCTATACACGGCGTATCTAATATGCTATAATAGATTCAACTAACCTATAAAAAGCCTCGCAGAGTTTGCGCCCGCAGGCGAAAAAAATTGGGATCATTTTTCACCGCGACATGTGCGTGGGGAAAAATACCTCTCAGGCTGCAAGTGTGGAATTTTGAGCCTATGGCTCAAAATTATGCGCGCAGCAGACTGTAATCCTCTTGGCAGAAAAAACGAAGTTTTTTCGCCAGTTTTCTTAAGGAGAGTATAAAAACCATGACCGATACCATTGCCGCCATTGCCACCGCCCGGACGCCTGCCGCCATCGGCATTGTGCGCATTTCCGGGCCGGAGACCCTTTCGGTGGCGGACCGTGTGTTTCGGGCCAAAAACGGAAAGCCTGCCGCCGACCAGGCTACCCGCCGGATGCTCTACGGCCAGATGCGCACGGCGGAGGGGACGGTCATCGACGACGGCCTGTGCGTCCTGTTTCCGCCCCAGAGCAGCTATACCGGCCAGTGGTCGGCGGAGCTGCACTGCCACGGCTCCCCTGTGGTGCTGGACGAGGTGCTGCGCAGCACCTTTGCCGCCGGGGCCCGGCAGGCCCGGGGCGGGGAGTTTACCAAGCGGGCCTTTCTCAGCGGGCGGATGGACCTGATCCAGGCGGAGGCGGTGGCGGACCTCATTGACGCCGAAACCGCCGAGTCCGCCCAAAACGCCGCCCTCCAGCTCTCCGGCGCATTGAGCCGGGGCGTGGAGCGGGTGTACGGCGACCTCATGGACATTACCTCCCGCTTTTATGCGGCGGTGGACTACCCCGACGAGGACATTGAGCCGCCGGAGCATCGGCAGATAGCCGATACCCTCACCGGCTGCCGCCGGGAGCTTCAGCGGCTGCTGGACACCTTCCGCCGGGGCCGCATTCTGAAGCGGGGCATCCCCACGGTGCTGCTGGGCCTGCCCAACGCCGGGAAATCGTCGCTGCTTAACGCCCTGCTGGGCTACGACCGGGCCATCGTCACCGAGGTGGCCGGCACCACCCGGGACACCCTGGAGGAAAAGGTCTGCTTCGGCGGCCAGCTTCTGCGGCTGTGCGACACCGCAGGCATCCGGGAAACGGGCGACAGCGTGGAGAAGCTGGGCGTGGACCGGGCCGTGGCGGCGGCAGAGCAGGCCGGCCTTTCCCTGGTGGTGCTGGACGGCTCCCAAAGCCTTACCGGCGGGGAGGAGGCGGTCTTGACCCTGGCGGAAAAGGCGGAGCATACCATTATAATTATCAATAAAAACGATTTGCCCCAGCGGCTGGACACGGGAGCTATACAGGAGCGGTTTCCGAACATCTGCACCCTCAGCGCCCGAACCGGGGAGGGCCTGGAGGAGCTTGGGGCGCTGATTCAAAGGCTGTACCCCACTCCCCACCGGGAGACCGGGGCCCTGCTCACCAACAGCCGCCAGGCCGAGGCCGTAAGCCGGGCTTTGCAGGCGGTGGACCGGGCTGCCGCCGCCCTGGACGGGGGTCTGACCCCCGATGCCGTCCTCACCGATGCCGAGGAGGCCCTGGCCGCCCTGGGGGAACTGACGGGCAAGAGCATCCGGGAGGACCTGGTAACCACCATTTTCTCCCGCTTCTGCGTGGGGAAATAAACCCTGCCCCTACACGGATCGGAACCCACCGCATCGGGCGGACAGAGTTGTCCGACCCTACAACGCATTCCGTAGGGGCCGATGCCTACATCGGCCCGCACCGCACATTCGATAAATGAACTCCCTACTCCCCACGAAATCCCTCCACCAGCCTTCGGCTGGTCCCCCTCCTTTTAGGCAAGGGAGGCCGAGGGACGGGGGACGGATTGCCACGGGTGCCTTGCGCCCTCGCAATAACAGAAGCCGAAAGAACTTGCGTGTCATTCCGAGACCAGTCCGCAGACTGGTCGTGGGAATCCGTAATACCCCTGCACAAAGGTCGAGGAGAACGGATTGCCACAGCCAGTGTTCGCACTGGCTTCGCAATGACACCGTTAACAAGAGGTGCTGTATAAGCCCGGGCGGGCCGATGTAGGCATCGGCCCCTACGGAAGCGTTACAAGAGGTGCGGTGAGGTGTGGAATCCCCCAGTCACGGCTTCGCCGTGCCAGCCCCCTTTAGGCAAGGGGGCCAAGAGGACGGGGGTTGCGGCAATCCGTTTCCCCCGCTGTACATCCATCCATTTCCTCTATTATCGTATTTCCCGCCGGGCTGCGCCCGGACAATTCATAAATAAACCAAAGGAGGGCATATTTTATGCGCGATTATGTTATCATGACCGATAGCTGCTGCGATCTCACCGACCAGATGGCCCGGGAGCTGGAGCTGGAGGTCCTGCCCCTGACCATGCACATGGACGGACAGGACTACCCCAACGACCTGGCCGGCACGGCTATTTCCAACCAGGAGTTTTATAAGCGCATCCGCGCCGGGAAGCTGGCCACCACCTCGGCGGTGAATGTGGGCCAGTTCCAGGACGCCATGCGCCGGGTGCTGGAGAGCGGCAGGGACATTGTCTGCGTCTGCTTTTCCTCGGCCCTCTCCACCACCTATCAGTCCGCCGTCATTGCGGCGGAGGACCTGCGCTCGGAGTTTCCGGAGGCGGAGATCCATGTGGTGGACTCCCTCAGCGCGTCTCTGGGCCAGGGCCTGCTGCTGTATTTGGCCGTGGAGCAAAAGCGAAAGGGCCTCACGGCGGCGGAGCTTGCCAAGTGGGTGGAGGATAACCGCCTGACCGTCTGCCACTGGTTCACCGTGGACGACCTGAACTTCTTAAAGCGCGGGGGCCGGGTCAGCGCCACCACGGCGCTGCTGGGCACCATGCTCTCCATTAAGCCCATTATGCACACCTCCGACGAGGGCAAGCTGGTCCCCGTCAGCAAGGCCCGGGGCCGCAAGGCCGCCATTGCCGCCCTGTTGGATAAGATCGAGGCTCTGGGCATTCACCCGGAGAAGCAGACCATGTTCATCTGCCATGCCGACTGCGAGGAGGACGCCAAGGCCGTGGCCCAGACCATCCAGGACCGCTTCGGCACCCCTACGGTGCATATTAACTACATCGGGCCCGTCATCGGCAGCCACACCGGCCCCAACACCATGGGCATCTTCTTTGTGGGCACCCAGCGATGAACTGGATCGAGGTACATATCGACACCTGCCCCGGGGAGCTGGACGATCTCTGCGCCCGGCTGGAGAGCCAAGGCATCACCGGGCTGGTCATCGACGATGAGGCGGATTTCAAGGATTTTCTGGAAAATAATCACCAGTACTGGGACTATGTGGACGACGATCTGTTGCAGGAGAAAAAGGGCCTGTGCCGGGTGACCTTTTACCTCTCCGACGACCCGGACGGCCAGCGTCAGCTTGCAGACATTGAAAAAATGGTCGGGGCGCTTCCCCAGGCGCACCTGAGCCGGGCTGCTGTCCAAGATGCCGACTGGGAGAATAACTGGAAGCAGTTTTATAAGCCCATGGAGATCGGGGAGCGGCTATTGGTGATCCCGGAGTGGGAGCAGGCCGGTACCTCCGGCCGGGTGGAGCTGCGGCTGAACCCGGGCCTTACCTTCGGCACCGGCAGCCATGCCACCACCCGCCTGTGCCTCCGGGCTTTGGACGCCCATATTCACGGCGGCGAGCGGGTCCTGGACCTGGGCTGCGGCAGCGGGATTTTGTCCATTGCCGCCCTGTGCCTGGGCGCGGCGGAGGCCTTTGCCTGCGACATCGACGATAAATGCGTGGATGTGGCCTATGAAAACGCCGCCATCAACGGCATCGGCAAGGACCGCTACACCGTCCGCTGGGGCAATGTGGTCACGGACCAGGCCCTGCAAAGGGAGTTTGGCGGGGAAT
The DNA here is from genome assembly GCF_018326305.1 of Vescimonas fastidiosa. Taxonomy (NCBI): domain Bacteria; kingdom Bacillati; phylum Bacillota; class Clostridia; order Eubacteriales; family Oscillospiraceae; genus Vescimonas; species Vescimonas fastidiosa. The sequence continues at coordinate 339,423 of NZ_AP023416.1, forward strand.
ATGATATTGTGGTGGCCAACATTGTGGCCGATGTCATCATAGGCATCTCCCCCCAGGTGCGCCCGTTTCTGAAAAAAGGCGGCCTGTTCCTCTGCTCCGGCATCATTGACACCCGGGCCGAAGAAGTGGCCGACCGCCTTCGCCAGGACGGATGGGAGATACGGGAGACCAACACCAGCGAGGGCTGGTACAGCTTCCTCTGCCGCTGAAAAATTGAATTAAGCCGAAAAGCACCCCCGGCGGGGTGCTTTTTTGCGCGCCAAAAAATAAAAATCGTAGGGGCCGATGCCTACATCGGCCCGCCCCACCGCACTACTTGTTACCCACCCGTAGGGGGCGGCGTCCCCGACGCCCCGCTTTCGCGCACCTTCATGTAATGCGTAGGGCGGGCTGCCCCCAGCCCGCCGCCCGACAACCACCGCCTCCCGGCAGGGCACGCGGGCCCTGCCCTACAAAAAAATACCATTGTAGGGCGGGGTCCATGTGCCCCCGCACCTCTTGCAAAAAACAAAAAACCGCGCAGAGATTCACTCTGCGCGTTTACTTCTCGGATACGGTTTCTTCTCGTCCGTAAGCCCGGCCAAATAGTCCATGCTGGTGTGCAGCGCCTGGGCCACCCGCTTGCACTGCTCGAAGCTCAGGTACCGCTCGCCCCGCTCGATCTTGGAGTAGGCGCTCTGGTCGATACCCGTCAGCATCTGCATTTTCACCTGTGTATAGCCCCGCTCTTTGCGAAGCTCCCGAATTCTGCTCAATTTCATCACCCAATGAAATTATGCCAATTTGTCCTATTGATTATAGGGTCAAATTGTCCTATAATTAGAAAGAGGGAGGTGAAAATCAATGCCCGATTACAAAGAAATGTACCTCAACATGGTCCGCGCCGCCGAGCAGGCCCAAAACATCCTCATCGAGGCCCAGCAAAAGTGCGAGGAGATGTACCTGGACACCCAGGACGACGAGGACTGACCCACGACACGCAAACTTTTTTGGATTTCCCGACAGCTTTCCCACTTTTTTTTCACCTGTTTCTGTTATATTCGAGAAAAAGGAGGCGTTTTGCGTGAAAAATATTCCCAAAAGTGACTTCATTTCCAGCCGTGTACGGTACATACCCTTAGAGCGCATCGTGCCCAATCCCCACCAGCCCCGGCGGGATTTTGACCCGGAGGGCCTGTCGGAGCTGGCCGACAGCATCCGTCAGTATGGGGTTTTGCAGCCCGCCACGGTGCGCACCCGGGGCCGGGACTATGAGCTGGTGGCCGGGGAGCGGCGGCTGCGGGCGGCCAAGATGGCCGGGCTTCGGGAGCTTCCGTGCCTCATCGCCCAGGTGGGGGAGGAGGACTCGGCCCTGCTGGCCCTGATGGAGAATCTCCAGCGCCGGGACCTGAGCTTTATGGAGGAGGCGGCGGCCATCGCCCAGTTGGTGCAGCGCTGGGGTCTGAGCCAGGAGGAGGCGGCCCGGCGCCTGGGCAAGAGCCAGTCTGCCGTGGCCAATAAGCTGCGTCTGCTGCGCCTGCCCGAGGCCGTGGTGGAGCAGATCCGGCAGGGCGACCTCTCCGAGCGCCATGCCCGGGCCCTGCTGCGGCTGACGGACCCGGAGGAGCAGCTGGCGGCGGTGAAAACCATCCTGGCCCGGCACCTGAATGTGGCCCAAACGGAGGAATACATAGAGACCCTGCTGCGGGAAATACAAACCGCACCGTCCCGACGGAGGCCCACCTTCATATTAAAGGATGTCCGCCTGTTTCTCAACAGCTTGGACCGCTCCCTGAATCTCATGCGCTCGGCAGGGGTAAATGCCGCCTGCGGCCGCCAGGACACGGAGGATGAAATCCTGCTGACCATCCGCATCCCCAAGGCCCGGAGGGTGGGGTGAGAAAAAGGCCTGCAAGGAAATATCCATAATAGGGCAAGGGGGAGGCTACCCCAAAATGCACGGTACTCCATAGTGTTATTGCGAGGGTGTGAAGCGCCCGTGGCGATCCGTATCCCCCGTCCCCAACAGCACGAAGAGCACCGACAAAAGTTGTCGGTGCTCTTCGTGTAGGTGCATTAGTTTGCTACGCAGGTTTGGCAAGGCGTAAGGCCACGGCGAGTTACATCGTCCCATGTAATCTCTACGCTGTTTTTCTTTTTGCCGTTAGCACAGTATTCTTCGTAATGATAGCGTTTGCCGCTGGGGGTTGCGTACACATGTCCATGATAATTTTCCTTATATGGAATTTCCGGCTCCGGGGCAGGTGTTGGCTCGGGCTCGGGTTCTGGCTCGGGGGCGGGTGCAGGTTCTGCGTTGGAAGTGCCCTCAGAGTCGGAGGAGGAATTGGCTTGCGAGTCAGAGGCTGGCACCGCGTCAGTGCCGGAGCCGGTCTGCGCCGGAGAATTGGGTGTTTCGGTGGCGGGCGCATCCTTGGCGGGCGTTTGTACGGGGGTCTTATCGGTAGAGATTTGTCCCTTGGAGCTGGGATCAGTCTGGATGGTCGACGGCTGCCTTGAGCTCTCCGCTGGAGTTGTTTCCAAATTCGGCGAGATAGCTACGGAGACGAAAAAAACTACCGCCATTGCAGCAATTTTGATGCCTTTTTTTAAAGGAATCTTACTGCAAAAAAAACGCTCCAACGGTTTAATGGGGACGGTCAGCACCGTGAGCAAAAGAAGCAGTACACTGCTGACGGAGGGGAAGAAAACAAGAATTCCGGAGAAAAAGAATGCGGTCAGGCTCCACCGAATGATTAAGAGAATGCGAGAGGAGTCCGGTGAGCCTTTTTCGGGGTCGCGTGGCTCGGGGGAATTTTTATGCAATAAAGAAGTCATATCGTCACCTCGCATTATTTCTAGTATTTTAACTTTATCACATCTTGACGAAAGATCAAGTGAAATTTTGAATTTATGCGGACGGCACAGGGGGATTATAAGGGTGAGGGACAGGTCAGCGCCTGTCCCTCTGTGCTATAAATGCTATAAATATTACTTCTTTTTCTTTGTCCGCTCTTCGATTTTTTTACCCGCCCATTTGGCCAGGTTTACGCAGGCGGCAGCGGTGGCCGCCAGCAGCACGGTGCCCAGGGCAAGCTGTTTTTTCGGCTTCATATCAGTACGCCAGCCTCTCTGCCAGGTATTCCTTCAGCTGGCTGATGGGCACGCGCACCTGCTCCATGCTGTCCCGCTCCCGGACGGTGACGCAGTTGTCCCCGGCCTTTTCTGCGTCGCCCACGGTGTCAAAGTCCACGGTGATGCAGAAGGGGGTACCCACCTCGTCCTCCCGGCGGTAGCGCTTGCCGATGGAACCGGTCTCGTCGAAGTCCAGCATCCACTCCTTGGAAAGCTCCTCATAGATCTTCCGGGCGGGCTCGGACAGCTTCTTGCTCAGGGGCAGGATGGCTGCCTTGTAGGGGGCCAGGGCCGGGTGCAGGTGCAGCACCACACGCACATCGTTCTTGCTCTCGTCCACCGTTTCCTCGTCGTAAGCGTCGCACAGAACCGCCAGCACGCTGCGCTCTACGCCCAGGGACGGCTCCACCACATAGGGAATGTAGCGCTGGTTGGTCTCGGGGTCGAAGTAGGTCAGGTCCTTGCCGGAGGTGTTCTGGTGCTGGGTCAGGTCGTAGTCGGTGCGGTCAGCCACGCCCCACAGCTCGCCCCAGCCGAAGGGGAAGAGGAACTCAAAGTCCGTGGTGGCCTTGGAGTAGAAGCACAGCTCCTCCGGGTCATGGTCACGCAGACGGAGATTCTCGTCCTTCAGGCCGATGCCCAGCAGCCAGTTGTGGCAGAAGGTGCGCCAGTAGTTGAACCACTCCAGGTCGGTGCCGGGCTTGCAGAAGAACTCCAGCTCCATCTGCTCGAACTCCCGGACACGGAAGATGAAGTTGCCCGGGGTGATCTCGTTGCGGAAGGACTTGCCGATCTGGCACACGCCGAAGGGCAGCTTGCGCCGGGTGGTGCGCTGGGTATTGACAAAGTTGGTGAAGATGCCCTGGGCGGTCTCGGGCCGCAGGTACACGGTGTTCTTGGCGTCCTCGGTGACACCCTGGAAGGTCTTGAACATCAGGTTAAACTGCCGGATGTCGGTGAAATTGTGCTTGCCGCAGGAGGGGCAGGGGATGTTCTTGTCCTCCACGAAGTCCTTCATCTCCTGCTGGGAGAAGGCGTCGATGGGCTTGGGCAGCTCCACACCGTTTTCCTGGCACCACTGCTCAATGAGCTTGTCGGCCCGGAAGCGCTCCTTGCACTCCTTGCAGTCCATGAGGGGGTCGGAGAAGCCTGCCAGATGGCCGCTGGCCACCCAGGTCTGGGGATTCATCAAAATGGCCGCATCCTGGCCCACATTGTAGGGGTTTTCCTGAACGAATTTCTTCCACCAGGCCTTTTTGATGTTGTTCTTCAGCTCCACGCCCAGGGGGCCGTAGTCCCAGGTGTTGGCCAGGCCCCCATAAATTTCGGAGCCGGCGAAAATGAAGCCGCGGTTTTTGCACAGGGCAACGATCTTGTCCATGGTTTTCTCGGTGTTTTTCATAGGGATTCTCCTTTATGGTAAGATTTTTCAGTTCAGTAAAAAAACGCCCTGAACTGCCGACGCAGCTCAGGGCGAACTAAATCATAGTCCGTGGTTCCACCTGAATTCGGAAAACTCCGCACTCAACGGCCATAACGGTGCCATCCGGCGGGCATTTCCTCCCGCAGCTCCGGGCCGCCACGCCCATCATCGCCTGTATTGCGTTAAGGGTATCACTTTTTCCCCCGGGAGTCAAGAGAAACTTTTGTGTGTGACGACCCAATATAAATTTTTGCGTAGGGGCGACCCTCGCGGTCGCCCGCCCCACCGCATTACTTGTAACCGTCCGTAGGGGAGGGGCTCTGTCCCTCCCGCGGGCGGGGAAATCGGCGAAGCGCCGCCAGTGGCGGATGCAGCGAGCCGGTTTCGAGGAAGTGCCCCGATTGGCGGACACGACAGTGGCCGGGAATCGGTTGGCACGACGGTGGGCAAGAGAACCCCGCCCCTACGCACGGTTTGAAAATCGGTGCAACCGGGCCGATGTAGGCATCGGCCCCTACGCGCCGTTTACCGATAGAAGTCCGTAGGGGGCGATGATCCTGTTGCGGTGCCCAAAATTTCTGCGCTGCCTTACGGCGGACGCTGGAAATTTTGACCGCGGCCACTCGCTCACCTCGCTTCCTCTGCCACTGGCAGCGCTCGGTTCGCTCCCCACATCGCCCCGCGTCCTGTACTACTTGCAACCCTCCGTAGGGGCGACCCTTGCGGTCGCCCGCGGGCGGGGCAGAGCCCCGCCCCTACGCACCATCAAGAACCCACTGCACCGGGCGGACAGGGTCGTCCGCCCCTACAACCCTATTCGTAGGGGCCGATGCCTACATCGGCCCGACCGGTTATTTCCCGCGCCCCCGGCAGGGCACGCGGGCCCTGCCCTACAAAAATGTACGGTTGCAGGGCGGGACCCATGTCTCCCGCCGTACCCTGCGCTTCTTGTTAACGGTGTCATTGCTGGGGCGCAAAGCACCCGCGGCAATTCGTATATTCCTGCGACAAACAAAAAGAGAACATCCTCTCGGATGTCCTCTTGGTGCGGTTCATTAGCCAATGTTGTTCAGCTTCAGAGTCAGAGCGCTCTTCTTGTGGGCTGCATTGTTCTTGTGCAGCAGACCCTTGGCAGCAGCCTTATCGATGCTCTTCACTGCGACCTTGTAAGCGCCCTCGGCCTCGGTGCGATTGCCTTCAACGGCAGCAGCCTCGAACTTCTTGATAGCGGTCTTCAGTGCGGAGCGATTGGCCTTGTTACGGGCATTGCGAGCCTCGGACACCAGAACACGCTTCTTAGCAGACTTGATATTCGGCAAACCATACACCTCCCCGATGATCAATTTTGCGCTTCGCTTAAAAAACATCCACGCAGGATGATATTTTAGCATTGTTTTCCGCAAATTGCAAGCCTTTTTTTGAGATTTGCCGGAAAAAATTGAATATTTTCAAATTTCGGCGGCAACCTACGCCATAGCCACAATATTTTGTGTTTTAAGAAGGGGTGTGACCACAAGCGTGAGCGTATTGGGAACGGATCTGGCGCTGGAAGCGGCGCAAATGCAGGCAAAAACCACCCGCCTGACCAGCCGCCCGGGCCTGGAGGTGCGGCGCCGGGAGCGCGGCGGCTACGCCCTGACGGCCATGGACCTGACGGACCCCCATCGGGCGGCGGAGCTGCAGCGGCCGGTGGGTAAATACATCACCATGGAGCTAGGGCCGTACCTGCACCGGCAGCGGGATTTTTTCGCCCGGGGCGCCGGGTGCATCGCCCGGGAGCTGGCGGCGCTGCTGCCGGAGGGGGAGGGGCCGACCCTGGTGGTGGGCCTGGGCAACCGCTCCCTGACGGCGGACGCCGTGGGCCCCCTGGCCCTGCCGCACATTTTAGTCACCCGGCATATGCTGTGGGCCATGCCGGAGGAGTTTGCGGGCTTTTCCTCTGTGGCGGCCCTGGCCACCGGGGTCTTAGGGGAGACGGGGCTGGAAAGCTCCGAGCTTATCGCCGCGGCGACGGAAAAGCTGCGGCCCCGGTGCGTCATCGTCCTGGATGCCCTGGCTGCCGCCACTCGGGAAAAGCTCTGCGCCGTGCTGCAGCTGACGGACACGGGCCTGACCCCCGGCTCCGGGGTGGGCAACCACCGCAAGGAGGTGTCCCGGCGAACGCTGGGGGTGCCGGTGCTGGCCCTGGGCCTGCCCACGGTGATTCGGGCCGAACAGCTGGTAGGGGAGGAGACCCCAGCGGAGGGGGAGCCCCTGTTCGTCACCCCTCGGGACATCGACCAACGGGTTCGGGAGCTGAGCCGCATGATGGCCTACGGCATAGACCTGGCCTTGCAGCCCCACCTGACGGTGGAGGACATCACGGGTTTGCTGGGGTGAGGGGAGAGGAAAAGCCCTCCGGCATAACCGGAGGGCGGCAGCTTATTTTATCTTTGCGTTAATCTCATGCAGCAGACGGATCACTTCCGAGAAGCCCAGCATCAAGGTGCCGGACACAGCAGCGGAGATCCAAACCAGCAGGATCGCCGCAAAGCTCTCTGTCACCGGACCCGCCAGACCGCCGCCGATAAAACCGACAATATATATCGCTATGGCGATGATTCTTAGGGCTTTTGCAATCATGGTTTTCTCTGTTACAGAGACCGTGCTAAGCGGTGCATGGCATTTGGAGCATTCCAAAAAATACGGCCCGTTTTGGTGTCCACATTTCGGGCAGATTTTTACTTGCATAAATCTCCCTCCTAATTTTTAAGAATCCTGGTCTTAAAATGCACAAAGTATCCCAAAACGGGATATTTTTATTATACCGTTTTGGGATAATAATGTCAAGGGGGAAATGGTATGAGGATAAAAGAACTCCGCACCCAACGACATATTACCCAATTAAAGATGGCGATGGACTTGAATATGTCTCAAAACACCATCAGCCGCTACGAAAACGGGGAGAGGGAGCCGGGCATCGCGGAACTGATACGGATTGCAGATTATTTCCATGTGAGCATTGATTATTTAGTAGGCCGGGAGCGGAGCGACACGGCCCCTTGACACCCCCCAATTTTCTGCTATAATAAGCATAGAAAGGGCGCTGCGACAAGCGGTTAGCCCAGTGGATTTATAGTTTTTTAGCCGAAGCTAAGAAAACCGTCACCGTGCCGGGTGGCGGTTTTCGCCTTTTTTAATACGAATCGTAACTGTATATCCGAAGATATGTAGCGTGATCGTAATAGGCATATCTACCACCTCCTCTCGGAGATGTAGCCAACCGCCTGCCGTTCGTGCAGCGCCTGACGAAATTATAGCAATTTAAATAAAACCTGTCAATATAATAATTGCGCGCAGCAGACTGCCATCGTTTTGTCGGAAAAAACCGGAGAGTTTTTCGACAGTCTAAAAACAGGAGGACACCGCCGGGGTGTCCTCCTGCTGCTGTATTCGGGCAAAAATCCGGGCCTTACTTGATGGGCTCGCCGGCGGCCTCCTTGGCCTTGATCTCCTTCATGGCGTCCTTGTGGCTCAGGTTCACGCGACCCTTTTCGTCGATCTCCGTGACCTTTACCCACATCATGTCGCCGATCTTGCAGGCATCCTCCACCTTCTCGATGCGGTGGTCGGCCAGCTTGGAGATATGCACCAGGCCGTCCTTGCCGGGGGCCAGCTCCACGAAGGCACCGAAGGTCATCAGGCGCACCACGCGGCCATAGTACAGGGCGCCCACCTCGGGCACGAACACGATGTCGTCGATGCACTTCTTGGCGATGGCGCAGCTCTCGGCGTCGGGGGAGGCGATGTGGATGGTGCCGTCGTCGTCGATGTCGATCTTGGCGCCGGACTCGGCCACGATCTTCTGAATGACGCTGCCGCCCTTGCCGATGACCTCGCGGATCTTGTCCGGGTCAATGTGCATGGTGACCATCTTGGGGGCGTACTTGCTGACCTCGGGCCGGGGCTCGGCAATGCAGGGCAGCATCACCTGGTCGAGAATCTGGCAGCGGGCATCGTAGGTGATGTCCAGGGCGTTTTGAATGATCTCCATGGTCAGGCCGTCGTTCTTCAGGTCCATCTGAATGGCGGTGATGCCCTTCTTGGTGCCGGCCACCTTGAAGTCCATCTCGCCGTGGAAGTCCTCCACGCCCTGAATGTCGATGAAGGTGGTGAAGGAGCCGTCATCGTCCTGGATCAGACCGCAGGAGATGCCGGCCACCGGGGCCTTAATGGGCACGCCGGCGTCCATCAGCGCCAGGGTAGAGCCGCAGATGGAGCCCTGGGAGGTGGAGCCGTTGGAGGAGACCACCTCGGACACCACGCGGATGGCGTAGGGGAACTCCTCTACCGGGGGAATCACGGGCAGCAGGGCACGCTCTGCCAGCGCGCCGTGGCCGATCTCCCGGCGGCCGGGGCTGCGGGCGGGCTTGGCCTCACCCACGGAGTAGCCGGGGAAGTTGTAGTGGTGCATGTAGCGCTTCTCGGTCTCCTCCCAGATGGTATCCAGCTTCTGGTTGGCGGAGAGGGTATCCAGGGTGCAGACGGAGAGCACCTGGGTCTGGCCCCGGGTAAACAGGCCCGAGCCGTGGACACGGGGCAGCACGGCCACCTCGGCGTCCAGGGGACGGATCTCGTTCTTCTGGCGGCCATCTACACGGTGACCCTCCAGCAGCCAGGCCTTCACGATCTTCTTCTGGAACTTGTAGGTGAACTCCTCCAGGTACTGATCCATATCCGGATACTCCTCCAGATACTTCTCGTGCCAGTGCTCGATCATCTCGTTCCAGCGGGCCTCGCGGATATTCTTGTCGTCGGTGTCCATGGCGGCCTTGGCCTCATCCATGAAGTCGTGAACGATCTTGTCAAACAGCTCCTGGTTGAAGTCGGCGTGGGGATAGTCAAACTTGGGCTTGCCGATCTCGGCGACCATCTGATTGATGAGGGCGATCTGCTTCTGATTCTCCTCGTGGGCCATGCGAATGGCCTCGAACATCACATCGTTGGGCACCTCATTGGCGCCGGCCTCGATCATGACCACCTTCTTGCCCGTGGAAACCACGGTCACATCCAGGTCGCTGATCTTGCGCTGCTCGCTGGTGGGGTTAAAGAGCAGCTTGCCGTCCACCAGGCCCACCTTCAGGGCGGCCACGGGCCCGTTCCAGGGAATGTCGGAAATGGCCAGAGCGGCGGAGGTGCCGATGAGGGCGGCTACCTCGGGGGAGCAGTCGTGATCCACCGCCATGACGGTGCACATCACGGACACATCGTTGCGGAAATCGGAGGGGAACAGAGGGCGGATGGGCCGGTCGATGACGCGGCTGGTGAGGATGCCCTTCTCGCCGGGGCGACCCTCGCGGCGGTTAAAGCTGCCGGGAATGCGGCCCACGGAGTACATCTTCTCCTCAAAGTCCACGCTCAGGGGGAAGAAGTCGATGCCGTCCCGGGGACGGGGGGCAGCGGTGACGCAGCAGAGCACACGGGTGTCGCCATAGCCCACCATCACGGCGGCGTTGGCCAGCTCGGCCAGCTTGCCCACTTCCAGGGTCAAGGGGCGGCCGGCCAGGTCCAGCTCATACTTGTGGTAGCCGGGGAACTGGCGCTTGGTAATGATCGTTGACATGGTTTTATCTCCTTTTTGAATTGGATTTCCTCCGGAGATAAACCCTTTAGCACTTGAAAGCGCGTCCCCGCACAGGGCGCAGTTTCAAACGCTAAAGGTGCCGTTTTCTCCGGCGGATGGATTGACGCGGCAGGTAAATGCGAAAACAGGGTGGCGCAGGGGAGCCTGCACCACCCGGATTCCTGAAATTATCGACGCAGACCCAGCTTGGCGATCAGAGCACGATAGCGCTCGATGTCCTTCTTGGCCAGATAGTCCAGCAGACGACGGCGCTTACCGATCATCATCTGCATACCGCGGCGGCTGTGGAAGTCGTGGGGATGCACCTTCAGATGAGCGGTGAGCTGGCTGATGCGCTCGGTGAGGATAGCCACCTGCACCTCGGGGGAGCCGGTGTCGCTTTCGTGGGTACGGTTGGCCTCGATGATAGAGGTCTTTTGGTCTTTCAGCATCATGGTTTTGTTCCACCTTTCTTTTTGTTTCGCCCGTTGTCTGAGTGCCGGGACGGGTGAAGCATCCGCGGGACTAAGGCAAGGGCAACCTGTACGCATAGCGTGCGTACTTAATTAAGATACCACACTCATTGCGTCTTGTAAAGCCTGATTTTTGAAAAAATAAGGTTTTTTCCGCAAATTATTGCAGGGAAATGGCATCCGTAGGGCACCCCTCCGCCGCCGCCTGCACGCTCAGCTGCAAATCGGTGGGGATGTCCTCGTCCCGGGCCACCGCCGTCTGCCCCGGCAGCAGGGAAAACACCTCCGGACAGACCGACACGCAAAGCCCGCACTGAATGCAGCTCTTGGCGTAGACCATAGCCTTCATATTCGACCCTCCTTTATATTAAATATGTAATCCCCAAGAAAACAATAATTCGTAGGGGCCGATGATCCTGTTGCGGTGCCCACAATTTTTGCGCTGCCTTACGGCGGACGCTTAAAATTTTGACCGCGGCCACTCGCTCACTTCGCTTCCTCTGCCACCGGCAGCGCTCAGCTCGCTCCCCACATCGGCCCACCTTACCGCACGCCTTGTGACCCCTCCGTAGGGGCGACCCTTGCGGTCGCCCGCAACCTGAGAGGTAACGGGGCGTCGGTTGCCCACCGTTGTACCAGCCGATTTCCGGCCCCTATGCAGTCCGCCCCTCCCAGCATACCCGCCCCCACAAAAAAATATTCCCCGCCCCCTTGACAGCCAACAGGGGCTATGATATATTAACCGTACTAATACTACTAATACACTAAAAACACAAGAGGGGAGGAGATACTGTGCTGCATTTGGACTATCGGGACAACCGTCCCATTCACCAGCAGGTGCGGGACGGGCTGCGGCGTCTGATGGTAAGCGGCGTTCTGCAGCCGGGGGACCAGCTGCCCTCGGTGCGCAAGCTGGCTACGGAGCTGGCCATCAATCCCAACACCATTCAGCGGGCCATGGCCCAGCTGGAGGCGGAGGGCTTCGTGTACACGGTAGCGGGCCGGGGCAGCTTTGTGGCGGAGGACGGCGACCAAGGTCGGCGCCGCATGGCTGAGCTTACGGAGGGCCTGCACGACACGATACTGGAGCTGCGGCAGCTGGGCATGACAGAGCAGCAGTGGCTGGATCTGTGGAGAGAGGAGGAAGGAAAATGATCGAGGTAAAAAATCTGGTAAAAACCTTTGACGGCTTCACAGCCCTGGACAGCGCCACTCTCACCGTGCCCAAGGGGGCGGTGTACGGCCTGGTGGGCCCCAACGGCGCAGGCAAGTCCACACTGCTGCGCCACATCACCGGGGTCTATAAGCAGGATAGCGGTCAGGTGACGGTGTGCGGCGTTCCGGTGTATGAAAACCGCCATGCCAAGGAGCGCATCGTCTCCATTCCCGACGACTGGTTCTATTATAATCAGTCTACCATTTGGGAAATGGCCAAGCTCTATGCCGGGATGTACCCGCAGTTTGACCGGGAGCGGTTTTATAAGCTCCGGGAGCTTTTCCGTCTGCCGGAGAAAAAGCCCATCCGCCGCATGAGCAAGGGTATGCAGCGCCAGGCGGCCTTTTGGATCACCATGAGCTGTATGCCCGAGTACCTGGTGCTGGATGAGCCGGTGGACGGCCTGGACCCGGTGATGCGTCGGCAGGTCTGGCAGGTGCTGCTGGATGATGTGTCCGCCCGGGGCACCACGGTGCTTCTCTCCAGCCATAACCTCCGGGAGCTGGAGGATGTGTGCGACCATGTGGGCATTATGGATAAGGGCAAGGTGCTTTTGGAGCGCACCCTCTCGGATCTGCAGGATAACACCGTGAAAATACAGGTGGCCTACAAAACGGCAGAGGAGCCCACCCTCCCCGCCGAGCTGCAGGTGCTCCATCATTCCCGGGTGGGCCGGGTGCATACCTATATTATGCGCGGCAGCAGCGAGGAGATCTGCCGCCGTATGCAGATCACCGACCCGGTGCTGCTGGAGGCCATCCCCCTGACCCTGGAGGAAATCTTTATCTATGAATTAGGAGGTGCGGACGATGCTGCTCACAAAATCCTTCTTTAACCCGGCCCTGCTGCGCAGCGACCTGCGCCGCTGCTGGCCCCTCTTTGCCGGCTATACCTTCCTGTGGTTTTTGATTTTGCCCCTGCGGATGTGGAACGATGTCCCGGCGGACCTGCAAGCCGCCCATCCGTATGAGGCCCGGCGCGTGGCCCTGGAAATCATCGCAAACGCCACCACCGCCGCCATTTGGATCCATCTTATTTTCGGCATTGTCCTGGCCATGGCCCTGTTTTCCTATCTGTCCAGCGCCCGGGGCACCTACGGTATGCACAGCTTCCCCGCCAGCCGGGGCTGCCAGTTCCGCACCCATGTGCTGAGCTGCGTGGGCTGCGTGGTGGTGAGCAATGTGCTTATCTGCCTGCTCTCGGCCCAGAGCGGCGGCACCCATTGGGGGGCCAGCCTTTCCTGGCTGGTGTTCTCCCTGGTGACCTTCCTGCTGTTTTTCTCCCTGGGTGTCTTTTGCTGTATGCTCTGCGGCTGGCTCCCGGCCATGGCCGTGGCCTACGGCGCGGTGAACTGCGTGGTCATCTTCTGCCGTATCCTGGCGGACGCCATGTGCAGCATCTTTTACCCCAGCTATAACGACACGGCGTTTTCCATGGGCCGAGATCATATCGTGGTCTGGCTTACCCCGGTCCTGCGCCTGCACCAGAACCTGTATGAAGTGTATAATAACGGCAGCGGCCCCCTCCTGAGCGCCGGCACCTGGAAGAGCCTGCTGGTGTACGGCATCGTGGCCCTGGTGCTGCTGGCGGCCAGCGCCCTGCTCTACCGCATCCGCCGCAGCGAGGCCTCCGGCGACACCCTGGCCTTCCGGCCTCTGCGCCCGGTGGTGCGGTGGGCGGTGGGTCTGCTGGGCGGCCTGGGCCTGGGCCTTGTGCTGGCGGGGATGCTCAGCTGCACCAAAAATACCCCGGCCCTGCTGGCCTGCATCGTGACCCTGGGCCTGGCGTGCATGATCGTCACCCAGATGCTCATTGCCCGGACCCCCCGCGTCTTCGGCAAGCTCTGGCCGGAGCTGCTGGCCCTGTGCGCGGTGCTCCTGGCCCTGACCCTGTGCATCAAGGCCGACCTCTTCGGCTTCGAGCAGCGCATTCCCCAGACCAATCAGGTGGAGTCTGTGGAGGTCTATCAGCGGGCCATTTACGGAAGCAGGGCAAGAATCACCGACCCGGAGGAGATCGACGCCATTGTGCAGGCCCACCGCTACCTTGCCGACTGTGCTGCCAAAGAAAACCTCGGCTCCGACTGGTTGGGGAAGAACACCATTAGCATCACCTACCATCTGAAAAACGGCGGAACCCTCTCCCGGCAGTACCAGCTGCGCAATGAGGATCGCACCGCCGTCCGGGCTATGCTGGAATCGGAGACCTTCCGCCGCAGCCTGGTGCTGGACGATGTGAATGTGAACGCGGATGCTCTCCGCCACGGCTATATAATCAATTTCGCAAAGGAACGGAGGCGAGAGCTGACGGCCCAGGAGTGCAGGCTCCTGTATCAGACGCTTTTGGAGGACATCGCCCACATGAATATGCTGGACCGCGACCTCTATGACTACCAGGACCCCTGCCTCGATATCATGCTGGAGGACGATGAAAAAACCATCTCCGCCAGACTCAATCCCCAGTGTACCCGCACCCTGGCCCTCCTGCAGGAGTGGGGGCTGATCGGCTCCCCCGGAGAAGCCTTCGGTGCCACGGACAAGGAGGATGCAGAGGATACCATAGCATATTCCGGCGGCATACACAATATCGCCATCGGCTGACCCCAAAGCCCCGCCTACCCGGCGGGGCTTTAAGACTGTCGAAAAACCCTTCCGCTTCTGCCTTGCCTCTCCGCCACTCCCTACCTTTTTGCGAAAAAAACTTTCTAAAAAATAAAAATTTATAATATCCCCGTATTGAAAAACGAATTGCCCCGTTTTATAATGAAAAAAAACGCTCACAGGAGGAGAGCTTATGAACGAGATTTATGTAACCGGTCACCGAAATCCCGATACGGACTCCATTGCCGCCGCCATGTCCTATGCCGCGCTGCGCAATGCCCTGGGTGACCGTCGATATATTCCGGTCCATCTGGGCCATATCAGCGATGAAACGGAGCGTATGCTTCGGCATTTCGGCCTTTCCGAGCCCGAGTCCATCCGCACCGTACGCACCCAGGTCCGAGACCTGGATTTCGACACGCCTCCCTGCCTCAGCTCCTCCGTCACCATGGACCGGGCCTGGCATGTGATGCATGAGCAGCGCATTTCCGCTGTCCCCGTGGTCAATGACGATGGCTCCCTCTACGGTATGCTCTCTGCCGGCGACATTGCCACCTTCAGCATGGAGACTTTGGTGGACACCCGGGTGGAGGATCTGCCGGTATTCAACCTGGTCAGCGTCCTGGAGGGGCGCATTGTCAATGAGTGTACCGGCATCCCCACCAGCATCAGCGGCAATGTGGTGGTGGCCATGCCCCAGGCCTCCGAAAACCTCCGCTTCACCGGCAGCAATAATATCGTCCTGGTGGCCAGCCAGCCGGACATGATCCAGCGGGCCCTGGACCAGAAGGTCAGCTGCCTCATCATCTGCCGGGCGGATATTAACCCGGACCTGGAGAATTACGAGGGCGACACCTGCATCATCTCCACTCCCTTTGCCGCGGGCCGGGCCTGCCGCCTGATTTACCAGGCCATCCCCATCTCCCGTCCCTGCCAGCGGGGAGAGATCGTCTGCTTCCACCTGGATGATTATATCGATGATGTCCGTGAGGTGGTGCTAAAGAGCCGCTACCGCAGCTACCCGGTGCTGGATGAAAAGGAGCGGGTGGTGGGCACCCTGTCCCGCTATCATCTGCTCCGTCCCCGGCGCAAGCAGGTGGTTTTGGTGGACCATAATGAGTTTGCCCAGTCCGTCCCGGGCCTGGACCAGGCGGAGATCCTGGAGATCATCGACCATCACCGCCTGGCGGATATTCAGACCGGCCAGCCCATCTATGTGCGCAATGAGCCGGTGGGCAGCACCAATACCATCATCGCCGCCATGTACCAGGAGCACGGGGTCATCCCCTCGGGGCCCATGGCGGGTCTTATGGCGGCGGCCATCCTGTCGGACACGGTGATGTTCAAGTCCCCCACCTGCACCAAGCGGGATATTTCCATGGCCCAGCGCCTGGCCCGCATTGCCAATGTGAAGCTGGACGACCTGGGCAAGGAGCTGTTTTCCTCCGTCAGTCCCGATAAGCCCGTGCAGGAGCTTATCGCCTCCGATTTCAAGGAGTTCCACATTGCCGAGCAGATGCTGGGCGTGGGGCAGATCACCTGCCTGGACTCTCTGGAAATCATGAACCGCAAGGACGAGCTGCTGAAGGAGATGGCCCGCCTCCGGGACGAGCGCCACTACGACATGGTGCTTCTGATGCTCACGGATGTGCTGCTGGAGGGCACGCAGCTACTGTATGTGGGCAGCGACGACGCCATTCGCAACGCCTTCTCTGTGGAGCCCAAGGACAACACCCTCTTCCTTCCGGGGGTCATGAGCCGCAAAAAGCAGATCATCCCCATGCTCACCGCCCTGTGGGGATAAAAATTCCTGGCGAAAAAACTTCGTTTTTTCTGCCAAAAGGCTTGCACCCCGCTGCGCGCATAATTTTGGGCCAAAGGCCCAAAATTCCACACTTGCGGGCTGAGAGGTATTTTTCCCCACGCGCATGTCGCGGTGAAAAATGATTGGAGTTTTCGCGTCTGCGGACGCGAACTCTGCGAGGCTTTTTGCCCTTTATCAGAACTAAAAACTCCCGGAATCCGTTTCCGGGAGTTTTTTTCAAAATCGCTGTAAGAATCGCCGTCAAAAGCTGTCCTTAAAAGTGAAAGGCAACGAGGAAGGAGAGGGAAGCCCATGGACCACCTGGAGGATGCCGCCATTATCAGCCTGTATTGGCACCGAGACGCCCAAGCCATCCCTGCTACCGCCGAAAAATATGGCTCCTACTGCACCGCCGTGGCCCGGAATATACTCCGAGATCAACGAGACACGGAGGAGTGCGTCAACGACACCTATCTCCGGGCCTGGAACGCCATGCCGCCCCACCGCCCGGCGGTGCTGTCGGCTTTTCTGGGTAAGATCACCCGAAACCTGGCCCTGAACCGCCGCCGTAAGGACGCGGCGGAAAAACGGGGCGGTGGGGAAGCGGACGCGGTATTTGAGGAGCTGGCCCAAGTGGTTTCCCATCAGGACACCCCCGAGTCCGATTTGGACCGCCGGGAGCTGCTGGGAGCTATCAACGAGTTTTTGGCCGCCCTCCCGGACACCAAGCGCCGGATTTTCGTCTGCCGCTACTGGTATTTTGACAGCGTGCCCGACATCGCCCGGCGCTTCGCCCTCTCGGAAAACCATGTCTATGTCACCCTCCACCGCCTGCGCACGCAGCTGCGCCGCCGCCTTTCGGAAAGGGGCTTTATGCTATGAAAACAGAAGAATTTTCCCTGCTTTTGGGAGACATCCGGGATGACTTTGTGGCCCGGGCCCATGAACCCGTCCGCCCCCGCCGGCCCGCACCCACCTGGCACCGCTGGAGCGCGGCGGCCTGCCTGTGTCTGGTCACGGCCATAGCCGTGCTGCTGACGGCCCGCTACCTGCCGCTGAAGGAATATAAGGACGGAGACACGAACTATTCCCCCAGCCAGTCCGTTACAGACTACGAAATCGGCGTCGAAGCCTGCTACAAGGCCCCGGACCCCGGCGAGTATTTCTGCTTTGTGGAGGTCAACGCCGCCCGAAAGCAGTACGCGGGCCGGAATGTAAAGTTCCTTTTAGAAATGGATGTATTCCAAAATGGGGAACAGGTAGCCGCCGGAAGCCTGGGCGGCGAATTTAAGCGTTTGGCCGCCCTGGGCTATGACCTCCGCCTGGTGAATTTGCAGGAACAGGACGACGACCTGATCATCACCTGGCCCATCGCAGTGGGCCTGTTCACCGAGGAGCAGATTCGAAATTTTCCCGTAAATTCCGAGTATGGCTACGCTTTCTGCTTCCCCACCAACCCCGACGGCACCCCCGTTCAAATAGAGGAACCCAATCTCATTACCGCCGCCGATGCCTCATCATTGCCGCCCACCGGCACCCTGTCCACGCCATAAGAGCAGGCACCCCCGCCCCTACGCACTTCATATTGCACTTCCGTAGGGCGGGCTGCCCTCAGCCCGCCGCCCGATAACCACCGCACTTCTTGTTCCCCTCCGTAGGGGGCGGCGTCCTCGACGCCCCGTTTACCGCGCTCCTTGTTCCCGTCCGTAGGGGCGACCCTCGCGGTCGCCCGCGGGAGGGGAAATCGGCGAAGCGCCGCCAGTGGCGGATGAAGCGAGCCGGTTTCGAGGAAGTGCCCCGATTGGCGGGCACAACAGTGCCCGTCAGTTGGTTGGCACGACGGTGGGCAAGAGAGCCCCTCCCCTACGCACCACAAGGAACACACCGAGCCGGGCGGACAGGGTCGTCCGCCCCTACAAAATAATGCCGTGTAGGGCGGGACCCATGTGTCCCGCCGTCCCACCGTACCCCTTGCAAAAAGCCCGTCATTGCGAAGCCAGTGCGCACACTGGCCGTGGCAATCCGTCCTCCTTGCCCCCGGGCGACCGCAAGGGTCGCCCCTACGCTCCCTCTTTCCGCTTTCCACTTTCAACTTAACAGAAAGGCGGTGTCCCCATGCCACGAAAATTCGCCCTCCCTCTCCTGGTCCTCCTCTGTGCTGCTGCCTTGGCAGCGTGTCTGTGCATTCCCCGCACCCGGACGGTAACATCCTCCTGCCAGGCCTTCCTCCAAACCCCCATGACCGAAATCGTCTTGCGTCCCACCGTGGATTATGCCGCCTCCACCGCCCTGACAGGGGAGGAATTCCAGGTCTGGACGGACTATTTCCGGGCTCTTCAGCTTACCTATGTGAAAAAGTATCGCCCGGGCCAAATGAACGGTGGCGTCCCAACCCTGACCCTCACCACTGCTCACGAGACCCGTACCCTGCAAATCCTCTCCACGGACGGCACGCCGGAAATCGCCTTAAACGGTGCCATCTTCACCCTGTCCGGCCCACACCTGCTCCCCAATATCCCCCCGCACCTGTAAAACCCCTATCATGCGTAGGGGCGGGGTTCTGCCCCGCCCGATAACCGGCGCACTTCTTGTTCCCCTCCGTAGGGGCGACCCTCGCGGTCGCCTGCGGGAGGGGAAATCGGCGAAGCGCCGCCAGTGGCGGATGAGGCGAGCCGGTTTCGAGGAAGTGCCCCGATTGGCGGGTACGACAGTGCCCGTCAGTCGGTTGGCACGACGGTGGGCAAGAGAGCCCCTCCCCTACGCACCACAAGGAACACGCCGAGCCGGGCAGACAGGGTCGTCCGCCCCTACAAAATAATGCCGTGTAGGGCGGGACCCATGTGTCCCGCCGTTTCACCGTACCCCTTGCAAAAAGCCCGTCATTGCGAGACCAGCGCGAACGCTGGTCGTGGCAATCCGTCCTCCTTGCCCCCGGGCGACCGCAAGGGTCGCCCCTACGCTCCCTCTTTCCACTTTCAGCTTTTCTCTTTTTCATCCTTCCCACGCAAAAACCCTCCGGAAGCCGCGGCTTCCGGAGGGGATTCTTATGCCCAATTTCAATTTTTCCTTAAAACGCCACGCCGCCGATCAGCGCCACCAGGCACAGCACCAGCGCCAAGGGCACATACACATACCGGCCCACGCTGTACCACAGGGCGCCCCGGGTCTTGTGGCTGCCGGTGTTGATAGCCGTCAGCAGGTCGTCCTTCTTCATTACATAGAACCACGACACTGCGCCCAATGTGGCCCCGATGGGGATGATGTAGATGGATACCAGATCCATCCAGGGTCCCCACTTGGCGATAGGCTCCATAAACAGTCCTGCGCCCAGGCACAGCACGCACAGCACCGCCAGGGCCGCCGTGCGATTCAGCTTCGGGAACTTGTGCAGCAGCGACTCCGCCACCGCCTCAAACATATTCTGCAGCGAGCTGACCCCTGCGAAAATCATGGCCACATACAGAATAATGGCGAATAGCCGCCCCAGGGGGATGTCCTGCAAAATGGTGGGCAGGGTCACGAATAGCAGCCCCGGGCCTGCGCCCACATCCAGGTCATAGGAGAAGCACGCCGGGATGATGACCAGCGCCGCCACCACCGCCGCGATGGTGTCAAACAGTGCCGTCCGCTGGGCCATATGCACCACATCCTCCTCCTTCGAGAGGTACGCGCCGTACACGATCATGCCGCTGCCTGTTACCGACAGGGAGAAGAAGGCCTGGCCCATGGCCCAGATCCAGATCATCGGGTCCTTCAGCGCCGCCCAGTCCGGGGTGAACATAAAGCGGTAGCCCTCCGCCGCCCCGGGCAGCAGCGCCACCCGCACCGCCAGGACCAGGAAAATGATGAAAAACACCGGCATCATGATCTTATTGGTCTTTTCAATGCTGTGGGCCCCCAGATAGAGGGTCAGCAGCGTCCCCACCACCACGATAATGTGATAGGGCACCACGGAAAAGGGCGTGGAGGAAAACTCGCCGAACCAAGCGGCGGTGTCCGCAGTCATCAGCGTACCCACCACGGAATCCACCAGCGCCTTGAGAATGTAGGTGACGATCACCGCATAGCCGATGGCGATGCACAGAGACCCTGCCAGGGGCAGCCAGCCCAAAAGACCGCCGGCCTTGCCCATGCCCTTGCTGCGGGTGGACCAGGCGTTTTCATAGGCGCCCAGAGTACCGGTGCCGGCCCGGCGGCCCATGGCGAACTCCGCCGGCAGACCCACATAGCTGAAAATGAATACGAACAGCAGGTAGATCAGCAGAAATGCACCGCCGCCGTTGCTGCCCAGCTTGTTGGGAAAGCCCCACACATTGGCCATGCCCACGGCGGAGCCCACCGAGGCCAGGATAAAGCCCCAGCGGGTGCCGAAATTCTTTGTACTTTTCTCTTTCATTGCTTCTCCCGTCCGGCCGCAAAAAATCCGCCCCCCGGGGGGGCCCCTCAGCGCCGCGGCCTTTTTTCGTTTTTCCGCCTCCGTGGCGGAGAGTTCCTCAAACCACTGCCATTTTAGCGCATTGAATCGCAAAAGTCAAGGAGGCCTCCTGGGAAGTGTTAATAAATTGTAAAAAAGATAAAATCGGATTGCTGCGGCGGAAATACCTACCGAAGCAATCCGATTCTTTTCCGTAGGCAGAGGGCGCCGGCGCTCAGTAAATCAGCCCATACAGCTCCTGCAGCCGCGCCAGGGTCTCCTCCGGTATCGCGCCCTCGTACAGGGCCCGGCCCTGGTAGCTCCGCAGAGCCGCCTCCAGCACCGCCCCGTCGTCACACACCAGGCATAGGGGCTTTTCGATCAGGTACTGTACCTGGGCCAGTTCCTCCGCGTCCGCCGTGCTTTGCAGCGCCACGGCCACCATGGGCTCGTCTCCGTCCATGGCCTCCTGAAGGTCATCCTCCAGATTTTCCGTCACGGCGATCACCGGCCCGTGCTTGGCGTCCGCCGGCAAATACATAGGCAGCTTTTCCGTGGCCGCCGGTAAAAGCGTCGGGTGCCGGGGCGATGGGGGCGTGATCTCCGCCCCGTCCAGGGCCTTTTTCAGCGCTGCAATGTGCCCGGCGTCCGTGCCGCAGCAGCCGCCGAAAATGGCCACACCTGCCTGCAAAAGCTCCGGCACCAGCGCCGTAAATTCCTCCGGCGGGCAGCTATATACCGCCTTGCCGTCCACGATCTGCGGCATTCCGGCGTTGGGTTTGGCAATGAGCGGCACCCGGGCATATTCCCGCAGCCGCCGCAGCTGCACCAGCATCTCCTGCGGCCCCGCCGAGCAGTTCAGGCCAAAGGCATCCACGCCCATGCCCTGCATAATAACCAGGGCCGCCGTGATGTCTGTGCCGGAGACGGTCCGGCCCTTTTCATCGCAGGTAAAGGTGACGAAAATGGGCTTGTCGCTGACGCTTCGTACCGCCAGCACCGCCGCCCGGGCATCGGACAGGGTCATCATGGTCTCAATAACGAACAGGTCCACCCCGGCCTCCTCCAGCCCTGCCGCCTGGGGCGTGTAAATGTCCACCAGCTCCCGGAAGGAGGTCTCTCCCATGGGCGAGAGAAACAGCCCCGTAGGGGACAGGTCTCCGGCCACCAGGGCCCGGCCCGCCGCCGCCTGCTTTGACAGCGCCGCCAGCCTTCGGTTATAGGCTGCCGTTTGGTTGAAGATCCCGTGCTCCTCCAGCTTCTGGCGGTTTGCGCCGAAGCTGGGGGCATACAGCACCCGGCTCCCGGCGTCCACATAGCGCCGCTGGATGTCCAAAATGCTCTCCGGGTGCGCAAGCACCCACTCCTCGGCGCTCACCGCCCCGGTAAAGCCCCGCTTTTGCAGCTCCGTGCCGGTGGCCCCGTCCAAAATCAGCGGAAATTGTACCTGCATCCTGCCGTCCTCCGTTTCGTAAAATCAAAAAATGGAAACCCGGTGCCGCCGACCTTGACACGGCCCCGACACCTTATTATACTATATCTACCTATAATTTTTAGCAGTCCCGGGCTGCTTTGTCAAGAGGGGAGGGGAGACCGTGGAGCGGCTTATGACCCTGGCGAGGGAAAACGGCTTCACCCGTTGGGGGGCGGCCAATCTCTCGGCCTTTCAGCCCCTGGCGTCTGTCCGGGCCATGTGCGCGGCGGACCGCTGCGGCCAATACGGTAAAAACTGGGCCTGCCCCCCGGCCTGCGGAAGTCTCACCCAGGCAGCCGCCGCCATTGCAAGGTGCCGCAGGGGCCTCCTGGTCCAGACCACCGGCCCCCTGGCTCACCCGCTGGACTATCCCGCCATGGAGAGCCTGGCCCGGCAGCATAAAAAGTCTTTTCAAGGCTTTGCCCGGCAGGCGCGGCTGCTGCACCCGGGCTGCCTGGCCCTCACAGCCGGAGCCTGCACCCTGTGCGCCCGGTGTACCTGTCCCACCCGGCCCTGCCGCTACCCGTCCAAGCGCCTGACCTCCATGGAGGCCTATGGCCTCTGGGTCAGCGACATCTGCCAAAAGTCCGGCCTGCCCTATAATTACGGCCCCCAGACCCTCACCTATACATCCTGTGTGCTTATTGCGGAGGAGTGAAAAAGCCATGCAGACACCCAAAGAAATTTTCCTGGAGCTATTAAAGCCCAATGGCCGCCCGGAGCGGGTGCTGAAGCAGTATGAGGCCCTGTATATGTGCCTCAATGACCCTATTAACACCTACCTGCGGGGAAACCGCCGCCGCGGCAGCGTCAGCCGTGACCGCTGGGGCACCACCATCAGCTTTCCCGCCGACGCCCCCGGGGCCATTCCCGTCCACACGGACGACCTCACCGTCTGCCCGGATGTGACGCATTGGGAGGAGACGGTCCATGCCCCGGACCTGGCGGTGAGCTGCACTGCGGGCTGGGAGGACTGCCGCGCCGCCGCCCGCTCTGCCGCCGGAGAGGAAAAGCTCCTGGCAGGCTTCATGGGCACGGGTATTTTTGAGCAGTGCCATTTTCTCATGGGCTTTGAAAACACCCTCACCGCCCTTTATGAGCATCCCGATGAAATGCACCGGCTCATTGACTACATCACCGACTACCGCCTGGGCTATGTGAAGCTGCTCATCGATAACCTTCACCCGGATGTCATCTTCTCCCACGATGACTGGGGCACCAAGGATGCCCTGTTTATGCATCCGGATATGTGGCGGGCGTTTTTCAAGGAGCCCTACCGCCGCTTCTACGGCTATATCCGCTCCCGGGGCTGCATCGCCATCCACCACGCCGACTCCTATCTGGTGCCCATCGTGGACGACATGGCCGAGATCGGCATTCAGGTCTGGCAGGGGGTTTTGCCGGAGAATGACATCCCCGCTCTCCAGCGCCATTTGCAGGGCAAGCTGGTCCTCATGGGCGGCATCGGCGCAGCCATCGACCGTTCGGACGCCACGGCCGGGGAGGTCTGCGACTACACCCGGCGTACCCTCCGGGCCTGCTGCCCCGGGGGCCACTTCATCCCCTCCATTACCTACGGCCTCCCCGGCGCCGTCTATTCTCATATCGACCGGTATATCGATGAGACCATCGACGCCTACAACGCCGGCGTACACCTGCCTGCTTTTCCGCTGCCGCCGGAGCCTCGGCGCAGCCTGGCGCCCCGTGCTTCCGCTCCCACTGCCGCCGTATCGGAGACTCCGGCGGAGCAGGGGGAGGACCTCCTGGCCGCCGTTGCCGCCGCCACCAAGCGCGGCCAGCAGAAAAAGCTGCTGGCTCTGGTGGATAAGGCTCTTTCCCGGGGCATCTCCGCCCAGGACATCCTCTCCGGCGGCCTGATAAAGGGTATGAACGACCTGGGTGAGGATTTTTCCGCCAGTCGTGCCTTTGTGCCGGAGATGCTCATGGCTGCCCGCTGTATGTCTGCCGCCACGGCGCAGTTAAAGCCCCATCTGGTGGACGGCGGCGGTGTCCGCCGCACCATCGGCTCGGCCTGTATCGGTACCGTCCGGGGCGATATGCACGACATCGGCAAGAATCTGGTGAAGATCATGCTGGAGGGCAGCAATATCGAGGTCTATGACTTGGGGGCGGATGTGGCCCCGGAGACCTTTATCCAGGCCGCCCGGGAGCATCACTGTGACATCATCGCCTGCTCTGCCCTGCTCACCACCACCATGCAGCAGATGCGCCGGGTGGTGGAGCTGGCCCGGGAGAGCGGCATCCGTGACCGGGTTTGCATTATGGTGGGCGGCGCACCCATCAGCCAGAGCTTCTGCGACGAAATTCACGCCGACCTCTACACCCCCGACGCCGCCTCCGCGGCCCGGGCCGCCGTAGACCGCCTGACCCATCCGGCAAAATAAAAAAGAAAGGAAGCTTCTTCCATGAAATACGCATTGGTGAACGGTATCCTCCTGGACGGCACCGAAGCTATGCAGCCCCGCCCGGGCCTGACCGTTCTTCTAAAGGGCGACCGCATCGAGGCTATCGTCCCCGCCGGGACGGAGACCCCGGACTACGAGAAAATCGACCTCTCCGGCGGCTATGTCATGCCCGGCCTTATTAACCTCCATGTCCACCTGCCCGCCTCCGGCAAACCCACCGTCAAGCAAAAGGACCCCAAAAAGGCCGTCCGCCTTATGACCAGCAACGCCCTCCTTCGCTCTGTTGCGTTCCGGGTCTGCGCAGGCTACGCCAAAACGGAGCTGCTCTCCGGCGTCACCACCCTCCGCTCCGTGGGCGGCATTCAGGCGATAGACTCCCGCCTCCGGGATAAGATTCTCTCCGGCGGGGCCGTGGGCCCCCGGATTCTGGCGGGGAACATGGCTGTGTCCGTGCCCGGGGGCCATATGGCCGGGTCCCTGGCCTACGAGGCCACCTCCCCGGAGGAGGCGGCGGCCCTGGTCCGGAAAATTGCTCAGGACAAGCCCGATCTTATTAAGCTGATGATCACCGGCGGCGTCCTGGACGCCAAGTGCAAGGGGGAGCCCGGGGAGCTGAAAATGTCTCCGGCCCTGGTGAAGGCCGCCTGTGACCAGGCCCACGCCCTGGGCCTGCCCGTGGCCGCCCATGTGGAGAGTCCCCAGGGGGTCCGGGTGGCCCTGGAGGGCGGGGTAGATACCATTGAGCATGGCGCCCGGCCCGACGAGGAGATCCTCCGCCTGTTTGAAGAGCGCAAGGCCTGCCATATCGCCACCATCTCGCCGGCCCTGCCCTACGCGCTGTTTGACCGCAGCGTCACCGGCGCGTCGGAAACGGAGCAGTATAACGGCAAGCTTGTCATGGACGGCATCATCGACTGCGCCAAGGCCTGCCTGGCCCGGGGCATTCCCGTGGGCCTGGGCACCGACACCGGCTGCCCCTATATCACCCACTATGATATGTGGCGGGAGGTCTATTATTTCCACAAGTTCTGCGGCGTCTCTAACGCCTTCGCCCTCCACACCGCCACCCTGGGCAACGCCCGGGTAGCGGGTCTGGGGGAGGAGATCGGCTCCGTAGAGCCCGGCAAGTGCGCCGACCTCATCGTGACAAGGCAGAACCCCCTGGAGGACCTGAAGGCCCTCCGCCATGTGGACCTGGTCATCGCCCGGGGCAAGGTTTACCGGAGCCCCAAGGTCAAGAAAATCGAAAAAGCCCAGCGGGAGCTGGATAAATTCCTGTAAATTTCCGAAAATTGCCCCTCCGGCGGAGGAAAACACTGGAAATACCCCGGCCACCGTGGTAAAATCGAGGCATAGAAATAGGAGGAAAATCACTATGGGACTTTTCAGCAATAACAAAAAACCCTGCCCCCTCTGCGGCAATCCCACCCCCCGGCTCCTGGCCACCAAGGTGGAGGATATGCCCCTGTGCAAGGAGTGTGCCGGGAAGATCGACCTGCCCGACGGGGCCCTGGACTGCATGACCCTGGCGCAGCTGGAGCAGTACATGGCCTTTTACGAGGAAAACGCCGCCCTGCGCGAGACCTTCAGCGAGGACTACCGCTACGGCTTCGGCCTCCTCAGCGGCGCCCTGGTGGTGGACAGCGCCCACCGCCTGCTGCGCATCAAGCCCTACGATAGTGCGCTGGTGTTCGGCCCGGAGAATTTGCAGTCCTTCCGCATCCTGGAGGACTCCGATCCTCTGTTTACGGGAAACGCCGACGGCCTCACCTGCCACCGCAGCGATGTGCCCGATAAGGTGGAGGCCCTGATCCCCAGCATCGACCAGTTCATGCGCCGCAAGCAGGACTTTGAGCACATGGAGGAGATGCACCGCATGATGGATCGGGACCGGGATCACGACCACGACCATCCCCGTCCTCCCCGGCCCGAGTTTGTGTGTACGCCCCCGGTGCGCAAGTTCCGCCTGGAGCTGACCTTCTCCCATCCCTATTGGAAGAGCTTCACCCAGGAGATCGGCGCCCCGGACTTCAGCAGCCAGTATCCCAGCGCCGAGGACTATCTCCGGGAGTATGAGGAGAAGGTGGAGGCCCTCCGTGAGCTTGCCTCCCGGCTCCAGCACATCGTCAACCCCGACGCCCCCCAGCGCCGGGAGGATGACCCCCAGCCCGCCGCCGCAGCCGCCGCTCCCGCCCCTGCCGCCGACCCGGTGGCGGAGATTCAGAAGTATAAGCTGCTCTTCGACGCTGGCGTCCTCACCGAGGAGGAATTCGCCGCCAAGAAAAAGCAGCTTCTGGGCATCTGAAAATCCGAAGGCTCAATCGGGGCGCAACCGGGGCTTACCCCACCGGACAAATTTCCTGTAAAGCTAAAAAAACGGAACGAAACAGCGGGAATTGGCCCTTGACAAATGCGCTTTTCGGGTGATAAAATCAAAATAGCGGTGCGATATGCCCGCAGATATAATTTCATATAGATCGGACGATGGAATCGGGAGAGACCGCCCAGGCGGCGCCGAAGGGGAACGCAGAAGCTCTCAGGCAAAAGGACCGATTTCGGACGATACTCCGAAAAGGCCGGACGGTAACGCCCGACCACCGAAGGTGCAACCTCCCGCCGGGGAGGGAATCTCTCAGGTAACTCAACGGGGGCACAAGGCCGTATAAAGCGGCTTTGTGTCCCTTTTTGCTGCTTAAAAACCATTCATCTTTTAAGGAGGAACCAGAATGAGCGAACTGAAGCGTACCCAATTATACGATGTCCATGTGGCCGCCGGTGCGGAAATGGTGGACTTCGGCGGATGGGAAATGCCCATCCAGTACCCCGGCGGCATCATTGCCGAGCATCTGTACACCCGTCAGGTGTGCAGCCTTTTCGATGTGTCTCACATGGGTCGGCTGCTGGTGGAGGGCCCGGAGCGCAAGGCCTTTTTGCAGCATGTGCTCACCAGCAATGTGGCTGCCCTGGATGTGGGCCTGGCCCAGTACTGCATCATCCCCAATGAAAACGGCGGCGCCGTGGACGACGCCTACCTGTATATGTTCCAGGAGGATAACTACCTGCTGGTGGTAAACGCCGCCAACACCGAGAAGGACCTGGCCCACCTGCGCGCGGCCCTGCAGGGCTTCGACTGCACCATCACCGACATCTCTGCCGACTGGGCGGCCATCGCCGTCCAGGGCCCCCGGAGCAAGGAGATGCTCACCGCTCTCAACGGCGGCGCCCAGATGACCGAGCCCATGAAGAATGCTCTGGGCACCGTGTCCCTGGAGGGTCACTACGCCCGGGTAGCCAAGACCGGCTACACCGGCGAGCCCCTGGGCTACGAGGTCTATGTGCGCAGCGAGGACGCAGCGTGGCTGTGGAACCGCCTGGTGGAAATGGGCGCACACCCCGCCGGCCTGGGCGCCCGGGACACCCTGCGCATGGAGGCATCCATGCCCCTGTACGGCCATGAGATGGGCACCGCCCCCGATGGCAGCGAGATCCCCATTTTCGCCGTGCCGCTGGCTAAGTTCGCCGTGAGCTTCTCGGAGCAGAAGGGGGACTACATCGGCCGCGCCGCTCTGGAAAAGCAGCATAAGTACTTTATGAAGTACATGGACCGTGACTTCTCCGACCTGTCCGGCCTGCCCCGGAAGATCGCTCCCATCGCTCTGGAGGACCGGGGCGTTATGCGCGCGGGCATGGAGATCTATCAGGGGGATAAGCTGGTGGGCTGGGTCACCAGCGGCACCATGGTTCCCTACTTCAAGACCGAGGGCCAGGGCCTTTCCACCGTGATCCTGGAGGCCAGCGGCAAGCGCGCCATCGGCCTGTGCTACATTGACAGCGATATTCTCACCGACGACACCGTGGAGGTGGATGTGCGGGGTAAGCGGCTCAAGGCCGTGATTCCCGCCCGGCACATGAGCGTGGGTGCGCCCCCCTTTGCCAGACCTCTGCTCTATGGTGTGGAGGAGGACGAGCATGGTGTAGGCGGCGGTGACCGCGCTCCTAAGGCCCTGGAGCTGGTACACAAGGCCCTGGAGAACCATATCTGGCGCCAGGAGCAGTGCATCAACCTCATCCCCTCGGAGAACACCCCCAGCCGCGCCGTGCGTCTGCTCAGCGGCAGCGATCCCGCTTGCCGTTACGCCGAGCATAAGAAGGTTTTGGCCTTCTATGAGAAGGAAGTGTTCTATTATCAGGGCACCAAGTTCATCGACGAGGTGGAGCGCCGCCTGGTGGAGGAGATGCGCGCCTACTTCGGCTGCACCGAGGTGGAGACCCGTACCCTCAGCGGCCAGATGTCCAACATGGCTGTATTCTCCGCCCTGATGGACTGGAAAAACCGTGTGGACCGCAAGCACGAGGCCAAGCGCCTGGGCTATGTGATGAATAACCACATCATCAAGGGCGGCCACCTGTCTGCCCAGCCCATGGGCGCTCTCCATGACTATATTGCCATCGACCCCGTGACGGAGAAGCCGGCTGTGGTCAACTTCCCCGTCTGCGCCGATAATCCCTATAAGATGGATGTGGAGGAGACCAAGAAGCTCATTGACCGCTATCGCCCGGAGCTGATCATATTCGGCAAGAGCATGGTGCTGCACAAGGAGCCTGTGGCCGCCATCCGTCAGTTCGTGGATGAGCAGAACATCCCCACCACCATCATGTACGACATGGCCCATGTGCTGGGCCTCATCGGCGACCATTTCCAGAATCCCTTTGCCGAGGGCGCAGAGATCGTCACCGGCTCTACCCACAAAACCTTCTTCGGCCCCCAGCGCGGCGTCATCGGCGTGAATTACAAGGAGGACGACCTGAAGTACGGCCTGTGGAAGACCATTGAGAGCCGCACCTTCCCCGGCAGCGTCTCCAACCATCACCTGGGCACCCAGCTGGGTATGCTGATGGCCGCCTATGAAATGAACCAGTTCCGGGATGTGTACCAGAAGGCCGTCATCGAAAACGCCAAGTCCTTTGCCCGCAGCCTGAAGGCCCATGGGCTGGATGTGGCCGGCGACCCCGCCATTGACTACACCGAGACCCACCAGGTCATCGTGTCCGTGGGCTACGGCGAGGGCCCCGAGATCGCCGAGCGCCTGGAGCGCAACAACATCGTGGTGAACTACCAGGCCACCCCCGATGAGGAGGGCTTCACCGCCTCCGGCGCCCTGCGCATGGGCGTCAGCGAGATGACCCGCTTCGGCTTCGAGGCCGCCGACTTTGACCGCCTGGCCGCCCTCATGGCCGACTGCATCCTCCGGGGCACGGAGGTGAAGGAGGAAGTGAAGAAGCTGCGTAGCGAGCATTTGGAGATGCGCTACTGCTTCAGCGATGCCGAGATCGACGAGGCTCTGGAGAATCTGGCTGCCAAGCTGGTGTAAAAAAGCGTTACGCCCCGCCTCCGTCGGGGGCGGGGCAGAGAAAGCAAACAATATATTTATTTAATGGAGGTAAAGTATCATGTTGTATCCTGTCGAGCTGCAATATTCCAAGTCCCATGAGTGGGTGAAGGTAGAGGATGGCGTCACTGTCGTGGGCATTTCCGATTTTGCCCAGAACGCCCTGGGCGATGTGGTGTTCGTAAACCTGCCCGGTGAGGGCGACAGCGTCACCGCCGGCGATGCCTTCGGCGATGTGGAGTCCGTGAAGGCCGTGTCCGACCTGGTTTCCCCTGTCAGCGGTACCGTGTGCGCCGTGAATGAGGACCTGCTGGACGCCCCGGAGAAGCTGAACAGCGACCCCTACGGCGCCTGGATCATCAAGGTGGAGAATGTGGACGGCAGCGAGGAGCTGCTGGACGCCGCCGCCTATGAGGCCTTCTGCACCGAGGAGGGCTAAGCTATGGGCAGCTATGTTCCCTCTACCGGGACGCAGCGGGAGGAAATGCGTAAGGCTGTAGGCGTAAGCAGTATGCGCGAGCTGTTCCGGGATGTGCCGGAGCAGATGCTCCTCACCGAGCCGCTGCATATCCCCGCCGGGATGAGTGAGCTGGAGGTCAGCCGCACCATGACCGCTATGGCCGCGGAGAACCGCGTGTACGGTACGGTGCTTCGGGGCGCCGGGGCCTACGACCACTATATCCCCTCCATCGTAAAGTATATCCCTGCCAAGGAGGAGTTCCTCACCGCTTACACCCCCTATCAGGCGGAAATGAGCCAGGGACTTCTGCAGTCCATTTTCGAGTACCAGACCATGATCTGCCAGCTGACGGGCATGGATGTGTCCAACGCCTCCGTGTATGACGGCGCCACCGCCGCCGCCGAGGCCGCCGCCATGTGCCGGGACCGCAAGCGCCGGGTGACGCTTATCTCCGGCGCGGCGCACCCCGACACCATCAACACCGTCCGCACCTATTGCTACGGCACCGGCGACGAGGTGCGTATCGTACCCGTGAAGGACGGCAAGACCGACATGGACGCCCTGGGCGAGATGCTCACGGCGGAGGTGTCCGGCTTCTATGTGCAGCAGCCCAACTTCTTCGGCCAGTTAGAGGACGCAGAGGCCCTGGGCGCTTTGACCCACCAGGCGGGAGCCCTGTATATCATGGGCTGCAACCCCATCGCTCTGGCCATTATGAAAACACCCCGGGCCTGCGGCGCGGACATCGCCGTGGGGGAGGGGCAGCCTCTGGGCCTGCCCCTGGGCTGCGGCGGCCCCTACCTGGGCTACATGGCCTCCACGGAGAAGCTCATGCGCAAGCTGCCCGGCCGTATCGTGGGCGAGACCACGGATTCCGAAGGCCGCCGGGCCTATGTGCTGAGCCTGCAAGCCCGGGAGCAGCACATCCGCCGGGAAAAGGCCAGCAGCAACATCTGCTCCAACGAGGCTCTGTGCGCCCTGACCGCAGGGCTGTACATGGCCACCATGGGCCCGGACGGTATGGCCCAGGCGGCGGAGCAGTCCATGGCCAAGGCACACTATCTGGCCCGGGCCCTGTGCGCCATCGAGGGCGTGTCCCTGGCCTATACCGGAGAATATTTCCACGAGTTCGTCACCCATATGCCCCGGCGGGAGGCCGTTCTCTCCGCTCTGGCGGAGGGCGACATCCTGGGCGGCCTGCCTGTGGGTGAGGACGGCGTTCTGTGGTGCGCCACGGAGAAGGTCTCCCGAGCCCAGCTTGACAAGGCTGTTTCCATTGTGAAGGAGGTGCTGGCAAAATGAAGCTGATCTTTGAAAAGAGCGTTCCCGGAC
The DNA here is from genome assembly GCF_018326305.1 of Vescimonas fastidiosa. Classification (NCBI taxonomy): domain Bacteria; kingdom Bacillati; phylum Bacillota; class Clostridia; order Eubacteriales; family Oscillospiraceae; genus Vescimonas; species Vescimonas fastidiosa. Next base: position 371,148 of record NZ_AP023416.1, read on the forward strand.
GCCGCTGCACCATTCTGCCCGCCTGCGATGTGGAGAGCGTATCCCTGCCCGACTCCCTGCGGCGCGAGGAAAAGCCCGCCCTGCCGGAAATGAGCGAGACGGACATCTCCCGCCACTATACGGAGCTGTGCAAGCAGGTCCACGGCGTAAACTGCGGGTTCTACCCCTTGGGCTCCTGCACCATGAAGTATAATCCCCGCATCGACGAGGAAATGGCAGCCCTGCCCGGCTTTGCGGGGGTACATCCCCTTTCTCCCGCCCAAGACCGCAAGGGTATGCAGCAGGTGCTGGACACCGCCGCCGAATATCTCTGCCAGATCACCGGCATGGACGATATGACCTTCCAGCCCGCCGCCGGTGCCCACGGCGAGTTCACCGGCGTGCTGCTTATCAAGCAGTATCACGATGCCCGAGGCGATAAAAAGCGCACCAAGATCATCGTGCCCGACAGCGCCCACGGCACCAACCCCGCCACCGCGGCCATGTGCGGCTTCGATGTGGTGAACATCGCCTCCGGCCCGGACGGCTGTGTGGATCTGGACGCGCTTCGGGCCGCTCTGGGGGAGGACACCGCCGGCTTGATGCTCACCAACCCCAACACCGTGGGCATCTTCGACAAGAATATTCTGGAGATCACCCGTCTGGTCCACGAGGCCGGCGGCCTGTGCTACTATGACGGCGCCAACCTTAACGCCGTTATGGGCGTGGTCCGTCCCGGCGACATGGGCTTTGACTGCATCCACATGAACCTGCACAAGACCTTTGCCACGCCCCACGGCGGCGGCGGTCCCGGCGCAGGTGCGGTGGGCTGCAAGGCGTTTTTGAAGGAGTTCCTGCCCCATAGCGCCCTGGCGGAGGAGCCGGGTCATATCCAGGTGCGCAGCTTCCAGGGCAACTTCCTGGTGGTGGTCCGGGCCCTGGCCTACCTGCTGACTCTGGGCAAGGAGGGCATCCCCGAGGCGGCGGAGAACGCCGTGCTCAATGCCAACTATCTCATGGCCAAGCTCCGGGGCACCTACACCCCCGCCTACGACCGGCTGTGTATGCATGAGTTCGTGCTGGATCTCAGCGACCTGAAGAAGGAGACCGGCGTGTCCGCCCTGGATGTGGCCAAGTCCCTTATCGACGAGGGGATCCATCCGCCCACCATGTACTTCCCGCTGATCGTCCATGAGGCGCTGATGCTGGAGCCCACGGAGACCGAGGGCATCGAGACCCTGGACCATGCGGCGGAGGTACTGCGCAAGCTGTATCATAAGGCCTTTGAGGATGCAGCGTCCATGCACACCGCCCCCCACAATATGCCCATCGGCCGGCCCGACGAGGTTCAGGCGGCCCGCAAGCCCGTCCTGCGCTGGAAAAACACATGATTCACAGGAGGGACTCCTATGTCTGATTATCAACTGCTGGTCATCGGCGCAGGTCCCGGGGGCTATACCGCCGCCCTGCGCGCCGCCAAGCTGGGGCTGCACACCGCCATTGTGGAGCGCCGGGAGGTGGGCGGCACCTGCCTGAATCGGGGCTGCATCCCCACCAAGACCCTGCTCCACGCCTCCCAGGTCTACCACGACGCCGCAAACGGCGCGTCCGTGGGCGTCCACGGTGCTCTTTCCTACGACATGGGGGAGATGTTCGCCTTTAAGCGCAGCGTCAGCGAGAAGCTCCGGGGCGGCATCCTCTCCCTGCTGAAGAGTGCGAAGGTGGATGTGCTTGAGGGTACGGCGCAGATCACCGCCCCCGGCCAGGTCAGTGTCACCGGCGCTGACGGCACCCGGACGGCGTACACGGCGGAGCGCATTTTGGCCGCCACCGGCTCTGTGAATGTCCGCCCGCCCATCCCCGGCCTGGATCTGCCCGGGGTCATGACCTCCGACGAGCTGCTGGAGGGGACGGACACGCCCTATGCCTCCATCGTTATCATCGGCGGCGGCGTCATCGGCGTGGAATTTGCCACCTTTTACAGTCACCTGGGCTGCCGGGTGACCCTGGTGGAGGGCATGGCCAATTTGCTGCCCCAGCTGGACCGGGAGCTGGGCCAAAATCTGGCGCAGATTCTGAAAAAGCAGGGCGTGGAGGTGCTGACCTCCGCCATGGTCCGGTCCCTGGAGCAGACAGGGGAGGGCCTGTGCGTCCATCTGGAGCAAAAGGGCAAGGAGCTGACCGTCACCGGCGAAAAGGTCCTGTGTGCCATTGGCCGCCGTGCGTATTTCGAGGGCCTATTCGCCCCGGACCTGAACCCGGCGCTGAACGGCAAGCGCCTGCTGGTGGATGAGGACTACCGCACCAGCATTCCCGGCGTGTACGCCATCGGCGATGCCTCCGCCGCCGTGCAGCTGGCCCATGTGGCTGCGGCCCAGGGGACGGACTGCGTGGAGCGGATGTGCGGCGGCAAGGGCAGCACGGATCTGAATGTGATCCCCAGCTGCATTTACAGCGCCCCGGAGATCGCCGTGGTGGGTCTCACCGAGGCCGAGGCCAAGGAGCAGGGCATCCCCGCCGTGTCCGGCAAATGCACCCTGTTCAGCAACGCTCGCACCATCATTGAGGATCCGGGCCGGTGCTTCATGAAGCTGGTGGCCCGCAGCGATACCCGGGAGATCATCGGTGCGCAGCTCATGTGTCAGCACGCTAGCGACATGATTTCCCAGCTCAGCACCGCCATGGTGAATCACCTGACGGCCCGGCAGCTTCTCTCCGTTATGCGGCCCCACCCCTCCTTTGAGGAGGCCCTGAGCGAGGCCGTGGAAAATCTGACCGCCAAGCTGGCATAAATCGCAGCAGGCAGGGAAGCGGATGGCTTCTCTGCCTGCTTTTTGAGGTACTTTTATGGAGACGATACAGCAGCAAAAGGCCGCCCTGCGCCGCCGGCTGGCGGCCCGGGAGCAGGCCATGACCCAGCGGGAAAGGGAGCTCTCCGACCGGGCCATTATCTACCATGTGACCCGGACGGAGGAGTACCGCCGGGCCCGCACGGTGTTCGCCTTTGTGGGCTGTGGCCGGGAGATCGGCACCCGGGCCCTGCTGGAGCGGATTTTGTCCGAGGGCAAGGAGCTGTGCGTGCCCCTGTGTACCGGCCCGGGGCGCATGGAGTGCCGCCGGGTGCAGGATCTGTCCGTGCTGCGCCCCGGCTCTTACGGCATTCCGGAGCCGCCCCCGGAGGCCCCGGCGGCGGTGCCGGAGGACATTGACCTGGCCATTGTCCCCTGTGTGGGCGCGGCGGCGGATGGCCGGCGTTTGGGCCGGGGCGGCGGCTACTATGACCGCTTTCTGGCCCGGTATACCGGCTCCGCCCTGCTGCTGTGCCGGGAAAGGCTCCTGTGCCCGGACATTCCCCGGGAGACCCACGACATCTGCGTTCCCGCCGTGATTACGGAAAAGGGGCGGCTCTGGGCCGCCGAATAAGACACCAAAGCCGCACCGGACTGCACCGGTGCGGCTTTGTGCTCTATTAATGACATTATGTAAACACTGTCTTTCCAGTGATCACACCGGTGCGGTATCTGAGGGCGTCTCGTCCGTATGTATCGTTTTTCACAAAGATGCTCTTAATAACGCTATTATAATCCGTTCACCCCTGAACGAAGCAAGCATTTTTTCAAATTTTTCAGAAAAAAAGAAAAAATTCTCTTCGTGGAGAATTTTCTCGTATTTTGACGCAAGCTGTGATAGAATTGCATAAACGAAAGGCTCCGGGGGCGCTCCCTGCCGCCGGGGCGGAAAGGAGAATAGAATGGAGTACAAAAGATTTGGCAGCACAGTGGTGGCCCGGATCGACCGGGGCGAGGAGGTTTTAAGCGCCCTGAAGGACATCGCACTCCGGGAGAATATCAAGCTGGCCGCCGTCAGCGCCCTGGGCGCTACGGATGACTTTACCGTAGGCGTTTTCAATGTGCGGCAGAAGCAGTACCACGCCAACCGCTTTCAGGGCGCCTATGAGATCGTGTCCCTGACGGGCACCGTCACCACCAAGGACGGCGAGTTCTATGCCCATCTGCATATGTGCGCCGGAAACGAGCAGGGGCAGGCCTTCGGCGGGCATCTGAACCGGGCCGTTATCAGCGCCACCTGCGAAATGGTCATTCAGATCATCGACGGCACCGTGGAGCGCCGCTTCAGCGAGGATGTGGGGCTGAATCTCTTTCGGTTTTGACCGCCTGCCGGGGAGGATTTTTCAGGTATACTGTTGACTTTTTGCCCGCAAAATGATATGGTAAAATGGCTTTCCAAGCGGATGCGATACCTTATTTAATACGGGCCCCGCTGCGGGCCCCTGAAAGTGAGAATTCACTGCTTTATGACGCAATCGACTTCCGGCTCCTTTTGGGGCCGCGTAACGGAGAAAACTGAATATTTTTGGAATACGAATCTCTATTTTGCCCTGATGCTGGCGGTGACCGCTGTGTCCATGCTGACGCAGAATGTGGTCCCCTCCACGGTGGCGCTGGCGGTGCTGTGCGCCTGGATGCTGGTATTCTGCCGGGATATTTTGGCGGCGGCGCTGCCGTTTTTGCTGATATTCCTGCTGTCCACCCTGCAATATAATGATCTGTCCGTTTTCCTGCCCTGCGCGCCTCTGGCGGCGCTGGTCATCGGCGGGCTGATCGTGCATCTTGTGCGGTGGAAAAAGCCCGCGGTGGCCGGGCGCAGCATTCGGAGCCTGCTGGCGGTATCCGTGGCCACGCTGCTGGGGGGCGTGGGCTTTATCCCTGCCTCGCAGTATTTTTCTCCCCTGTCCGTTTACTACACCCTGGGCCTGGGCCTGGGTCTTTTGGCCGTGTATCTGCTGCTGCGTGCCGAGCTGGAGCTGCCCCGCAGCTACGATCTGCTCTACCGCCTGATGCAGCTGCTCTACACCATCGGCCTTGCCATGGTGCTGGCGGTGGGGAGCTACTACCTGCACCACTGGGCGGAGTTTTCCCAGTGCTGGGAGCTGCCCGGCATCTCCTACCGCAACTTTGCCGCCACCATTTTGGTCTCCACCCTGCCGGCGGTGTTTTACATGGCCGGGCGGAGCCGGCGCCATTTGTTCACGGTGCTGCTGTGGTGCGCGGCCATGTTCTTCTCCGGCAGCCGCAGCGCCCTGCTTTTCGGCGCGGTGATGGTGCTGCTGGGCTTTGTGTACCTGGTGAAGCGGAACTATCTGCCCCTGTGGTCTTTTTTTGTCATTGTGGCGTCCGTAACGGTGATCATGGCCCTGTTCGGCTCCCAAATCTATGATATGTTTTTCGGTGCCCGGGGCGACCCGGATCACTTCATCAGCCCCACGGAGGAGCGTTGGCTGCTGCTGGATCGGGGCTTTGCGGACTTCTTCAACCATCCGCTCTTGGGCATCGGTCTGGGCAACCAGAAGAATATCGACCTTTTCGCCGGGGTGCCTGGGAGCATGGTGTTTTACCACAACGCCGTTTTGCAGGTCTTGGGCAGCATGGGCATCGTGGGCGTAGCGGCCTACACCCTGCTGCTGGGAGATCGGCTGCGGCTGCTGCTCCACGACCGGGAGGCCTGCTACATGGCGGGCATGTACTACCTGGGAATGCTGATGGTGTCCATGACGAATCCGGGGCTGTTCTGCCCCCTGCCCAATGCCGCGCTGACGGTGCTTGTGTTCACCGTGCTGGAAAAGTGCGTGGACGGCCCTGCCGCCGCACTGCATCGGCGAAAATGACAGTCACCGCGCAGAAGCATCCCGCTGGGGGTGCTGAGACTGTCGAAAAACCCTCCGGGTTTTTCCGACAAAAGGCTTGCAGTCTGCTGCGCGCATAATTTTGAGCCCATGGCTCAAAATTCCACACTGGCAGCCTGAGAGGTATTTTCTCTCACGCACATGTCGCGAGAGAAAATGATTTTATTTCTTTGCCGCCTGCGGGCGGCAAACTCTGCGAGGCTTTTTTGACGCGCAGAAGCATCCCGCTGGGGGTGCTTTTTCTGCTTGCCAAGGAAAGGGGTATCGGATTTCATGAATAAAATTTCCCAGCGTACCAAGGGCATTGTCTGCATTCTCTTTGCAGCCTTTGGTTTCTCCATGATGACGGTGTTCGTCCGCCTGGCCGGAGATGTACCCACGGCGGAGAAGGCTTTTTTCCGCAACTTTGTAGCCCTGCTGCTGGTGAGCGCGCTGCTGGCCGTGAAGCGAGTGCCTCTGAAGCCCCGGCCGGGGGACTGGCCGCTTTTGGCCGGCCGTGCCGTTTTCGGCACCATCGGCATGCTGCTGAATTTTTACGCCGTGGACCGTCTGGTGCTGGCGGATGCCAATATGCTCAATAAGCTCTCGCCCTTTTTCGCCATTATTTTCTCCGTTTTTCTGCTGAAGGAGCGGCCCACCGCCGTGCAGATCGCGGGAGTATTCACGGCCCTGCTGGGCAGCGCTCTCATCATTAAGCCCGGCTTTGAGGGGGCGCCCTTCGTGCCGTCTATGGCGGGCTTCATCAGCGGCGCGACGGCGGGCCTGGCCTACACCTTTGTGCGCAAGCTGGGCACCCGAGGGGAAAACAGCCTGCGTATCGTGTTCTACTTCTCACTCTTTTCCACGCTGCTGACCCTGCCGTTTTTTATGCTCAGCCCCGTGCGCCTTACCGACCACCAGCTGCTGATGCTGCTTTTGTGCGGCGCCTCCGCCTGCATCGGTCAGTTCGGCATCACCTGCGCTTACCTCTGCGCCCCGGCCAAGGAAATAAGCGTCTATGACTACTCGCAGATCCTCTTTGCCGCCGCCCTGGGTTATATCTTCTTCCGCCAGGTGCCCGATGGCTGGAGCGTGGTGGGCTATGTGCTTATCTGCGGCGCGGGCGTTGGAATGTTCCTGTATAACCGCCATCGGGACCGGATGGGACACTGAAATTTTTGCGGGAGGGAGTATTATGCGCAAATATGTGGTCATCCCCGACTCCTTCAAGGGCTGCCTGTCCTCGGGGGAGATCTGCGGCATTATTGCCCGGGAAATACGCTGTCGGGACCCGGAGGCCCGGGTGTACACCCTCCCGGTGGCTGACGGCGGCGAGGGTACGGTGGATGCCTTCCTTGGGGCTCTGGGCGGCGAAAAAATAGCCGTGCCCTGCCGGGACCCCTATGGCCGCCCCCTTACGGCCCACTACGGGCTTTTCCCGGATGGGAAAACCGCCGTCATCGAGATGGCCGCCGCCGCGGGACTGCCTCTGGTGGGGGAGGACCGCCGTGTGGCCGATGCCACCACCTACGGCGTAGGCCAGCTCATAGCCCATGCCTTCAAGCGCGGCGCGGAGCGCATTATTCTGGGCCTGGGCGGCAGCGCTACCAACGATGGCGGCTGCGGTGCGGCGGCGGCCTTGGGCGTAGAATTTTTGGACGCGGAGGGCAAGGCCTTTGTGCCCGTAGGCGGGACCCTCCGCCGCATTGCCCACATCCGCACGGATGGCCTTTTGCCTGCTCTGAGGCAGGCGGAGGTTATCGCCATGTGCGACATTGATAACCCCCTTTGCGGCGAGAGTGGTGCGGCAGCGGTATTCGCCCCCCAAAAGGGCGCGGACGCGGCCACCGTCCGTATGCTGGATGAGGGCCTGGCGCACCTGGCCGCCGTTATCGAAAAGGACCTGGGCCGCTCCCTGCTCACTCTCCCCGGAGGCGGCGCGGCAGGCGGCTTCGGCGCAGGCAGTGTGGCCTTTTTGGGTGCCCGGCTGCAAATGGGCATCGAGGCCGTTCTGGACCTGACGGATTTTGACCGCCTGGCCGCAGATGCCTATCTGGTCATCACCGGGGAGGGCCGGCTGGATAGCCAGAGCCTTCGGGGCAAGGTGGTCGTGGGTGTGGCCCGCCGGGCCCGGGCCCTGGGCGTGCCTGTGGTGGCTCTGGTGGGCTCCAGTGAGACGGATATTGCCGCCGCCTACGATGCAGGGGTCACGGCCGTTTTCCCCATCAATCCCGCGCCCACTACCCTAAGCGAAGCTCTGGCCCATGCCCGGACGCACCTGGCCTTTACGGCGGAGAATGTGCTGCGCTTTGCCCGGTGCCTGGAAGAAAATCGGTAAAAGCCGCTTGCCATGGCTGCATTTTCACGATATACTGAGATTTATAATATGGAAAGGGGGACTTCCCATGCGTCCCGACGGAACCCGCGTAAAAGACCTGCCGCCTCTGGTGGCGGCCATTCCCTATATCATGCCCAAGCGCTATGACGCCTGGAACACCATCACGGAGAATATCGACGAGGAGGTCATCAAGGCTTTCATCCGCGACCAACGCCGCGCCGGTGTGCGCCTGAACCACATGAGCGTCATCATCGCCGCTTACTACAAGGCCACCCTGGAAAATCCGAAGCTAAACTATTTCGTGATGAACCGTAAGATTTATAAGCGCAATCACTTCTGCGTGTCCTTTGTCATCATGAAAAGACTGCCCGACGGTTCTCCCAGCGAGACCACGCTGAAGATTTACCTGGAGCCGGAGGACACGGTGTTTACCGTGAATAAGAAAATAAAGTCCGCCATCGAGGCCAACCGGGATACGGCCCAGAGCAACAGTACTGACCGTTTTGCCCGGTTCATGTTCTCCGTGCCGGGGCTTCCGGGCTTTGTGGTGGGCCTGGCCTATTTCCTGGATAAGCATGGTCTGCTGCCCCGGAAGATCATCGACCTCTCTCCCTTCCACACCAGCCTCTTTATTACCAACCTGGCCTCCATCAAGACCAGCTACATCCACCACCACTGCTATGAGTTCGGCACCACCAGCATCTTTGTGTGCATGGGTAAGCCCGTGCCTAATTATATGGCCGGAGACCTGAGCCGGAAGATGATGCCCCTGGGCATTGTCATGGACGAGCGTATCTGTACCGGCTACGAATACGCCGCCTTCTGCCACGATTTTCGCCGCATCCTCCGGGACCCCGAGGTGCTGACCCTGCCCTTCAGCACCCCGCAGGGGGAGAAATAAACGCAAAAAACCACCGTCCCGAGGGACGGTGGTCAGCCTGTCAAAAAACTACCCAACCGCCCCTATTTCTGCTATAATAGCGGAAATAGGGGTGTTTTCATGGAAGGCTGGAGAAAAGATGCGCGGCTCGGTAAGAATTAAATAGTTGAGCAGAAAAACTTCCGGGGCAGCCTGTCCGGCAGGAGAATGTTCATCCGGCGGCCCCCTTCTCCCGTCTCCAGGCCGGGACACCTACATATACGCCCCCGGGCTCCGTGGACTTCACCACCACGGCTCCGGCGCCGATGACGCAGCCCATGCCCACGGCGACATTGTTCTTTACCACCGCGCCAATGCCGATCTGCGCCAGGGCCCCCACCCGGACCGAGCCGCCCAGGGCCGCCCGGGGTGCCACCTGCGCGAAGTCCTCCAGCATATTGTCGTGCTCCACCACGGCCCCGGTGTTGACGATGCAGTGCCGGCCCACCCGGGCGCAGACATTCACCGCCGCCCCGGCCAGGACCACCGTACCCGCCCCCAGCTCCGCAAAGGGACTGATTTGGGCGGAGGGGTGAACGATCCGGGCCCAGGGCAGATCGTGCCCCATGGCCACCCGGCGGCGCAGGCGGTTATCGCCCAGGGCGATGACAAAGTCCGTTTCCCCGTCCCGCAGCGCCTCCGCCCGGTCCAGCGGCCCCGCAATGGGGAAGCCGATGCACCGGCCCGCGGCGCGGTCATCCAGGAACACGATGGTGCGGTAGCCCATTTTCAGCGCGGCATCGGCCACGGCTCTGCCATGACCGCCGGCGCCGAGGATCACAAGGCGCTTGTTCATGCTCCGCTCTCGCCTCTTTCCCTCCCTTGAATTCCTCCGCCGTGGCACAGCCCGGGGCGGTGATGCCCTCCCGGTGCAGGACCATACGGACGGTTTTGAAAAGGATTCTCCAGTCTCCCCAAAAAGTAATGCGCTCCACATAGCGCACATCATAGGAAAATTTTTCCTCCCAACCGATGGCGTTGCGTCCGCTGACCTGAGCCAAGCCCGTAAGCCCCGGACGCACCCACAGCCGCCGGGCCTGCCGGGGGCTGTACAGCGGCACATATTTCACATACAGCGGTCGGGGCCCGCACAGGGCGCAGCTGCCGCTTACCACATTCCACAGCGACGGCAGCTCGTCTAAGGAGGTGCTGCGCAGAAACCGGCCGAACCCGTCCAGCCGCTGCTCGTCCGGCAGCAGGACTCCGGCGGCGTCCCGCCGGTCGGACATGGTGCGGAACTTATACAGGGTGAAGCTCCGGCCGTCCTTTCCCGCCCGCTCCTGGCGAAACAGCACCGGCGCACCCAGGTGCAGCCGCACCGCCAGGGCCACCAGACCCAGCACCGGGCTCAGTACCGCCAGGGCCACCAGAGCCAGCACCGTGTCCTGGGGCAGCTTGATATACTTCTCGTAAAAACCTCTCCTATGTGTATTCATAACGGCCTCGAAGATCTGACAGATTTTTCCCGGCATACCCGTCGGGCCACAAGAGAAAAAGCCGGAGGACACGCTCTCGTCCCCGGCTCTTTCCATCGTTACGGCTGCTGCCGCTGGCTCTACCTCCCCTTATAGGCAGCACAGGCAGCGCTGCCCCTGAGCTCGGCAGCCAGCCCACTCATAACGACCCACGCACACGAGAGCGCAGCGCCCAGCAGTCCCGCCAGGGCTGCATACTTGGCGCTGCTCGGAGCATAGCGCTCCTCCGGCACGGTGGCTCGATCCACCACATGCAGGGAGCAGCCCTCCGCAATGCCCGAGACATACCCCGGGAAAACCTCCGCCACCGCGTTGGCTATGGCCGCGGCCCGGGTCGGGTCTCTATCGGTCACATAGACTCGAAACACCTCCGAGCCCTCCGCGGAGGCGGCGGTGACCCTTCGGTGCCACGACTTATAGCCGCCGTCCGGGTCTGAAAGCCGGGCCACCTCCTCGTACAGGGTCCGGGAGTCCAGCAGGGCCGCACAGGTATCCACCAAACTTTTGGACGCGGCGAGGTCGGAGGCGGTGAGGGTTGCCGGCTCGGCGACGCCCGGGCCGCCACTGTTGCTGGCGTAAAGAAGAAGCTCGGCACGGTAGGTGGGGGGAATGAGAAAACGCGCCGTTAAAAATCCGCCCAACGCCAATAGGACCGTCAGACAGATCACCACCGCCGCCTTGGGGCGGAGGTACTCTATGCACTTCCAAAAATCCAGTTTTATGGACTTTTTCTCATCCATAATGCAGATTCGTCCCCTTAAATCACAGGCAATGCCTTCGGCCCCAGCGGGCTGCGCCGGACAAGTGCCTGTCTCATTTTGCCGAATAAACGAAAGATTTTACGGTCTAATTATAACATATAAGAATAAGTTTACCAGCATTTCCTATATACCTGTTTGTAGATTTTTGTTGCGCTTTTTCGGCAATATACCGAAAAATAAGGGGGATTTATGTGGAATCAATCGTAATTTTTGCAATTCTCCTATTATCGAAATATACGGAAATTTAACACCGGCTAAAAATCTGCCCCTGTTGCACAGGGGCGGACAGTGTAAGGGAAAAGGTGAATTTGTATAACCTCCTCTTTATTTTTGCAACCATTGTAGCAGGAGAATTAGCAGAAAGCGAATGTGCGGATAGTAAAAAAGCGCCGTCTCGGGATCACTTCCAAGACGGCGTTTTTCTGTTGCGGATCAGAGCGAACATTTCACGGCGAAACCACCGCTGAAGAAATAGGTGTTCGTCCGAACCTTGTTTGGTGGACCTGAAGGGATTCGAACCCTCGACCTCTCGGATGCGAACCGAACGCTCTCCCAGCTGAGCTACAAGCCCGGATATGGAAAAATGGGGTGGAACAAACTCGTTCCACCCCATCATTATACACACTTTTGCGGGAAATGCAAGTGTTTTATTCCACTTTCGGCAGCTTTGCCATCACGGCGGCGCAGCGGGGGCACAGGGCCTCGTGCTCGCCCACGGCCTTTACGCTGTGCAGCACCTTCCAGCAGCGTCCGCACTTGGCGCCCTGGGCGGCCTCCACAGCCACCTTCACCTGGTCGCCTACGGTCAGTCTCACCTGGGACACGATGAACAGGTCTGCCACCTCGTCCGCATCCATCTCCACCAGGAAAGCGTCCTCCTCCGGTACGGTCAGATCCACGGCGGCCTCCAGGCTCTTGCCGATGACCTTGTCCGCCCGGGCCTGCTCCAGCGCGCCGTTCACGGCACTGCGCAGGGCGGCAATGCGGCCCCATTTGGCCATTTCCTCCTCGGACAGGGCGTACTCCGTGTAGGGCTGCACCATCTCGTTAAAGAGGACATTGCGCCCGTCGTCCTCGGCCCGGTGGGGCATGGCCAGCCACACCTCGTCGCAGGTGAAGGCCAGGATAGGCGCGAACATCCGGGTCAGGGCGTCCAGAATGAGGTACAGAGCAGTCTGTGCGCTGCGGCGCTCCGGGCCATCCGCCTCGTCGCAGTACAGCCGGTCCTTGAGGATGTCAAAGTAGAAGCTGCTCAGGTCCACCACGCAGAAGTCGTTGATGGCGTGGGATACAGAGTGGAACTCGTAATTGTCGTACCAGCCAAAGACCTTGCCGATAAGGTTGTTAAGCCTTGTCACGGCCCACTTATCCAGGGGCAGCATGTCCTCGGGCTTTACCAGGTCGTTGGGATCGAAATTCACCAGGTTATCCAGGCAGAACTTGCAGGTGTTGCGGAACTTCAGGTAATTCTGGGAGAGCTGCTTGAAAATCTCGTCCGAGCAGCGCACATCCACATGGTAGTCCGAGGAGCCCGCCCACAGGCGCAGCAGGTCCGCGCCGTACTTGTCGAAAATCTCCGCCGGATCCATGCCATTGCCCAGGGACTTGTGCATGGCCTTGCCCTCGCCGTCCACGGTCCAGCCGTGAGTCACGCACTCCTTGAAGGGTGCGCCCCGGCCCAGAGCGCCTACGGCCACCAGCAGGGAGGACTGGAACCAGCCGCGATACTGGTCCAAACCCTCGATGTACATGGTGGAGGGCCAGAAGCCCTGGTCCCGCTCCATAGCGGCGAAGTGGGTGGAGCCGGAGTCGAACCAGCCGTCCAGGGTGTCCGTCTCTTTTTCAAAGCCGGCCTGCTTGCCGCAGTGGGGGCAGGTGAAGCCGCTGGGCAGGATGTCCTCTGCCTCCATGTCAAACCAGGCGTTGGAGCCTTTCTTTTCAAACAGGGACGCCACAGCCTCGATGCTCTCCTCGGTGCAGATGGGCTTGCCGCAGTCCTTGCAGTAGAACACGGGGATGGGCAGGCCCCACCGACGCTGGCGGCTGATGCACCAGTCGGTGCGCTCCAGGATCATAGAGCGCATACGGTCCTTGCCCCAGCCGGGCACCCACCGCACATCCTCGCAGGCGGCAATGGCCTCGTCCTTAAAGGAATCCACCGAGCAGAACCACTGGGGCGTGGCCCGGAAGATGATGGGATTCTTGCAGCGCCAGCAGTGGGGATAGCTGTGTACGATATCCTCGCTGGCAAAGAGGGAGCCGGCCTTCTTCATGTCCTCCAGGATGACGGGATTCGACTCGTCGGTCCCCATTCCGGCATACTTGCCTGCGTAGTCGGTGTGGTGGCCCTGGTCATCCACGGGTACCACCATCTCCATGCCGTAGCGCTTGCAGGTCTCATAGTCGTCGGCGCCGAAGCCGGGGGCGGTATGGACGCAGCCGGTACCGCTGTCCATGGTTACATAGTCCGCCAGAACCAGGCGGCTGGTCTTGGGCAGGAAGGGATGGCTGGCCAGCATATTTTCATAGAAGGAGCCGGGATGGGTCTCCACGATCTCATAGCTGTCAAAGCCGCCGATCTTCATGACCTTCTCCACCAGGGCCTCGGCCATGATGTACATTTCCCCGTTGGGGGCCTTCACCACGGCGTAGCTCTCAGCGGGATGCAGGGCGATGGCCAGGTTTCCGGGCAGGGTCCAGATGGTGGTGGTCCAGATGACGAAGGAGAGCTTGCTCTTGTCCAGATGGCCCAGCTTGCCCAGGTCGTCATTCATGGGGAACTTCACATACACCGTGGTGCAGGGGTCATCCTGATACTCGATTTCAGCCTCTGCCAGAGCCGTTTCGTCGTGGGGGCACCAGTACACGGGCTTGAGACCCTTGTAGATGTGGCCGTTGCGATACATCTTGCCGAACACCCGGACCTCCTGGGCCTCAAAGCTCGGGTCCATGGTCTTGTAGGGATGCTCCCAGTCACCCACCACGCCCATGCGCTTGAAGCCCTCCCGCTGCACATCAATGTAGTGGTCGGCAAACTCATGGCAGGCGGTGCGGAAATCCGCCACGCTCATAGCCTTGTGGTTGAGCTTGTTCTGCTTGATGATGGCGCTTTCGATGGGCATGCCGTGGTTGTCCCAGCCGGGGATATAGGGGGTGTAGTAGCCCCGCATGGCGTACATACGGGTAATGAAGTCCTTCAGGGACTTATTCAGGGCGTGACCCATGTGCAGGGCGCCGTTGGAGAAGGGAGGGCCGTCGTGCAGGTTAAAGAGGGGCTTGCCCTCATTCTTTTTCAGCAGTTCATTGTAAAGGTCCAGTTCCTCCCAGTGCTTGAGCATTTCCGGCTCCCGCTTGGGCAGCCCCGCCCGCATGGGAAAGCCGCTTTTGCTCATGTTCAGTGTGCTTTTGTACTCCATGATGTACCTCCATATATGTGTATTGAAAAAACAAAATTAAAAACGAATTAATGAATGTCATTGCGAGGCCAGTTCGCAAACTGGCCGTGGCAATCCGTAACCCTCGTCCCCTCGGCCCCCTTGCCTAAAGGGGGCTGGCACGGCGAAGCCGTGACTGGGGGATTCTTTTCTCCCTCGCACCCCGGCAGGGCACACGGGCCCTGCCCTACAAGGCGTTGCGTTATCGGGCCCGGGCGGACAGGGTCGTCCGCCCCTACAAAATCGTATCGGTAAACGGCGCGTAGGGGCCGATGCCTACATCGGCCCGCCTCACTGCACTTCTTGTAACCTGTCATTGCGAGGCCGGTGCGCACACCGGCTGTGGCAATCCGTCCCACCGTCCTTGTCGGGAGCTGTTTTTTCGCCAGTAAAAAAATCGCCTTTGTCTCCTCTAAGAGACAAAGGCGAAAAATAAACCTCTGCGGTACCACTCTTGTTGCCGCCCCAAGGCGGCCACTCCGTCCCACCATCCGTGGGCGAGGGTTGATAACGGCCCTCCGCCGTCCGTGCTTACTTAGGGCTTTCTCCTGTTCAGCCGGAAGCTCCGGGGTGATATTCGCCGCAGACCCGGTCTCCGCCTCACACCAAACCGGCGGATCTCTTGGCACCGATAGCCTGGGGTTACTGATCCCCATCCTTGCATTTGCGCTGTATTGCTTGTCATTTTACCACAAAAGTCGCTTTTGTCAACAGGAAAATTACACAATTCCGAAATAGGTCAAAAGCCCCAGCAGTCCCATGCCGCCGTAGATCACCGCCATAATGGCCAGCAGCACCGTAATCACAGAGTATAGCTTCCCGTCCTTTTTGCTATTGCGGAACCGCCTTGTGTAAAACAGCGCCGCGCAGGCCAGACCCAGCAGGAGCGAGGTCAGATAGTTCATAAACAGGCTTTCCTTATACACCGTCATGCGCAGGATCAGCGCCGCCAGCAGCACGCCGAACAGCACGCCCAGGGTGATCTTCAGCCACAGGGGCAGCTTGACCTTTTCGGTTGCCTGGCTTTTCAGGGCAGCCTTTTCCTTTTGGTAGTCTCCGCCGCCGTAGTTGGAGTTGTTTTTCTTGTGATGTACGTTTTTGTTGGGATTTCCCTTGGCCTTGCGTATGGCCTCCTGTTGGCTGCGGTAAGGGTCGTAGGGGGTGCTGTTCTTTGCCATGGTTCCGTTTTCTCCTTTTATTTATGGATTTATCTTCTGCAAATATTTGTTCAGCAGGGCAAAGGCATAGTCCGCCGCCTGCTGGCGTATGCTTTTCCGGTCGCCCTTGAGAAAAAGCTGCGTCACCTGCGTGCCGCCCGCTTTCGCAAGGCCGATGTAAACGGTGCCCACGGGGTTGCCCCGGTCGTCGCCGTCAGGCCCCGCCAGCCCCGTCACCGACAGGGCGAGGTTGCTGCCCGTGATGCGCCGCGCGCCCTCCGCCATGGCTTTCGCCACCGGCTCGGACACGGCGCCGTACTGCTGTAAAAGCGCCTCCGGCACGCCCAAGACTCCGTGCTTCACGCCGTTGGTGTAGCTCACCACGCCGCCCAAAAAGGCCGCTGAAGCGCCGGGCACGTCCGTCAGCCGCTTGGCGATAAGCCCGCCGGTACAGCTCTCGGCGGCGGAAACCGTCAGTCCCCGCCTTGTCAGCGCCTGCACGGCGTGCTGCTCGGGACTGCCCATGTCCACGCCGTACACGTGCGCTCCCAGCCTCTGCCGCACCGCCTGCATGAGCGGCGCCAGCAGGCGTTCGCAGTCCGCCTCCGTAGCCGCCTTTGCGGTGAGCCGCAGCTGCACCTCCGCTCCCTTGGCATAGGGCGCCAGCGAGGGATTCACAGCGCCATTCATCAGGTCGCCCAGCTCCTCCTGCACCTTCGGCTCCGTCAGCCCGAACACGTGCAGCGTGTGGGACAAAATCATGCTCTCCTGCCGCGCCTGCAGATAGGGGAGCAGGGCGTGGTCGGTGAGATAGCGGCACTCGTGGGGCACTCCCGGCAGCATGGCCACCGTCACGCCGTCCGCCGTGAAAACGCAGCCCGGGGCGGTGCCCACCGGATTGTGCAGCACCGTGCAGCCCTTGGGCAGATACGCCTGCCGACGGTTGCAGTCCGGCATTTCCCGCCGGAAAACGTTTTTGAAATAGCCGGAAATTTCCTCCATGACATCCTCGTGAAATTCCGTCGCCACGCCGAAGGCGGCGCAGACGGTGTCCTTCGTCAGGTCGTCATAGGTCGGCCCCAGCCCGCCGATGAAAATGAGCAGGTCGCAGCGTTGGCGGGCAATGTCCGTCACCTGCCGCAGCCGCTCCGGATTGTCGCCCACCACCGTGTGGTACAGCACGTCCACCCCCACGGCGGCCAGCTTTTGCGACACATACTGGGCGTCGGTGTTGGCTACGTTGCCCAGCAGCAGCTCCGAGCCTACGGCAATGATCTCGGCATGATGAAACATAGTGATCTCTCCTTACAGCTTGACCTTCACCACTTCCCGCTGCTCCATGGCGCGGGAAACCAGCCCCTCGATGTCCAGCACGCTTTCAATTTCCCGTACCTCCTCCACATGGGGCTTGGTCTTGGGGTGCCGGGGGGTAAAGACGGTGCAGCAGTCCTCATAGGGGAGGATGGAGGTGTCGAAGGTGCCGATGTGCCGGGCGATGCGTACGATCTCCTCCTTATCCATGCCGATGAGGGGGCGCAGCACGGGCAGATCCGTTACATCCTCGCTGACCCGCAGGGCCTCCATGGTCTGGCTGGCCACCTGCCCCAGGTTTTCCCCGGTTATGAGGGCTCGGCAGTCAAATTCCTTGGCCAGCTTATCTGCAATGCGCATCATGAACCGCCGGGTGATGAGGGTGAAATACTCCTCCGGGCATTGCTTGCGAATTTGCTCCTGAATTTCCGTCAGGGGTACGATGTGTACGCTCATGCGGCCGCACCAGGGCGTAAGCTCCTGGGCCAGCCGCAGGACCTTTTGCCGGGCCAGGTCGGAGGTATAGGGGGGCGCGGCGAAGTGAAGCATCTCCAGCACCACGCCCCGCTTTGCCATCATGTAAGAGGATACCGGGGAGTCGATGCCCCCGGAGAGAAGGCTCAGGGCGCTGCCGCCCATGCCCAGGGGCAGGCCCCCGGCGGCGGGCTCGGCAGGGGCGTGGACATAGGCCGCGTCCTCACGAATTTCCACATACACCGTCAGCTCCGGGGTGTGGACATCCACCTTCAGATGGGGAAAGGCGTCGTGGAGCATACCCCCCACCCACTGACTGATCTGAATGGAGCTCATGGGGAAGGATTTGTCCGCCCGCTTACTCTCCACCTTAAAGCTGACCGCCTTACGGAGACTGTCGCCCAGGTACGCCTTGGCGGTTTCCAAAATGGCCTCCTTGCTCTTCTCGCAGGGCACGGCCCGGGCGATGGCGATGAGGCCAAAGACCTGTTTGCAGGCGGCATAGGCCCCGGCGAGGTCGCAGCCGTCCCCCACCGGCTCCACATAGATGGTGCTCTGGCGGGAGTAGATTTTGAACTTGCCAAATTTTTGGGTCCGGCGGCGGATGTTCGACATGAGCTTGGTTTCAAAGCTGTGGCGGTTCAGGCCCTTGAGGACCACCTCGCCCAGCTTGCAGAGGATGATTTCATGCATGGGGTTTCTCCTTATATAAATATAGTTGAAAAGTGAAAAGCGTATCCTGTCATTCCGAGACCGGTGCGCACACGGGTCGTGGGAATCTCTGTGCAAATCTAAAGGGGAACGGATTGCCCCGGACGCTTTGCGTCCGCGCAAGGACATCTTTATAAGTGGTGCGGGGAATTCCCTATTTTAATAGGTTGCTGCTGCGGTACTGGATAGCCTCGGCGATGTGGGCGGGGGCAATGGCCTCGGCGCCGTCCAGGTCGGCAATGGTCCGGGCTACCCGCAGAATGCGGTCGTGGCTGCGGCCGGTGAGACCCAGCCGGTCGAAGGCGCTGCGCATGATCGCCTCGCATTTTTCGTCCAAGGCGCAGTATTTTCCGATCATGGCCGGGACCATGTAGGCGTTGCAGGAGATGCCGGTACCCTCATAGCGCCGCTGCTGAATTTTCCGGGCGGCGTTTACCCGCCTTTGCACCTCCCGGGAGCTTTCGGGTCTATCCTTGCGGCGCATAGCCTCGTAGTCCACCGATGGCACCTCAATGTGCAGGTCGATGCGGTCCAGCAGGGGCCCGGATATGCGGCGCATATAGCTCTCCACCTGCCGGGGCGAGCAGGTACATCGGCGCTCCGGATGGCCGTACCAGCCGCAGCGGCAGGGGTTCATGGCGCACACCAGCATGAATCGGCTGGGGAGGGTTAGGGAGCCGGAGGCCCGGGTGATAGTCACCACTCCGTCCTCCAGGGGCTGGCGCAGGGTCTCCATGGCGGACTTATCGAACTCCGGCAGCTCGTCCAAAAACAGCACACCGTTGTGGGCCAGGGAAATTTCCCCGGGCTTCGGCACTGCGCCGCCGCCGGTAAGGGACACCGCCGAGGCCGTGTGGTGGGGGCTGCGGAAGGGGCGGCTGGTCACCAAAGGATGCCGGGCCTCCGTGAGCCCGGCCACCGAGTAGATCTCCGTGGTCTGAAGGGATTCCTCCCTGGTCATGTCGGGGAGGATGGAGGGCAGACGCCTTGCCAGCATGGACTTGCCCGACCCGGGAGAGCCGATGAGTAAGATGTTGTGTCCTCCAGCGGCGGCGATCTCCAGGGCCCGCTTCACCGTCTCCTGCCCCATGACATCGGCAAAATCCGGCTGCTGCTGCCGCTCCCGGGGCTGAGGCTGCCAGATGGGGGCGGGGGAGAGAGGAGCCTGTCCCCGGAGATGGGCCACAAGCTGCTCCACGGTCTCTACCGGGTACACGGTCAGACCCTGGGCCAGGGTGGCCTCGGCGGCGTTTTCCGCCGGGAGGTAGAGTTGGCGTATACCCAGCCGGGGAGCCGCCATGGCCATGGGCAGCACACCGCTTACGGGCCGCAGCCGTCCGGTGAGACTCAGCTCCCCTATGAAGGCCGCGTCGGCCGGAAGGGGCGGCAGCTCCTCCGAGGCAGCCAGGATGCCCAGAAAGATGGGCAGGTCGTAGACCGTCCCCTCCTTGCGCTGGGAGGCAGGGGCCAAGTTCACGGTAATGCGGCTGACGGGGTACTTGGCTCCGCAGTTCTTCACTGCCGCCCGAACCCGCTCCCGGGCCTCCTTCACCGCCGTGTCCGGCAGCCCCACAATATCAAAGGCGGGCAGGCCGCCGGAGAGGAAGCACTCCACGCTCACCTCATATCCGCTGAGGCCGCCCAGGCCCAGAGAGCGCACGGTAACGACCATGTGGCCCACTCCTTTCAAAGACTCGATGATAATTCCCACGGAAGTATGCGTTTGGCCTTGACCCGGTGCAGGTGTCCTCGGCCCGCCTACCAAATCATCCCCATATTACCACAAAATCACGCCGCGGGAAACAAAAATATAAAAAAAGTTCCCACCCGTTGTAAGAATTTTTGTGCATGACAATGAAAAAGCATCATAACGACGAAAGATACAAAAATATCGTTTACAAACAAAGGAAATTGTGCTACTATCAACAATGCGAAAGATTCCTGCAAGAGCATCACATTTTAGATAAACAAATGGAAGGAGCAAATAACATGGTTAGAAAAATGAAATCCATGGATGGCAACAACGCCGCGGCGCATGTATCCTATGCGTTCTCGGAAGTAGCGGCCATCTACCCCATCACCCCGTCGTCTCCCATGGCCGACTTTGTGGACCAGTGGTCCGCTAACGGTCTGAAAAACATCTTTGGCACCCAGGTCAAAGTGGTGGAGATGCAGTCCGAGGCCGGCGCAGCCGGTGCCGTTCACGGCTCTCTCGGCTCCGGCGCTCTGACCACTACCTATACCGCTTCCCAGGGCCTGCTGCTGATGATCCCCAATATGTACAAGATCGCAGCCGAGCAGCTGCCCGCCGTGTTCCATGTGTCCGCCCGTACCGTGTCCACCCAGGCGCTGAACATCTTCGGCGACCACAGCGATGTAATGGCCTGCCGCCAGACCGGCTTTGCTATGCTGTGCGAGGGCAATGTGCAGGAGGTCATGGACCTGTCCCCCGTGGCCCATCTGGCCGCCCTTTCCGGCAAGGTGCCGTTCATCAACTTCTTCGACGGCTTCCGCACCAGCCACGAGATCCAGAAGATCGCCGTTTGGGACTATGAGGACCTGAAGGATATGTGCGATATGGACGCTGTGGCCGAGTTCCGCCGTCACGCCCTGAACCCCGAGCATCCTCATATGCGCGGCAGCCACGAAAACGGCGACATCTTCTTCCAGCACCGCGAGGCCTGCAACAAGTATTATGCAGAGCTGCCCGCCGTGGTGGAGAAGTACATGGACATGGTCAATGCCAAGCTGGGCACCGACTATAAGCTGTTTAACTACTATGGCCATCCCGAGGCCGACCGCGTCATCGTGGCCATGGGCTCTATCTGCGATGTGGCCGAGGAGGTCATCGACTACCTGAACGCCCACGGCGAGAAGGTGGGTCTGGTGAAGGTGCGTCTGTACCGTCCCTTCGCTCCCGAGAAACTGCTGGAGGCCTTCCCCGCTTCCGTGAAGAAGATCGCCGTGCTGGACCGCACCAAGGAGCCCGGCGCCATGGGCGAGCCTCTGTATCAGGATGTTGTCACCGCTCTTGCCAACGCCGGCTGGAACGATGTGAAGGTCATCGGCGGCCGTTACGGCCTGGGCAGCAAGGATACGCCTCCTGCCTCCGTGTTCGCCGTTTATAACGAGCTGAAGAAGGACGAGATGAAGCGTCAGTTCACCATCGGCATCGTGGACGATGTGACCAATCTCTCCCTGCCCGAGGAGGAGAACTGCCCCAACACCGCAGCTCCCGGCACCATCGAGTGCAAGTTCTGGGGCCTGGGCGGCGACGGTACCGTGGGCGCCAACAAGAACTCCATCAAGATCATCGGCGACCATACCGACAAGTATGTACAGGCCTACTTCCAGTACGACTCCAAGAAGACCGGCGGCGTCACCATCAGCCATCTGCGCTTCGGTGATAAGCCCATCCGTTCTCCTTATTATATCAACAAGGCCGACTTCGTGGCCTGCCACAACCCCAGCTATATCACCAAGGGCTTTAAGATGGTCAACGATGTGAAGCCCGGCGGCGTGTTCATGATCAACTGCCAGTGGGATATGGATGAGCTGAACCATCACCTGAAGGCCGATGCCAAGCGTTACATCGCCAAGAATAACATCCAGCTCTACACCATCGACGCCATTGATCTGGCCATTGAGATCGGCATGGGCAAGCGCAACAACACCATTCTCCAGTCCGCCTTCTTCACCCTGGCCAAGGTCATGCCCCAGGAGGATGCCATCCGCTACATGAAGGAGAAGGCCAAGGCCTCTTATCTGAAGAAGGGCCAGGACGTGGTGGATATGAACTACAAGGCCATCGACCTGGGCGCCACCGCCTTTAAGAAGATCGATGTTCCCGCCGACTGGGCCAATGCCGTGGACGAGCCCGAGCACAAGGCCCTGGAGGGCAAGCCCGAGCTGGTGAAGATGGTGAAGGAGATCCTGGAGCCCGTGGGCAAGATGGACGGCGACAGCCTGCCCGTTTCCGCCTTTGTGGACCATGTGGACGGCCAGTTCGAGCTGGGCGCCTCCGCTTATGAAAAGCGCGGCGTAGCCGTCTCCGTCCCCACCTGGGACAGCACCAAGTGCATCCAGTGCAACCAGTGTGCCTATGTCTGCCCCCACGCCACCATCCGTCCCTTCGCTCTCACTGCCGAGGAGGCTAAGAACGCTCCCGAGGCCGCTAAGATCGTGGATGTGAAGGCCGGCAAGGGCAAGGGTGTGTATCAGTACACCATGGCCGTGTCTCCTCTGGACTGCATGGGCTGCGGCGTGTGTATCGGCGTGTGCCCGGTGAGCGCCCTGTCTATGGTTCCTCAGGAGGGTGAGCTCAAACAGCAGGATGTGTTTGATTACTGCGTCAGCAAGGTCTCCGAGAAGAAGGATATGCAGGATAATTCCGTCAAGGGCAGCCAGTTCAAGCAGCCCATGCTGGAGTTCTCCGGCTCCTGCGCCGGCTGCGCCGAGACCAGCTATGCCCGTCTGGTGACCCAGTTGTTCGGCGACCATATGTATATCTCCAACGCCACCGGCTGCTCCTCCATCTGGGGCGGTCCCGCGGCTACCTCTCCCTACTGCACCAATAAGGAGGGCCACGGTCCCGCATGGTGCAACTCCCTCTTCGAGGATAACGCCGAGCACGGTCTGGGTATGTTCGTGGGCCAGAATAAGATCCGCGAGGATCTGGCCGCCGAGACCCGCCGCCTGGTGAACATCGAGTGGGCCCGCCCCGAGCTGAAGGCTGCCGCCCAGGCTTGGCTGGACACCATGAACGATGGCACCGCCAATGCAGAGCCCACCAAGGCTTTCGTCAAGGCCCTGGAGGAGAGCATCACCACCGTAGAGGAGCTGGCCGCCAATCCTAAGTTCGCTGCACACGCTGCCGAGCTGAAGGCTAAGGGCGCTCTGTTCTGCGACTGCGAGGCCTGCACCATCGCCGCTGACCTGCTGAGCAAGAAGGAGTACCTGGCCAAGAAGTCCATGTGGATCTTCGGCGGCGACGGCTGGGCCTACGACATCGGCTACGGCGGACTGGATCATGTCATCGCCTCCAAGCAGGATGTGAACATCTTCGTCTTCGATACCGAGGTCTATTCCAACACCGGCGGTCAGGCTTCCAAGGCCTCCAACATTGGCCAGGTCTGCCAGTTTGCCGCAGCCGGTAAGGAAGTGAAGAAGAAGAGCCTTGCCGAGATCGCCATGCAGTACGGCTATGTGTATGTGGCCCAGGTAGCTATGGGTGCCAACCCCGCCCAGACCATCAAGGCCATCAGCGAGGCCGAGGCCTATCACGGCCCGTCCCTGATCATCGGCTACAGCCCCTGCGAGATGCACTCCATCAAGGGCGGCATGATGAACTGCCAGAAGGAAATGAAGAAGGCTGTGGATTGCGGCTACTGGAACCTGTTCCGCTTCAATCCCGCTGCTCCGGCAGGCCAGCGCTTCTCCATGGATTCCAAGGCGCCCGCCGGCGGCTATCAGGAGTTCCTGATGAACGAGGCTCGCTACTCCCGCCTGACCCGCGAGTTCCCGGATCGTGCCGGTGTGCTCTTCCAGCGCAACGAGGACGAGGCCAAGGCTCGTTACGATCACCTGCTCAAGCTCATTGAGATGTATGACAAGTAAGCCTTAGGCTTGCAAATAGTACGCAAAAAAGGGACACGCTCCGGCGTGTCCCTTTTTGCGTGCCTAAAAAGCCTCGCAGAGATTGCCGCCCGCAGGCGGCAATCCTTTTGCCGA
The DNA here is from genome assembly GCF_018326305.1 of Vescimonas fastidiosa. Taxonomy (NCBI): domain Bacteria; kingdom Bacillati; phylum Bacillota; class Clostridia; order Eubacteriales; family Oscillospiraceae; genus Vescimonas; species Vescimonas fastidiosa. Next base: position 395,120 of record NZ_AP023416.1, read on the forward strand.
AAAGACTTTTTGCCCCGCTGGCTTTTTGCCCCGCTGGCTTTTTGCCCCGCTGGCTTTCGCCCCGCTGGCCCTTGCTCCGTGGCCGTCTTATTTTTCTTTTTTAGTCAGCATCCGCACGGCATATTTCAGGAACATCTTCACCGCCGGGGACACATCGACTTTAGAGTGCAGGGCCACGCCCATGGTGATCTGCGCAGGGGGGTCCAGAGGCAGCTTTACCACATTGCAGATGTACTTTTCCGTAATGAGCCGATTCATCACGCAGATGCCCAGGCCCTGCTCCACCATAGACATGGCCGAAAAGCTCTCCAAAGTGGTAAAGTGGATCCGGGGCTTAATGCCGTTGCGCCGAAACAGGGCCTCCACATCATCGTCGCAGCCCAGAGCGGGCATGATGAAGGGGTCCTCCTGGCAGTTTATCAGCGGGTAGGCCGCCTCCCCGGCCAGGGGGTGGTCCGGCGGCAGCAGGGCCAGCATGGGGTCCTCGGCCAGGGGGATCCACTCGTAGGGCATCCCCTCCTGGTAGCTGAAAAACCCGATGTCTGCCGTGCGCTCGTCCAGCCACCCGGAAACCTCCTGCCAGATGCCCTCCATGAGCCGTATGTTCACATGGGGGAAATCCTGCTGAAAGACCCGGATCACCTCCGGCAGCCAGTGGGTGGCGATGCTGGAATAGGCGGCGATGGTGACGCTGCCTACGAGCAGGCCGTTTATCTCCGTGGAAAGCTCGAATATCCGGTCCTCCTGGCGCAGAAATTCCCGAATGGTGGGCAGCAGAAGCTCACCGTTTTCCGTGAGAGCCACGCCCTTGGTGTTGCGCCGGAATAGGGCAAAGCCCAGCTCGCTTTCCAGGGCCGTGACCAGTTGGTTTACCCCCGACGGTGTGTAGCGCAGCACCTCCGCCGCCCTGGAAAAGCTGCCTGTTTCCGCTGCCGCCAGCACCGCCCGACATCTTGCCGTTTCCATTACGATCGCCTCCTTTTTAGCTGTAAGTAGTTCTAATATACGGTGTAATAAACCGTAGCTTTACTTTTCTTGTTATTTATTCTACTATATGACCATAGAAACCGCAAGACCTAAATTTGGCAAAATCTTTAAGGAGGAACCTACCATGAAAAACATTCAAATCTATCTGCTTGCCGCTGTTGTTGCGCTGATGATGATGGTGGCGTCCGCCTTCCTGCTGACCGCCGCCGACGCGGAAATTCGCCAAGCCAGCGGCTATGTCACCCTGATCTTCGGCGCTATCAGCACCTGGTTCACCGCCAAGGCAATGCTGGCCGAGGAAAAGCGTGAGGAGCAGCACCAAGCTCACGCCCATGCCAACTGATTGCTGACACAGAGAACTGCTTTGTTGCAAGACTCTTTCTTCCTCTCTCCAAAAAGAAAAGAACGCACATTCGTGCGTTCTTTTCTTTTTTACCCCCCAGCATTTGCGAAAACGCCCCTGCGGCCTGGGCCTTCTCCGCGCAAAAACCGTGTCATTGCGAGGCCAGTTCGCAAACTGGCCGTGGGGAGCGAACTGAGCGCTGCCAGTGGCAGAAGAAGCGAGGTGAGCGAGTGGCCGCGGTCAAAATTTCCAGCGTCCGCCGTAAGGCAGCGCAGAAATTTTGGGCACCGCAACAGGGACATCCGCATCCCCCGTCCCCTCGGCCCCCTTGCCTAAAGGGGGCTGGCACGGCAAAGCCGTGACTGGGGGATTCTTTCCCCGCACCCCGTCCCCCCAAAAAATAAAAAAGGAGAAACCATTATGACCTTCTCAGACATCTTCAAATCCAGCTTCCTGGAAAATGTGACCAGCGTTTCCGTTCTGGACATGGTCCTGACCCTGGGCCTGACCGTGGCCTTTCTCTACCGCAAAAAGGGCTGATTCCCCCTATTGACAGCCAATTTCTCCCTTTGCTATAATGGACGCACCAAGACAAAGGAGGACGCCCCATGAAACGCATCGATACCTGTACCCACACCGACCTTTTGGTGGGCCTGCTCCTTGCGGGCATCGTGTCGGTGCTGCTGGCCTACCGGATTTTTGCCTACCTGTGTGAGGTGCCGGCCTTCCGTTGGTGGATGATCCTTCTGGGCCTCCTCTGCGCCGTCCTGGCCATCGGCGGCTTTCTGGTAGCCCGCCGGGCCTGGAAGCGCCTGCAATACCTGCGGGACAATCCCGAAAACTGAGAAGAAAAATCGACAAGGAAGCGCCCTCCGGCATAGACCCGGGGGCGTTTCTTTATGGCAAAACCTTGTTTTACCCGTTAAAAATGTGTTATACTTCTTTTATAATATAAACTATCCACAACCCTGCAAAATCCTGCAAAGGAGTTTACACCATGCGAAAGTTTACCGCCGATCCCCAGGCACTGTTCCGATATCGGGGCCTGCCGCCTGTGGGCCTCACCGTCTCCATGGCCCTGCAGCATTTGGTTGCCATGATCGTAGGCTGCGTCACCCCGGCCATTATCATCGCCCACGCCGCCGCCCTCACCCACAGGGAGCAGGTGCTGCTGATCCAGGCGTCTCTGGTGCTGTCTGCCGTTACAACGCTCCTACAGCTTTTCCCTATCGGGGGCCGCTTCGGCTCGGGGCTGCCGGTGATATTCGGTGTCAGCTTTGCGTACCTGCCCAGTATGCAGGCCATTGCCACCGGAAGGGGCGGCATGGCGGCGGTGGCCGGGGCCATGCTGGTGGGCGGCGTCATCGCCACCCTGGTGGGCCTTTTCATAAAGCCTATCCGCAGGCTTTTCCCGCCTGTCATCACCGGCACCGTGGTCTTTACCATCGGCCTGTCCCTCTATCCCACCGCCATTAACTATATGGCCGGCGGCGCCGGCAACACCTATCAGTCCGTGGTGGAGGAGCGGGGTCTCACCGAGGCCCTGGTTTACGGCTCCTGGCAAAACTGGGCCATCGCCGCCTTCACCCTGGCGGTGGTGATGCTGCTGACCAATCATGGCCGGGGCATCTGCAAGCTGGCCTCCATTCTTCTGGGCATCCTGGCCGGGTACGCCGTGGCGTTTGCGGCCGGGATGGTGAATCTCTCCGGTGTCGCCGGGGCCGGCTGGTTCTCCCTGCCCCGTCCCGTGCCCTTCGGTGTGACCTTCGAGCTCTCCGGCTGTGTGGCCCTGGGATTGCTGTTTGCCATCAATTCCATTCAGGCCATCGGTGACTTCACCGCCACCACCGTGGGCGGCATGGACCGGGAGCCCACCACCCGGGAGCTTCAGGGGGGCATCGTGGCCTATGGTGTATCCAATGTTATAACGGCCCTGCTGGGCGGCCTGCCCACGGCGACCTATTCCCAGAATGTGGGCATCGTGGCCACCAATAAGGTGGTCAACCGCTGGGTTTTTGCCCTCACAGGTGCCTTCCTCCTTCTGGCGGGCGTGGTGCCGAAATTCTCCGCCGCGCTCACCACCATTCCCCAGTGCGTTTTGGGGGGCGCCACCGTGGCGGTGTTCTCCACCATTGCCATGACCGGCATGAAGCTCATCGCCGCCGAGGGCATCACCGCCCGCAATACCACCATCGTGGGCCTGTCTGCGGCCCTGGGCGTGGGCATCTCCCAGGCCTCCGCCGCCCTGGCCCAGTTCCCCGAGGCCGTCACCACCATCTTCGGCAAGTCCCCGGTGGTCATCGCCACCCTCATGGCCGTGTTCCTGAATTTGGTCCTGCCCAAGGAGGAGAAATAACGCCCCACCGCACCCCTTGCAAAAAACCTGTCATTGCGAAACCAGTGACCGATGTCACTGGTTGTGGCAATCCGTACCCCCTAACCTACCAAAAAAATGACCGCCCCCGGCGGTCATTTCAGTGTGTCAAAAAGCCTCGCAGAGTTTGCCGCCCGCAGGCGGCAAAGAAATGAAATCATTTTCTCTCGCGACATGTGCGTGAGAGAAAATACCTCTCGGGCTGCCAGTGTGGAATTTGTCCGTCATAGACGGGCAAATTATGCGCGCAGCAGACCGCAAGCCTTTTGTCGGAAAAACCCGGAGGGTTTTTCGACAGCCCCAAATGACCGCCCCCCGGCGGTCATTTTTCGCGCAAAAATTCACTTATCCTCTGCCCCGTGAAACCGCTCATACACCGCCAGGGCCACGGCCTTGGGCAGCGCCGCCTCCAGCTCCGGCAGCTCCGCCTGCATCACGGCCTTCACCGTGCCGAATTGCTGCAGCAGTTTCTTTCGCCGCACCTCCCCCAGCCCGGGTATGCCCTCCAGCCGGGAGCGTATGGCGCTGCGGCTGTGCTTTTTCCGGTGGTAGGTGATGGCAAAGCGGTGGACCTCCTCCTGCACCTGTCCCACCAGGGCGAAAAGCGGCGGGCTCTGCTGTATGCCCAGCTCCTGCCCCCGGGCCGTCATCAGCGCCCGGGTCCGGTGCCTGTCGTCCTTCACCATGCCCAAAACCGGCACGGAAAGCGCCTTTTCCGCCAAGGCCCGCTCCGCCACGGCGGCGTGCTGCTGGCCGCCGTCCATTAAAATAAGGTCCGGCAGCGGGCTGAATTTCTCATCCCCGTCCAAATATCGCTGGAGCCGCCGCCCCAAAATTTCCTCCATGGCCCCGTAGTCGTCCGGGTGATCCAGGGTTTTCACCTGAAATTTCCGATAGTCCCGCTTCAGGGGCCTGCCGTCCTGAAAAACCACCATAGAGGCCACCATGTCGGCGCTTCCGGTGTTGGAAATGTCGTAGGCCTCTATGCGGTGGGGCCCGGCGGAAAGCCCCGCCAGAGCGCCCAGCTGCTCCAGGGTCTTGCTCACCCGCTCCGCCTCGGAGGTAATGCGCTCCGTCTCCTCCCGGGCGTTGCTTTGGGCCATGCGCAGCAGCTCCGCCCGCTGGCCCCGCTGGGGCACCCGCAGCCGCACCCGGTGACCGCAGTCCCGGCTCAGCAGCTCCTCCAGGGCCTCCGCGTCCTCCGGCAGGGCCGCCACGCAGATCTCCTTCGGTGCCGCGCCCCGGCCCGCGTAATATTGCCGCAGCACGGCGGAGAGGGTCTCCCCCTCGTCCTCCTCGGCTCCGGCGGAGAGGACCTTTACCTCCCGGCCCAGGAGGTTTCCCTCCTCCAGGTGCAGCACGCCGAAGCCCCAGCGCACCTGGCCCCGGTACAGACCCCATACATCCGTGTCGGCGCACACCCCGGCAATGACCCCCTGGGTCTTGCCCAGCACGCTCACCGCCCGAATGCGGTCCCGCAGGGCGGCGGCCCGTTCAAAGTCCAGCTCCTCCGCCGCCTGGGCCATCTCCTGCTCCATCTCCCGGGTCAGGGCCCGGTAGTGGCCGCTGAAAATACGCGCCGCCTGCTCCGTGCGCCGCTGATACTCCGCCTGTCCCGGCCCCTCCGGGCGGCAGAAGCCGTCGCATTTTCCGATGTGCAGATTCAGGCAGGGCCGCTCTTTTCCGATGTCCCGGGGGAATTTCCGGCTGCAGGTGGGGAGCTTCAGCGCCCCGCACACCGCCTCAATGGCGAGCCTGGTCTCCCGCCGCCCGCCAAAGGGCCCGAAGTACCGGGCCCCGTCCTCCTCCGCCCGGCTCACCAGACTAAACCGGGGGTACGCCGCCCCCTTGTCCAGGCGCACAAAGGGGTAGCCCTTGTCGTCCTTTAGGAGGATGTTAAACCGGGGCATATGGCGCTTGATCAGCGAGTTTTCCAGCACCAGGGCCTCAAACTCCGACCGCACCAAAATGGTGTCGAACCGGTCCACCTGGGACACCATCATTTTCGTTTTGCTGTTGTGGGAGGCGGTGTCCTGAAAATATTGGCTCACCCGGTTTTTCAGCTTCTTGGCCTTGCCCACATAAATCACCTGCCCGCCGCTGTCCATCATCAGATAGACCCCCGGCGCCAGCGGCAGGTCATTGGCCTTCTCCCGCAATTCGTCCTTGGTCACGGAGCCCCCTCCTTTCGTGCATTTTTCAGTATACTCCCAAAGCCTCGCAGAGTTCGCGTCCGCAGACTGCAATCTCTTTGGCAGAAAAAACGAAGTTTTTTCGTCAGATTCAGTTTAATCCCTCCGCCTTCACCGCGAACAGCGTCTCGATCCTTGCCCGCAGCGCCCCGCTCTCAGGCTTTTCCAGCCCAGGGTCCTGGGCCATCCAGCCCTTTGCCGCCTGCTGGGCCTCGTCCAATAGCGCCATGTCGCAGCTGAGGTCGGCAATTTTCAGCGTCGGCAGCCCGTGCTGCCTTTGGCCGAAGAAGTCGCCGGGCCCACGGAGGGCCAGGTCCTCCCGGGAAATTTCAAAGCCGTCGTTGGTCTTGGTCATCACCTTCAGCCGCCGCTTCGTCTCCTCCGACGGGTGCTCCGAGAGCAAAATGCAGTAGCTTTTCGCCTGTCCCCGGCCCACCCGGCCCCGGAGCTGGTGCAGCTGCGAAAGACCGAAGCGCTCGGCGTTTTCCACCACCATGCAGGTGGCGTTGGGTACATCCACGCCCACCTCCACCACCGTGGTGGCCACCAAAATGTCCCCGTTTCCGGCGGCAAAGTCCTCCATGACCTTTTCCTTTTCCTTGGCCTTCATCTTCCCGTGGAGCAGACACACCCGCAAATCCGGGAATACCTCCTCCCGCAGCTTTTTGGCGTAGGCTGCGGCGGCCTTGCGCTCGTCGGGGATGTGGTCCTCCTGGCCCACCAGCGGGCATACGATGAATACCTGATGCCCCGCCTCCACCTGCTTGCGGATGAATTGGTTCACCCGCTGCCGGTAGCTCTCGCCCACGGCGAAGGTGTCCACCTTTTGCCGCCCCGGGGGCAGCTCGTTCATCACCGACACATCCAAATCGCCGTAGATGATCAGCGCCAGCGTCCTTGGAATGGGCGTGGCGGACAGCACCAGCATGTGGGGATTTTCCGCCTTCTGCCCCAGGGCCGCCCGCTGGTTCACCCCGAAGCGGTGCTGCTCGTCGGTAATCACCAGTCCCAGCCGGGCGTAAGACACATCCTCCGTCAGCAGGGCGTGGGTGCCGATGCACAGATCAATGCTCCCCAGGGTCAGATTTTCCAAAATATCCCGCCGCTCCCTGGCCTTGGTGGACCCGGTAAGCAGGGCGCACCGGAGTCCGAATTTTTCAAATAGCGGCGCGAGATTCTCGTAGTGCTGCCGGGCCAGAATTTCCGTAGGGGCCATCAGGGCCGACTGCCATCCGCTTTGGGCGGCGAACCACACGCACCCCGCCGCCACCATGGTCTTGCCGCTGCCCACATCTCCCTGGCACAGCCGATTCATGGGCCGCCCGGATTCCATGTCCGTCACCGCCTCCGTAATGGCTCTGCGCTGGGCCTTCGTAAGGGGGAAGGGGAGGGCCCGGTAAAATTCCTCCATGTCTGCCGCCTTGCAGGCAGGCCCCGCCACATCCGTGCGCCGGGAGCGGAGCATCTGCAGCCCGCAGGAGAGGATAAACAGCTCCTCAAACACCATTCGCCGCCGGGCCAGAGTCAGAGCCTCCGCGTCCGCCGGAAAGTGGATGTTCTCATAGGCGTATCCGCTGTGGCACAGCTGATGTTCTTGCCGCACCGCGTCCGGCAGGCAGTCTGCCAGCAGATGGCGGCACTCGGTCAGCCCCTGGCCCACGGCCTTGTACAGAAGATTTTGGCTCACCCCGGCGGTGAGGGGATAAATGGGCACAATATGCCCTGTAAGCACCTGCTGCCCCTCCTGCTCCACAATGGGGTTGATCATCCGCCGAGCCAGCAGATTCCCCTCCACCTTGCCGCAGAAAATATAGGTCTCGCCCCGGTGCAGGCTGTTTTTTCGGTACTCCTGGTTAAAAAAGGTCAGGTCCAGGGCGCCGCTGTCATCCACGGCCCGGGCCTTCACCACCGTGCGTCCGCCGGAAATGCGGCTGGCCACGGGGTCATTTGCGATCATAGCCCGGACGCACACCGTCTCCCCAAGCTCCAGCTCCCGGATGGCCCGGGTCATGGTCCGGTCCTCGTACCGCCGGGGGAAATAGCCGATCAGGTCTTGGAGCGTCCCAATGCCCAGCTTAGACAGGGCCTTGGCCCGGGCCTCGCCGATGCCCTTTATATAGCGCACATCCGTCTGCAAATCCGCCATTTTGCCACCTCACTTCATGTCCTCTTCCGCCCAGTCCGACAGGGCCTCCAGGATGGGCAGCAGCGTCCGGCACCGCTCCGTGGGGCGGTATTCCACCCGCACCGGCACCTCCAAAAACTCCTGCCGCTGGATAAGTCCGTCCCGCTCCAGCTCCTTCAGAGCCGACGACAGCACCGTGTTGCTCACCCCGTCCAGCTTTCCCCGCAGGGCGTTGTAGCGGATGGAGCCGGCATTGCACACCGCGCAGAGGATCTGCACCTTCCACTTGCCGCCAATGAGCAGCATAGCGTGCTGCAGGGGGCATTTTTCCATGCAGGGACAGTCATAGTGACCCATAAGTAAGCTCCTCCTTACCTACACAGGATAATCTGCTCTCTTGCATTTTTCCCGAAATGCTCTATACTGATTATACCAAGTAAGAAAAGAGGAGTAAATAGGAAATTATGCACATCTATCTCCAGGGCCTCACCATGGGCCTTGCGTATGTGGCCCCCATCGGCCTGCAAAATCTGTTTGTTATCAACTCCGCCCTGACCCAAAAGCGCAGCCGGGTGTATATCACGGCCCTCATCGTTATTTTGTGGGATGTGTCCCTGGGCGTTGCGTGCTTTTTGGGCGCGGGAGCGCTGATGCAGGCGGTGCCGTGGCTGCAAAAGGTCATCCTGGGCCTGGGCAGCCTCATCGTCATCTATATCGGTGTCGGCCTCCTCCGAGCCAAGGCCAGCTTAGAGGGCGGCAAGGATGTGAATATCCCCATTTGGAAGCTGTTCACCACCGCCTTCGTGGTCACCTGGATGAATCCCCAGGCCCTGATCGACGGCACCATGATGCTGGGCGCCTTCCGGGCCACCCTCCCGGTCGGGGGCGATCTGCCCTTCATCTTCGGCTTCGGCAGCGCCTCGATCCTGTGGTTTTTGACCCTTTCCACGGTGGTGTCCCTGCTGGGCAGCAAGTTCAATGAGAAAGTTCTCAATATCATCAATAAGGTCTGCGGCGCGGTGATTATCTTCTACGGCTGCAAGCTCCTGTGGAGCTTTGTAAAGCTCATGGGCTGGCTGTAATAAAATAAGACTGTTCAAGCCCCTCCGTTTCTGCTATGATTATAGTAGAAACGGAGGGGCATTTTATGGAGAAAAATTATAAATTAACACTGGCCTACGACGGCACCCGCTTTTTCGGCTGGGAGCACCAGCCGGATAAAGAAACCATACAGGGAAAATTGGAAACCGTCCTGGAGCGTCTCCAGGGTCACCCGGTGGACCTCATCGGCGCCGGGCGCACCGATGCCGGGGTCCACGCCCGGGCTATGGTGGCCAGCGTCCGCCTGGATGTGCGCCGGTCCCCGGAGGAGATTCGGGATTATATGAATCGCTATCTCCCGGACTCCATCGCCGTCCGGGAGGTGAAGGAGGCGTCCGACCGCTTTCACGCCCGCTATAACGCCCTGGGCAAGACCTATCGCTACACCTGCTTCACCGGCCCCGTAAAGCCCGTGTTCGACCGCAAATATGTCACCCTGCTGGACTTCTCCCCGGATATAGAAAAAATGCGCCAGGCGGCGGAAATTCTCCGGGGTGAGCACGATTTCCGGGCCTTCTGCGGCAACCCCCGGATGAAAAAATCCACCGTCCGCCTGGTGGACACCATTCAAATCGAGGAGCGCAAGGACCGCATCCTTTTCACTTTCCACGGCACCGGCTTTTTGCAGAATATGGTCCGCATCCTGGTGGGTACCCTGTTGGAGGTGGGCCGTGGCCGCTGGGAGCCGGCCTATGTCCGGGAAATATTGGATAGTAAAGACCGCAAGCTCGCCGGCCCCACCGCCCCCCCGGAGGGCCTGTGCCTGATGAAGGTGGATTATTAAGGCAACACCGCACCTTATCAGGTCGCAAAATTTACTCACAAATCGCTCTTGTCCAATTATGCGGAATTGCCTTAAAAAAGAACATGATAAAAAACAGGTGAGTAAATCGGCTCACCTGTTTTTGTATCCCTGTACCGCACCCCATGTAAAACCCCCTGTCATTGCGAGGGCGCTTTGCGCCCGTGGCAATCCGTCCCCCGTCCCCTCGGCCCCCTTGCCTAAAGGGGGCTGGCACGGCGCAGCCGTGACTGGGGGATTCCTTCCCCGCACCTCTTGTTATGTGCCCGTAGGGGACGATGCCCACATCGTCCCGCTCCCCCGCACTCCTTGTTGCGCCTCCGTAGGGGACTGAATTCCTCACCGCACCTCCTCGATCTCAAATCCCCCGTGCAGCACCAAATAGGTCTGCACCGCCGGGCGCATCAGGTTCCATAGGCCCACACCCTGCAAGCCCTTCTCCGCCGCCAAACGGAACTTTGCATAGCTGCTCCGGGCATCCTCAAACCACACCTCATGCGCCCGCCCGTCTGCCGCCGTGTAGCGAAACCACGGTGCCTGGGCCGTCTCGTCGAATTGGATCTCCGCCCCCTGCCGCCGTGCCAGGTCCAGGGCCTCCTGGGGCGCGACGGATACACCCCGGGTCGCTCCCTGCCTATACGGCAGCGGCCAGTCATACCCGTACACCGGCACCCCTAAAAACAGCTTCTTTGCCTCGATTTCTCCCAGCGCATAGTCCACCACCTGCCGCACCTTGTCCAGGGGGGCCACGGCCATAGGCGGCCCGGCGCTGTAGCCCCATTCATAGGTCATCAGCAGCGCCCCGTTGGCAGCCCGGCCCAGGGCCGCGTAGTCGTGGCTCTCGTACAAAAGCCCCTTTTGCCCCCGGGAGACTTTCGGGGCCAGGGCCACCTGCACCGTGTAGCCCAGCTTGTTCAGCTCCTGCCGCAGCCGCTCTATAAAGGCTGTGTAGGCCCCTGCCAGCCCCGGCTGCAGGTATTCAAAGTCCACATCTACGCCGCCGTAGCCCTTTTCCTTCAAAATCTCCTTAATTTGCTCCAGCAGCGCCTCCTGCCGGTGGCTGCTCTTCAGCAGCACCTCTGCCCGGCTGGACGAAAACCACCCCTCCTCCGTCAGGGACGACAGATGCATCCACGGCAGCACGCCGTACTGCCCCGCCGCCGCCAGAATCCCCTCATCCCGCAGGGGTACCGGCTCCCCCTCCGGCCCGATGCCGTAGGTAAAGGGGGTCACATAGGTCAGGTACGGCAGCTCCTGGCGCAGCAGGTCGCCGTTTATGAAGGGGTAGGCGTACCCGTTCACCCCCAGGGGCCCGGCCTTGCCCTCCGCCCGGTAGGAGATCACCAGCTCCTCCCCCGGCTGCAGTCGCCCCTGTCCCTGTAAGAAGATGTTGTTCTGATAGAGTGCCCGTACCGTGATGCCATACCGCCTTGCGATGGACCAAACCGTGTCCCCCGGCCGGACGGTGTGGGTCTTTTCTGCCTCCTGCACCACCAGGGTCTGCCCCGGCACCAGGGCCCCGTCCGGCGGCACCTGGTTCTGCCTTTGCAGCAGCCCGGGGGACACGCCGTACTGTCGGGCAATGGATAAAACCGTCTCTCCCTTTTTCACCACATGAATTTTCAATGTTCATCCTCCTCCCGGCTGCTTTGCAGCACGCAGCAGTATATGCACCCCCCCGCTTAAATAGACACTTCATCCACCTCCCCGGCATACAATGGGTGGAAAATCAATGGGGCAAGGGGGAGCGCACATGAAAGAAATCACAGCCGCCCTGGCGGGAAACCCCAATGTGGGCAAATCCACGGTGTTCAACGCCCTCACGGGTCTGCACCAGCACACCGGCAACTGGCCCGGAAAGACCGTTGCCTCGGCGGAGGGGGGCTTTCGGGTCGGAGACACCGCCGTGCGCCTGGTGGACCTGCCCGGCACCTATTCCCTCAGCGCCGACTCCCCGGAGGAGGAGATAGCCCGGGACTATCTCCTCTCCGGGGCGGCGGATGTGACCGTGGCCGTGGCCGATGCCACCTGCCTGGCCCGGAACCTGAGCCTGGTGCTGCAAATTCGGCAGATCACGCCCCGCTTGGTCCTGTGCGTGAATCTTCTGGACGAAGCGGAAAAGGAGGGGGTAGAGACAGACCTCTCCGCCCTGTCTCAACGGCTCAACTGCCCGGTCATCGGCACCGCCGCCCGCAGCGGCCGGGGTCTTTCCGCCCTGGCCGCCGCCCTTGTGGAAGAGGCCGCCCGGCCGGAGACTCCGGACTCCTGGCGTATCGTCTACCCCGAGCCTGTTGAAGCCGCCCTCTCCAAACTCCCCTGTCCCCGGCACCGGGGCCTTTTGCTGCTGTGCGAGGAGGTGTCGCCCCGGCCCGAGGAGGAGTCCGCTCTGGCCCGGGCCCGGGAGACCTTAGGCTCTCTCACGGGCCGCCCTCTCCGGGATGCCGTCACCGCCGCCCGGGTCCGCCGGGCCGAAGCCGTGGCCGCCGCCTGCCAGCGCTGGCGCAAGCCGCCCCACCGGCTGGACCGCCGCCTGGATAGGCTCTTTACGGGCCGCCTGGTGGGCATCCCCGCCATGCTTCTTTTGCTGGGAGCCGTGTTCTATCTCACTATTTGGGGAGCCGCCGCCCCCTCTGCCTTTTTGCAGAAGACGCTCTTTTCCCTTTTGGAGCCCTTGGGCCGGGGCCTCTCCGCCCTGGGCGCGCCGGAGTGGCTCCGGGGCCTTCTGTGCGACGGGGTCTACCGCACCACCGCCTGGGTGGTGGCGGTGATGCTGCCGCCCATGGCTATCTTTTTCCCTCTGTTTACCCTTTTGGAGGATGCCGGGTATCTGCCAAGGGTTGCCTTTAATTTAGACGGTCTTTTCTGCCGCTGCGGAGGCCACGGACGCCAGAGCCTAACCATGTGCATGGGCTTCGGCTGCAACGCCTGCGGCGTCACCGGCTGCCGCATCATCGACTCTCCCCGGGAGCGGCTCACGGCCCAGCTCACCAATTCCCTCGTGCCCTGCAATGGCCGCTTTCCCACCCTGGTGACCTTGCTGACCCTGTTTTTCCTGGGAAATACCGCCGGGCCCCTTCGTCGGCTTTTGGGAGCGGGCCTGTTTCTGGCCATCATTGTTTTTTCTGTGCTCGTGACCCTCCTTTCCTCCAAGCTCCTCTCCCGCACCCTCCTGCGGGGTGAGATCTCCTCCTTCTCTCTGGAGCTGCCCCCCTACCGCCTGCCTCAGGTGGGGCGGGTCCTGGTCCGCTCCCTGCTGGATCGGACCCTTTTCGTCCTGGGCCGGGCGGTGACGGTGGCCGTGCCTGCCGGGGCGCTGATTTGGGTGCTGGCCCATCTCACCGTATCGGGCCGGCCTCTGCTCACCGTCCTGGCCGATTTCCTTCAGCCCCTGGGGGGTCTCATGGGCCTGGACGGTATGGTGCTGCTGGCCTTCCTCCTGGCCTTTCCCGCCAACGAGATCATGCTCCCTATTTTGGCCATGGGCTACCTCTCCACCTCCGTCATGGCGGAGGTGGATACCCTCCGGCTGGGGGCTGTCCTCCTTTCCCACGGCTGGTCGTGGCAGACGGCGGTGTGCGCGGCGGTGCTGTGTCTTTTCCACCTGCCCTGCGGCACCACCTGCCTGACCCTGCTGCGAGAAACCGGCAGCAAAAAGTGGACCCTGGTGGGGATGCTCCTATCCCTTTTTTGGGGACTTTTCACCTGCTGCCTGCTCCACGGGCTTTTCTGCATCGTTCCGTAGCCGTTACGGCAGGGTTTTCGTCACCGAAACGGCACCGATGCTTCACCAAATCTCCCCAAAAGTCACCACCCCGGCGGAGAAGATCGCCTGCAAGATTTTTCCAAGAAAGTACCGGCCCAGGCCCAGGTCCGTGTCGCTGAGCACCGCCGCCGTCTGTCCGTGGACGGACAGCCCGCCCCAGCCCAGAAGCGCCGCCGCCCACACAAGATCCCCCGGCCTTCCCTCCAAGGCGGTGACTCCGGTGGTCAGCTCCGCCAGGCCCAAAAGGACCGGGTGGTTTAGCCCGGTCAGGTCCGTGATCAGGGCTAAAATAACAAGGAAAAACACCACGAAGCCGCACAGCTGCACCATCCCCTTCGCCGCCTCCCCCACGGCGCGCACAAAGGCCGCTATGGGCTCAAAAGCCGCGGAATGCCTGACTTTTTGCCCCGATACCGGGGCTTTTTTTCTGAATAAAATTCCCACCAAAACCGCCGAAAAGGCATGGACGAGATAGAGGTAAATCCCCGTGCGCAGGCTCCCGAAGCAGCCCACCCCCACGACGCCCAAAATGAATGAGGGTCCTGCATTGTTGCAAAAGGCCAGCAGCCGCTCCGCCTCGTCTTTGGAGAGTCGGCCCGCCCGATAGAGCTGGCCCACCGTGCGCCCACCCACCGGGTAGCCGCCCAAAAGACCCAGGAAAAAAGCCGAGGCTCCGGCCCCGCCCACCCCGAAAAGCCGCCGGGTAAGCGGCTCCAGCCGCCGCCCTACCCCGTCGGCAAAGCCCAAAGAAATGAACAGTCCCGACACCACAAAATAGGGAAACAGCGCCGGAATCACCGACCGGGCGCAAAGGGTCAGTCCCCGCCGCACCGCCTCCGCCGCCACGGCACTGCGCCACAGCAGCAGCACCATGACGGACACCAAAATCAGAGCCCACAGTTTTCGTCTTGTCACGGCCTCGCCCCCTTCGGCATCACTCTATGCGCCGGGGCCGCGGGGCTTGCCTGGTTTCGGTTTGTCTATCCCCGGACAGGCAAGTTTTCTATTCCCGGGGCATAGGATTTGCAAGCGGAACGGTGCAGGCGTGCGGGCGGATAGAGTCGTCCGGGCCTACGAATGGGACGGGGTACGGATTGCCACAGCCAGTGTGCGCACTGGCTTCGCAATGACACATTACAAGTAGTGCGGTGGGGTGGGCCGATGTAGGCATCGGCCCCTACGGAGGGTTTACCGATAGGATTTCGTAGGGGGCGATGCCCACATCGCCCCGCGTCCGTTACAAGGGACGCGGAAGAACGGGCGGGGAAATCGGCGAAGCGCCGCCAGTGGCGGATGCAGCGAGGTGATTTCGAGGAAGTGCCCCGATTGGCGGCCGCGATAGTGGCCGGGAATCGGTTGGCACGACGGTGGGCAAGAGAACCCCGCCCCTACGAAAGCGTTACAAGAGGTGCGGTGAGGTGAGGAATCCCCCAGTCACGGCTTCGCCGTGCCAGCCCCCTTTAGGCAAGGGGGCCGAGGGGACGGGAGATGCGGGTTGCCACGGCCGGTGTGCGCACCGGCTTGGCAAGGACAGTTATAAAATGCAGGAGGTTGGGGTATGCAGAGGCGGAAAATCTCCCAGGTGGGGCAGGAGGCGGTGGAGCGGCTGGATCTGCCGCCAGAGGTGGCAGCGGGGGTGCCGCAGGTGGAGCTGTACGGAGACAGGCAGCTCTATATGGCCGGGCACCGGGGCGTCATCGCTTACAGCACGGAGGAGGTGGCCGTGTCCGGAGGGAGCCTTACGGTGCGCATCAAGGGGGAGAATTTGCAGCTGGCGGCTATGACGGACTCGGAGCTGCGGCTGACGGGACACATTGAGCAAGTGGAGCTGATGAAATAAATGTATAAAAAAACCGTCCATTTTTTGCGGGGCAGCGCCTTGGCGGAGGTGCAGTGCGCCTGCCCGGAGCGGGTGCTGAATCTGTTGGGGAGCCGGGGGGTGGTGTTTTGGGGACTGCGTTGGCAGTCGGAAATTTGCTTTCGGCTGTGGCTTTTGCTGCCCCAGGTGGAGACCTTGCAGGAGATCGGCGCCGTGGCCGGGGCGGAGGTGACGGTGCTGCGGCGGCGGGGAGCGCCGGTCCTATGGGAACGGTTTCGCACCCGGTATGTGCTTTTGGCGGGGTTTGCGGCGTTTTGGCTGCTTTTATTCGGGGGAAACCTCTTTATATGGGAATTCCGGGTCAGCGGAAATGAAACCGTACCCACGGAGACGGTGCTCCGGGCCCTGGAAAACTACGGCATCACCATCGGCTCTCCGGGACTGCACATCGACCAGGAGGATATGCGCAACCATGTGCTGCTGGAGGTAGGTGACCTGTCGTGGCTGACGGTGAATGTGAAGGGGTGCGTGGCCCATGTGCAGGTGGTGGAGCGGCAGCGGCCGCCGGAAATTGCCGAAAAGGACGGGGTGTGGAACATTGTGTCCGCCCGGGACGGCCTGGTGACCCGGGTGCAGGCCCTGGACGGAAAGGCCCTGGTGTCGGCGGGCAGCACCGTGACGGCGGGGGAGCTGCTGGTGACGGGGGTATATGAATCCCGGGAAGGCAGCACCTACATGACCCACAGCCTGGGCACCGTGGAGGCCCGGACCTGGTATGACCTCTCCGTCTCCGTGCCCCTGGCCATTGCGGAAAAGAGCGGGGAGCGGCGGGAAAAGACGGCTATATCCGTGGATATTGGCAAAAAAAGAATAAAATTGTGGGGCAGGGGTAGCATAAGCGGCCCGAACTGTGATAAAATAACATATTATCATCCGCTGACCTTGCCGGGGGGACTGCGGCTGCCCATCACCCTGGTGCGGGAGACTGTGACGGTCTATGCACCGCAGCAGGTGCGGCGCAGCCGGGAGCAGGCCCAGAAGGAGGGGGAGACGCTTCTGGTGCAGCAGCTCCGCCGGCAGCTCCGGGACACCGGGCGCATTACGGAGACGAAATTCTCCTCAAAAACAGAGGGGGAGAATCTGATCGTACTCATGCAGGCGGAGTGCCTGGAGCAGATCGGCCTGCCGGTGCAGGTGCAGGCGGAGGAGAGCAACTAAGGAGGGAGCGCATGGAACAGCGCATCAGCTTGGAGCGCATGGAGGAGGCTGTCAGCCTTTTCGGCTCCTTTGACGAAAACATTCGCATTTTGGAAAATGAATTTCATGTGTCCGTGGTAAACCGGGAGGAGCAGCTTATCATCACCGGGGAGCCGGAGGACACTATGCTGGCGGAAAAGGCCATTGAGGCCCTGCTGCGGCTCATCTCCCGGGGGGAGAATGTGGGCGAGCAGCATGTGCGCTATGTGATCGGCCTGTGCCGCAGCGGGCAATTAGACCGCATTGACGAGCTGACAAGGGATGTGGTGTGCATCAGCGCCAAGGGCCGCCCCATTAAGCCCAAGACCATCGGCCAGAAGGACTACATAAAGACCATTCAGGCCTGCCCGGTGACCATCGGCGTGGGGCCGGCGGGCACGGGCAAGACCTATTTGGCCGTGGCGGCGGCGGTGGCGGCCTTCCGGGAGAAGGAGGTCAGCCGTATTATCCTCACTCGCCCGGCGGTGGAGGCCGGAGAGCGGCTGGGCTTTCTGCCCGGAGATCTGCAGAGCAAGGTGGACCCCTACCTGCGGCCCCTGTACGACGCCCTGTTTGATATGCTGGGGCCGGAGACCTATCAGAAGTATTTGGAAAAGGGCAACATCGAGGTGGCGCCCCTGGCCTATATGCGGGGGCGTACCCTGGACGACAGCTTTATCATTCTGGACGAGGCCCAGAATACCAGCCGGGAGCAGATGAAAATGTTCCTGACCAGAATGGGCTTCGGGTCCAAGGTGGTCATCACCGGCGATGTGACCCAGATCGACCTGCCCAGCGACAAGCCCAGCGGCCTGAAGGAGGCCATGCGGGTGCTGGACGGCGTGGAGGGAGTGGGCATTTGCCGCCTCACCCAAAACGATGTAGTGCGGCACATTATGGTGCAGCGGATCATTGAGGCCTACGCGAGGTTTGAGGAGAGGAAAAAGAAATGAGAAAGACCCACTATATACCCGTTACCGCCGATGTGCCCGGGGCGGCGTCGGAGGGGAACTGCGCGCTGATACGCCGAACCATCCGCACGGCCCTGGCGGCGGAGGGGATGGCCTTGCCGTGCGAAATTGATGTGCTTTTGACCGGGGACGAGGGCATCTATCAGATCAACCTGGATATGCGCAATGTGGACAGGCCCACGGATGTGCTGAGCTTCCCGGAGTTTGACCTGAGACCGGGGGAGCTGCCCACAGAGGAGGACGCAGACCCGGGGACGGGACTTATCCCCCTGGGGGACATGGTTCTGTCCATGGAACGGGTGGCGGCCCAGGCCAAGGAGTACGGCCACTCCAAGCGGCGGGAGCTGGCGTACCTGGTGACCCACTCGGTGCTGCATCTGCTGGGGTATGACCACCTGGACGAGGGGGCGATGAAAAAGCAGATGCGGGAGCGGGAGGAAGCCATCATGGCCCTGCTGGGGCTGGAAAGGTAAGACGGGGGAACGGATTGCCACAGCCAGTGTGCGCACTGGCCTCGCAATGACACATTACAAGGAGTGCGGTACGGCGGGCCGATGTGGGCATCGGCCCCTACGGAGGGGTTACAAGGAGTGCGATGCGGTGAGGAATCCCCCAGTCACGGCTTCGCCGTGACAGCCCCCTTTAGGCAAGGGGGCCAAGGGGACGGGGGATGCGGATTGCCACAGCCAGTGTGCGCACTGGCCTCGCAATGACATGGTATTTAAGGGGTGCGGTGTGCGGCGGGACACATAGGTCCCGCCCTACAGCCGAGCATTTTGTAGGGCAGAGCCCGTGTGCCCTGCCGTGAGTGCGGTACAAGCCCGCCCGGGCGGACAGAGGCGTCCGCCCCTACGGAAGCGCAACAAGAGGTGCAATGGGCGGGCGACCGCAAGGGTCGCCCCTACGGAGGAGTTTTATACAAAAGATGCGGAGAAAGGGCGGCGGTATGACGAAGAAGAAAGGAATTCTGCTGGGCTCTCTGGCGGTTTTGGCGCTGGCTTTGATTTATGTGCTGTATCGCTTTAACTATTTGCCGCATCCGAAGTATACTAACGAGAAATTCGGCATTGAGACTTACAGCAGCCAAGTGGACCGGGACGGGGACGGAGTGGACGACCAGACGGATATTCTGCAGTCTGTCCGGGCCTATCTTGCCACCCGGCCCAAGTACAAGAGCAAGTATTACGCCACCGGCTACCCGGACGACGGGTACGGGGTCTGCACGGATGTGGTGGCCTTTGGGCTGCTGGGGGCCGGGTACGACCTGATGGAGCTGGTGCATGAGGATGTTTTGGCCCATGGGGACCGCTACAACATTGACCCGGTGGACGCGAACATCGACTTTCGGCGGGTGCGGAATCTCAAGGTGTTTTTTCAACACACCGCCACGGCGCTGACCACGGACATTTACGACATCGGCCAGTGGCAGGGCGGGGACATTGTGATCTTCGAGAACCACATCGGCATTGTGTCGGACAAGCGCAACGGCAGGGGCGTGGCCTTTGTGCTGCACAACGGCAGTCCCTTGCAGCTCTTTTACGAGGAGGACATTTTGGAGCACCGGGACGACCTGGTGGGGCACTATCGGATGAGCTGAGCGAAGGAGGGATTTAAATGGTGAGCATTCGCAGGGCGGTGCCGGAGGACGCGCCGCGGCTGGTGGAGATTTACGGATATTATGTGGAGAAAACGGCCATTTCCTTTGAATACACCGTGCCGAACCCAGAGGAGTTCCGGGGGCGGATGGAGCGCACTATGCGCCGCTACCCCTATCTGGTGGCGGAGGTGGACGGGCGCGTGGCGGGGTACGCCTACGCCGGGGCCTTCGTGGGCCGGGCTGCCTACGACTGGGCCTGCGAGCTGACCATTTACTTAGACCCGGAGGCCCGAAAGCGCGGGCTGGGCCGGGCACTGTATGAGGCCATGGAGAAGGCTCTGGGGGCTATGGGTGTGCTGAATCTCTACGCCTGCATCGGCTATCCCCGGGAAGGGGACGATGAATATTTAAGCACCAACAGCGCCGATTTCCACGCCCATTTGGGATTTGAAAAAATCGGGACCTTTACCGCCTGCGGGTACAAATTCGGGCGGTGGTATGATATGATCTGGATGGAAAAAATCATCGGTCAGCACCAGGCGGGGCAGGCGAATATTGTCCCGTTTACGGATGTGAAGATGGATTTTACATAAAAAATTGCTCGAAAGAGAGGATCACCTATGAGTAACATTACAAAAACCGCTATGATCACCGTGTGCGGACGGCCCAATGTGGGCAAGTCCAGCCTGACCAACGCCTTGGTGGGGGAGAAGATCGCCATTGTATCCAATAAGCCCCAGACCACGAGAAACCGTATTTACGGGGTGGTGAACCGGGGGGACACCCAGTTTGTGCTGCTGGACACCCCGGGCCTGCACAAGCCCCGGTCCCGGCTGGGAGACTACATGGTGAAGGTGGTGCGGGAGAGCCTGGCGGATGTGGAGTGCGCGGTGCTGCTGGTGGAGCCCATTGCCCATGTGGGGGAGCCGGAGAAGATCCTGCTGGAGCGCATCCGGGAGGAGAAGCTGCCGTGCATTTTGTGCATCAATAAAATTGACACCGTTGCCAAAAAGGACGAGCTGCTGGCGGTGATCGCCGCGTACAGCGAGGTTTACCCGGATTTCGCGGCTATCGTACCCATTTCGGCGCGAAAGGGTGACGGGCTGGAGGAGCTGATGGGCCTGCTGGCGGGCTACGCCCAGGAGGGGCCCCAGCTTTTCCCCGACGGCATGACCACCGACCAGGCCGACAGCCAGGTCTGCGCCGAGACGGTGCGGGAGAAGATGCTGCTGTGCCTGGACAAGGAGATCCCCCACGGTACGGCGGTGGAGGTGACACGGTTTTCCGAGCGGGACAGCGGCATTATCGACCTGGATGTGACCATCTACTGTGAAAAGGCCAGCCACAAGGGCATTATCATCGGCAAAAACGGGGAGATGATCAAACGCATCAGCTCCTTGGCCCGGCGGGACATTGAGAAGTTCATGGGCACGAAGGTTTACATGGAGACCTGGGTGAAGGTGAAGGAGAATTGGAGAGACAATGTGAACTTCATTCGCAGCCAGGGGTACAACGAAAATTAAGCTGGCTAAAATTCCTTCGGAATTTTATGCCAAAAGGATTGCAGTCTGCTGCGCGCATAATTTTGCCGCAGAGCGGCAAAATTCCACACTGGCAGCCTGAGAGGTATTTTTCCCCACGCGCATGTCGCGGTGAAAAATGATCTCAATTTTTCGCGTCTGCGGACGCGAACTCTGCGAGGCTTTTCGCTGCGGCGAAGGGCAAAGAGCCAGAACTTTCCACGGATGAAAACGGCGGCTCTACGGCAAGCTAACCTCAAAAAGGAGGCGGCGGCTGTGGAGGACTATTGGAGCTTATTTTTGGAGACGGGGGCGCCGGAGTTTTATATGCTGTACCGGGCCCGGGAGGACGAGATATGCCGGGAGAACAAGGAAAAACCGTCACCCACGGGCTGATCCTGCGGGACACGGACACGAAGGAGACGGACAAGATCCTCACGGTGCTTACGGCGGAAATGGGGAAGATCTCCGTTATCGCCCGGGGCGCTCGGCGGAAAAACAGCCGCCTGGCCGCGGCCTGCCAGCTCTTTGCCTGGTCGGAAATGACGCTGTACCGGCGGGGGAACTGGTACTACCTGGACGCGGCGGAGCCGGAGGAGCTGTTTTCGGGGCTGCAAAAGGATCTGGTGCGGTTTGCGCTGGCGGCCTATTTGGCGGAGCTGACGGAATTCGTGGCCGGGGAGGAAACGGAGGCCGGGGAGCTGCTGCGGCTACTGCTCAACGGACTGTACGCCCTGGGAAATTTGGGCAGGGACCCGGCCCTGGTGAAGCCGGCGTTTACCTTTCGGCTGCTGGCTTTGGCGGGGTTTGAGCCGCTATGCGACGGCTGCGCCGTGTGCGGGGCAGAGACGGCCCGGGACCCGGTGCTGGATGCGGTGCAGGGCGTGGTACACTGCCGTAAATGCGGCGAGGGGAGCGGGGAGAAGCTTCCCCTGTCGGCGGCGTGCGTGACGGCGCTGGAGCACATCCTCCACGGACCGAGCCGGAGGCTGTATAGCTTCACCCTGGGGCCGGAGGATTTGGAGCTGCTGGATAGGGCGGCGGAGGGCTTCGCCGCGGCGCAACTGGAGCGGAGCTTTCGGACGCTGGGGTATTATAAGGCAATACTTATTTGAGAGAACGGGCGACCCTGTCCGCCAGGGCCCGATAACGCAACACCTTGTAGGGCAGGGCCCGTGTGCCCTGCCGTGGGTGCGGGAAAAATTCGGTTCGGGCCGTCGGGGAAATCGGCGAAGCGCTGCCAGTGGCAGATGAAGCGAGCCGGTTTCGAGGAAGTGCCCCGATTGGCGGACACGACAGTGACCGGGAATCGGTTGGCACGACGGTGGGCAACCGCCGGCCCCTACGAAAGCGCAACAAGAGGTGCAATGGGCGGGCGACCGCAAGGGTCGCCCCTACGGAGGGTTACAAGAGGGCACGGTACGGCGGGCCGATGTAGGCATCGGCCCCTACGGATGACAAGGAAATTTGTGCAAGCCCGGGCGGGCGGACAGGGGCGTCCGCCCCTACGGAGGGGTTACAAGGGGTGCAATGGGCGGGCGACCGCAAGGGTCGCCCCTACGGGGGGTTACAAGAGGGCGCGGTACGGCGGGCCGATGTGGGCATCGGCCCCTACGGAGTGTTTACCGATAGGATTTCGTAGAGGGCGATGCCCACATCGCCCCGCGTCCGTTACAAGGGGCGCGGAAGAACGGGCGGGGAAATCGGCGAAGCGCCGCCAGTGGCGGATGCAGCGAGGCGATTTCGAGGAAGTGCCCCGATTGGCGGCCGCGACAGTGGCCGGGAATCGGTTGGCACGACGGTGGGCAAGAGAACCCCGCCCCTACGAAAGCGTTGCAAGAGGCGTGGTGAGGTGAAGAATCCCCCAGTCACGGCTTCGCCGTGACAGCCCCCTTTAGGCAAGGGGGCCGAGGGGGCGGGGGATGCGGATTGCCACGGGCGCCTTGCGCCCTCGCAATGACACATTATAAGAAATGCGGTACAAACCCGGCGGGCGGACAGGGGCGTCCGCCCCTACGGAAGCGTTACAAGGGGTGCAATGGGCGGGCGACCGCAAGGGTCGCCCCTACGGAGGATTACAAGAGGGCGCGGTACGGCGGGCCGATGTGGGCATCGGCCCCTACGGAACGGCTTGTAGGGACGGACGACTCTACGGGATCATTTTGGCTTTATTTACATAGGAAAATTTATATTTCCGGGGCAAAAGAGGAATATTTATGAATACATTATTTGAAAAATCCATACGGACGCTGGAGCTGCCGGTGGTTTTGGAGATGCTGGCTTCCCTGGCGGTGAGTGACGCGGCCAAGGAGAAGTGCCGGGGACTTTCGCCGGTGTGCCAGCTGGAGGAGGCTGTGCGGCTTCAGGAGGAGACCCAGAGCGCCCGGGAACGGCTGGGGCTTTACGGCAGTCCCAGCTTTTCGGGGGTGAAGGATGTGTCCCGGGCACTGAACCGGGCTGACCACGGCGGGGTGCTGAACACAAGGGAGCTTTTGGATGTGGCAGACCTGCTGACGGCCTCCCGCCGGGTTGCGGAATACGACCGGGACCGGCAGGGAGAGAAAACCGTGCTGGACCACCTGTTCTCCGCCCTGCACACCAACAAATTTTTAGAGGACAAAATTCGCGGGGCGATTCTGGACGAGGAGACCATTGCCGACTCCGCCAGTCCGGAGCTTGCCGACATTCGCCGCAAGATGCGCCTGGCGGCCAGCAAGGGCCGGCAGATTTTGCAGCGTATCATTTCCTCTCCCTCCTATGCCAAGGTTTTGCAGGAGGCCCTCATTACCCAGCGGGACGGGCGGTTTGTGGTGCCGGTGAAGGCCGAGTGCAAGGGGAGCATCCCGGGACTGGTCCATGACATCTCCTCCTCCGGGGCTACGCTGTTTGTGGAGCCTATGGGCGTGGTGCAGGCCAACAACGAGCTGAAGGAGCTGCAGGCCCGGGAGGAGAAGGAGATCGACCGCATTTTGCGCATCCTCTCCGGGGAGTGCGCGGCCCAGATGATGAACATTCTCTACGACTACGACATCCTGGTGCATCTGGATGTGATCTTTGCAAGGGGACAGCTGAGCTACCGGATGAACGCAGCCAAGCCTATTTTGGCCCGGAGGGGCGGCATCGTGCTGCGCCGGGCAAGGCATCCGCTGCTGGACCAGGCCAAGGCGGTGCCTATCTCCCTGGAGCTGGGCAATTCCTATGATACCCTGGTTATTACGGGCCCCAACACCGGCGGCAAAACCGTGACGCTGAAAACCATCGGGCTGCTGACACTGATGGCCCAGTGCGGGCTGCAGATCCCCGCCGACGACGGGTGCAGGCTGCGGGTCTTTGACCGGGTGCTGGCGGATGTGGGGGATGAGCAGAGCATTGAGCAGAGCCTGTCCACCTTCTCGGCGCATATGTCCAACACCGTGGAAATTCTGCGTCAGGCGGACGAGAACAGCCTCCTGCTCTTTGACGAGCTGGGGGCGGGCACCGACCCGGTGGAGGGGGCGGCCTTGGCCATTGCCATCATTCAAAACGGGCGCAGCAAGGGGTCACTCATCGCCGCCACCACCCATTACGCGGAGATGAAAACCTTTGCCATGACCACGGCGGGGGTGGAAAATGCCAGCTGCGAGTTCGATGTGGCCACCCTGCGGCCTACCTACCGGCTGCTCATCGGCATTCCCGGCAAGTCCAACGCCTTTGCTATTTCCCGGCGACTGGGCCTGGACGAGGAGGTTATTGCCGCCGCCAAGGCCCAGATGGACAGCGAATCCATCCGCTTTGAGGATGTGCTGACCCAGCTGGAGGAGAAGCGGCAGCGGCTGGAAAAGGCCCAGGCTGAGGCGGACCGGCTGTGGCAGCAGAGCCAGGAGGATGCCCGGAAGGCCCGGACCTTCCGGGAGCAGATGGAAAAGGCCAAGGAGAACGCCCGGAGCAAGGGCGAAAACGAGGCGCGCCGCATTGTGCGGCAGGCCCAGCAGCAGGTGGACGAGATATTCGCGGAGCTGGACGAGCTGCGCAGGAAAATGCAGCAGCAGGCGGATTTCCAGGCTATCAACGACGCAAAGGTGTCGGCCAGGAAGCACATGAACGCCGCCCAGGAGGCCCTGCATCTGCGGGAGGAGACCCCGGAGCCGGAGACCCCGTCCCGGCCCATTGCGGCCGGAGACCGGGTGGAGCTGCCCGGTGTGCACACCGCCGCCACGGTGGTGCAGGTGAACGGCGACGGGAGCCTGGTGCTGCAGGCGGGCAAGATGAAAATGACCGCTAAGCCCGGGCAGGTACGGCTGATTGAGGGTCAGCCCCAGGCGAAAAAGCAGGCGGCGGTGCCCAAGGCGGGGACCGCACCCACCCTGCACCTGGAGCGGCGGGCCTCCTCGGAGCTGGACATAAGGGGCTACGAGACCCTGGAGGCCGAGAGCGTGGTGGAAAACTACCTGGACGCCGCAGTGATGGCGAAGCTGGAGACGGTGACCATTATCCACGGCAAGGGCACCGGGGCCCTGCGCAAGGCGGTGCATGAAATACTCAAGCGCAGCAAGGCGGTCAAGAGCTTCCGCCTGGGCCGCTACGGTGAGGGCGAGGCCGGCGTGACGGTGGTGGAGCTGAAGTGAGCGCAAGGGCGCGAAGGAAGGCAGGACACCCCGGTAGAGACGGAGTTTTACAGGGGACGGAACGATTTTCGGGAAACGGAATGGGCTTATCTTGCGGGAAAAGTAGATTTTTTACAGGGTTTGGACAGGTTTTGCCACTTTTTTTGTGGTTTTTGCCATTGCATTTCCGGGCTCTTTCCGTATAATTATAGGTGGTTGAGAATCTTTTTTTCACCTACTTGCAGTGTACAGAGGAGAAGAGCATATGTATACACAGGAAGTCACCGTGAACAATGAGGTGGGCCTGCACGCCAGACCTGCTACTTATTTCATTCAGAAGGCCAATGAGTTCAAGTGCGGCATCTGGGTGGAAAAGGACGAGCGCCGCGTAAACGCCAAGAGCCTGCTGGGCGTTCTGAGCCTGGGCATCGTGGGCGGCACCACCATCACCCTCATTGCCGACGGCTCCGATGAAAAAGAGGCTGTGGAGGCCCTGACGGAGCTGATTAACGGCAACTTCGGCGAATAAGAACAAGCGAAAAAACGAAGCGGCTTCGGTCGCTTCGTTTTTTGTTAAGGCGGTAAGGCGGGACGATGTGGGGAGAGAATCGAGCGCCGCCGGTGGCGGATGAAGCGAGAGGAGCGAGTGGCTGCGGTCAAAATTTTAAGCGGCAGCCGTAAGGCAGCGCAAAAATTTTGGGCACCGCAACAGGATCATCGTCCCCTACGGTGCTTTAACAAGAGGCGCGGGGCATTTTATCTTATTTTACTTTATAAAAAAGGCTTGCATTGCAGGGCGGGATATGTTATAGTATAAGCAGTAAGGTATGTGTTTCGCAGAGTGGACTTCCCGGTCCGCTCTTTTTGTTGGCTAAAATCCAAACCTTAAAATTGCGGAAATGCGAGGGTTTTCGATGAAAAAAGTGACCGAGATCGTGGCGGAGCTGGCTGCGCCCGTGGTGGAGGAGTTCGGATGCCGGCTTTGGGACACGGAGTATGTGCGGGAGGCCGGGCAGTGGTATCTGCGGCTGTACCTGGATAAGGACGGCGGCGTGGACATCCTGGACTGCGAAAATGTCAGCCGGAAGGTCAGCGACCTGCTGGATGCGGCGGACCCCATCGAGGGCAGCTACATCTTTGAGGTTTCCTCCGCCGGGGCCGAGCGGCAGCTGAAGCGGCCCGGAGACTTTGAGGAGTTTATGGGCAGTCCCGTGCTGCTGAAAACCTATCAAAACCGCGACGGACGCAAGGAGTTCGCCGGGGTGCTGAAGGGGTATGAAGGCGGCGCGGTGGTGCTGGAAATGGGCACGAAGGAGCTGCGGTTTGAGAAAAACGAGGTCGCTATGGTGCGGCTGCGGGTCGTATTCTGACCGGGCGAAAAAACTTCATCTTTCTGCGCCTGCGGGCGCAAACTCTGCGAGGCTTTTTTAATGTACACTATTTTTTAATAGTATAATTTTGTTATTAAAGATTTTTCTAATACAGAACAGGAGATTCAGCTATGAAATGTGACGAGATCTTTGCCGCGCTGGCGCTGCTGGAGAAGGAGCGGGGCATCCCCCAGGACTTTATGATGGAAAAAATCGTGCAGGCCCTTGTTACCGCCTACAAGCGTGACCACGAGGATGTGGAAAATGTGGTGGTGGATGTGAACGAGGAAAAGCGCGACCTGAAGATGTTCGTGGAAAAGACCGTGGTGGAGGAGGTGGAGAACCCCGCCGCCGAGATCTCCGCCGAGGAGGCCAAGGCTATCTCCGCCAAGTACCATGTGGGCGACACCGTGCGCTTCCCGGTGAAGAATGTGGACTTCGGACGCATCGCCGCCGGAAACGGCAAGCAGGTGATCATCCAGGGCCTGCGGGAGGCCGAGCATGGCATGATCTATGACGAGTACAACTCCAAGCAGCATGAGATCCTCACCGGCACCGTGGTGCGGGTGGACCCCCGGACCGGCAATGCCACCGTCCGCCTGGGCACCGGCGCAGACGCCTCTGATGCGGTGCTGCTGCTGGGCGAGCAGGTCAGCGGCGAGGAGTACTACGAGGGCCAGAAGCTGAAGGTGTATCTGGTGGAGGTCCGCCGGGGCACCCGGGGGCCCCAGATGCTCATTTCCCGGACCCATCCGGGGCTGGTGAAGCGGCTGTTTGAGCTGGAGGTGCCGGAGATTTTCGACGGTACGGTGGAAATTCGCTCCATCGCCCGGGAGGCGGGCAGCCGCACGAAGATGGCGGTGTGGTCCTCCGATGAGAATGTGGACCCCATCGGCGCCTGCGTGGGCCCCCGGGGTCAGCGGGTGAACGCCATTGTGGAGGAGCTCCACGGGGAGAAGATCGACATTGTGCCCTTTAGCGAGGATCCGGCGGAGTTTGTGGCCGCCGCCTTGGCTCCGGCGGATGTCATCAGCGTGACCATGTCGGAGGACGGCAAGGCCTGCCGGGCCATTGTTCCCGACGACCAGCTGAGTCTGGCCATCGGCAAGGAGGGGCAGAACGCCCGTCTGGCCGCCCGGCTCACCGGCTGCAAGATCGACATTAAGCCCGCTTCTTATCACGAGGAGGAAGCGGCGGAGTAATAGCCTCGCAGAGTTCGCGTCCGCAGACGCGAAAAATTGAGATCATTTTCTCTCGCGACATGCGCGTGAGAGAAAATACCGCTCAGTCTGCCAGTGTGGAATTTTTGCGCACGGCGCAAAAATTATGCGCGCAGCAGACTGCGAACCTTTTGGCAGAAAAAACAAAGTTTTTTCGCCAGTAAAATTAAGGGAGGTACGCCATGCAGAAGCAGCGGAAAATTCCCCAGCGGCAGTGTGTGGGGTGCCGCACCATGAAGGATAAAAAGGCGCTGGTGCGCATCGTGAAAACCCCGGAGGGGGAGATTTGCGTGGACGCTACCGGCAAGAAGTCCGGCCGGGGGGCGTACATTTGCCCCAATGCCGAGTGCCTGCAAAAGGCCCGGAAGTCCCGGGCCCTGGAGCGGGCCTTTGAGGCGGCCATCGGCCCGGATATTTATGAGGCGCTGCAGGCGCAGATCGAGGGCTGAGCATGGAGAAGATTTTATCTATGATCGGCCTGGCCCACAAGGCGGGCCGGGTGGAGATCGGCGAGGAGCCGGTGGGCTCTGCGGCCCGGGCCAAAAAGGCGCGGATCATCCTGGTGGCCGGAGACGCGGCGGCCAGCTCCGTGCGCCGGGCCATGAGCTTTGCCAATACCGGGAGCTGCCTGTGCCTGGTGATTCCGGCCTCTAAGGAGGAGCTGGGAAGGGCCTTGGGGCGCACAAGCTGCGCTATGGCAGCCATTACGGACATGGGCTTTGCCGACGCCATTGCGAAAAAGCTGGCGGCGCTGGACCCGCAGCGCTTTGGAAGCGCCGCCGAGCGTATGGCTGTGAAGGCCCAGCGGGCCCGGGAGCGGAAGCTGGAGCAGCTGGCCCACGAGAAAAATGTGCGCATGGGAAAAAAGCGTCCGCCGAAGCCCCCGGAAAAGGCCGCGCCGCCGGAGAAAGAGGAGCGGCGTGAGCGGGAGAAGAAGCCGTCCCGGCCAGGCAAGAGGGAGCGCAGCGCGGCGGCCAGGAGCCGTCAGAAATCCCAGGCGCGGGCCCGGTTTGAGGGAAGTCGCCCGGTGAAAAAGGGCAAGGGCTCCGAACGCAAGTAATCGTAAACTAAGCATCACAATATGGAGGTGGCTTTATTTGGGTAATATAGGGAACAAATACAGAGTGCATGAGGTGGCCAAGGACTTCGGCCTGCCCACCAAGCAGATCACGGAGATTTTGACGCAGTATGCGCAGACCCCCAAAAACCACATGCAGGTGCTGGAGGACAGAGAGCTGTCACTGATCTTTGAGTATCTGACCCAGCACAACCCGGTATCGGGCATCCAGGTGATCTTCGCCGAGGGGATGAAGCCTGCCGAGAAGAAGGCGGAGCCGGCCCCGGAGAAGAAGGCAGAGCCGAAGAAGGAGCAGGGCAAGGCCCCGGCTCCCAAGGCGGAGCCTGCCCAGAAAAAGCCGGAGGCGAAGCCGGTCCAGCAGTCCGGCCAGCCCATGAGCCGGGTGCCCAAGACCAAGGTGGTGGACACCAGCAAGGCCACCAACATTAACCTTGCCAAGTACGATGAAAAGCTGCAGGACATGGCCGACAGCCGCACCGGCGGCGGTCGCCGGGACCAGCAGCAGACCCAGGGCAAGGAGAAGTTCCGCAACAGCAAGCAGCGGCGGGACGGCAACTTTGTAAGCAACAAGCGCAAGCAGGAGGAGGCAGACCGTCTGCGCCGCCTGCGGCTGGAGGTTATTAAAAAGACCCCCGTTACCGTGCAGATCCCCGACGAGATCAGCGTGGGCGAGCTGGCCAGCCGGATGAAAAAGACCGGCGCCGAGGTGGTCAAGTGCCTGATGAAAAACGGCGTTATGGCTTCCCTGAGCCAGATGATCGACTTCGACACCGCCGCCATTATCGCTGAGGAAATGGGCTGCAAGGTAGAGAAAGAAGTCGTCGTTACCATCGAGGAAAAGCTCATTGACGACCACGAGGATAAGGCCGAGGATCTGGTGCCCCGGGCCCCGGTGGTGGTGGTTATGGGCCATGTAGACCACGGCAAGACCAGTTTGCTTGACTACATCCGCAACGCCCATGTGGCCAGCGGCGAGGCCGGCGGCATTACCCAGCATATCGGCGCTTACCAGGTGATGGTAAACGGAAAGCCCATCACCTTCCTGGATACTCCGGGCCACGAGGCCTTTACCTCCATGCGCGCCCGGGGCGCCATGGTCACGGACATCGCCATTCTGGTGGTGGCTGCCGAGGACGGCATCATGCCCCAGACCGTGGAGTCCATCAACCATGCCAAGGCCGCGGGGATCCCCATCATCGTGGCCATCAACAAGATGGATAAGCCCGAGGCCAACCCCGAGCGCATCAAGCAGCAGCTCACCGAGTACGGCCTGGTGTGCGAGGAGTGGGGCGGCGAGACCATTGTGTGCCCCATCTCCGCCAAGACGGGCATGGGCGTGGACAATCTGCTGGAAATGCTCGTTCTTACCGCTGAGGTGGGCGAGCTGAAGGCCAACCCCAACCGCGCCGCCCAGGGTACGGTTATCGAGGCAAGGCTCGATAAGGGCCGGGGCCCCGTGGCCACCCTGCTGGTGCAGAACGGAACCCTGCACCAGGGCGACATTATCATCGCCGGCACCAGCGTAGGCCGGGTGCGGGCCATGGTCAGCGACAAGGGACAGAAGATCAACTCCGCCGGACCCTCGGTGCCTGTGGAAATTACGGGCCTTTCGGAGGCTCCCTCCGCCGGCGCCACCTTCAACGCCGTGGCCGACGAAAAGCTGGCCCGGGAGCTGGTGGAGCAGCGCAAGGCCGAGGAAAAGGCCAAGGCAAACGCTCCGGTGAGCAAGGTGTCCCTGGAGGATCTGTTCAGCCAGATCCAGGCGGGCGAGATGAAGAATCTGAACCTCATTGTCAAGGCCGATGTTCAGGGCAGCGTGGAGGCTGTGAAGGCATCTCTGGAGAAGCTCTCCAACGACGAGGTGCGAGTGCGGGTGATCCACGGCGGCGTGGGCGCCATCAACGAATCCGATGTGATGCTGGCCTCCACCTCCCAGGCTATCATCGTGGGCTTCAATGTGCGGCCTGACGCGGCGGCGCGGGAGAGCGCGGCCCGGGCCAATGTGGATATGCGGATGTACCGGGTCATTTACGACGCCATCAATGAGATCGAGGCCGCTATGAAGGGTATGCTGGCCCCCAAGTATCGGGAGGCCCTGCTGGGCCACGCCGAGGTGCGCCAGACCTACAAGGTCTCTGGCGTGGGCACCGTGGCGGGCTGCTATGTCCAGGACGGCAAGATCCAGCGCAAGGACTGCCAGGTGCGTCTGGTGCGCGACGGTATCGTTATTCACGAGGGCGTGCTGGCCTCCCTGCAGCGGTTTAAGGACCAGGTGAAGGAGGTCGCCTCCGGCTACGAGTGCGGCATGACCATTGAGAAGTTCAATGATATTAAGGAAGGCGACATTATCGAGGCCTTTACTATGGAGGAAATTCCGCAGTAAGGAAAAGCTGCCGAGACAGGAATAACCCCGGTCGCCTTCCTGCGCAGCACGGCTGCGCCGCACAAAGTGCGTACAAGTGTTTTGCAAAGCAAAACCTTGCTTTGGTGGAATTCACTTCTGCCAAAGAGGATTTGATCCGGGGCCCCCATGAAACCCCGTTTCATGGGGACAGGCGATATTATCGAGGCCTTTACTATGGAGGAAATTCCGCAGTAAAGGAAATGACAGTTTTTTCGGAACACAGTAATTAAGCCGAGGGGCGGGCGTTTCGCCCGCCCCGTTTTTTAGAAAATCAGACTGCAATTCTCTTGGCAAAAAACGAAGTTTTTTCGCCAGTTATTGAAAGGAGTGTACTATGGCATCCAATCGTATCGGACGCATTAACGAGGAAATTCGCAAGGAGCTTTCGGCGCTGCTGCGGACGGTGAAGGATCCCCGGGTGGCGGAGGCTATGCTCACCATCACCCATGTGGACACCACCCCCGACCTGCGCCAGTGCCGGGTCTATGTCAGCGCCCTGAACTGCAAGGACGAAAAGGAGCTGATGCGCGGGCTTAAATCCGCGGCGGGCTTCCTGCGCCGGGAGCTGGGCAGCCGGGTGGACCTGCGCTACACCCCGGAGCTGCAGTTCATCGCCGACGACTCCATTGCTTACGGGGCCCATATTCTGGATATGCTGAACCATGTGAAGCCCGCTAACCCCGAAAATGAGAACATCGTGCTGCCGGAGGATATAAAATGACCATTCAGGAGACCGCAGCTCTGCTGCAAACCATGGACCGGGTGCTGCTGCTGACCCATGTGCGCCCGGACGGGGACACCATCGGCTCCGCCGCCGCCCTGTGCCGAGCCCTGCGGGATCTGGGCAAGACCGCCTATCTGCTGCCGAATCCGGGCATCACGGAGACCTATGCGTGCTATGCCGCACCCTACTGGGCGGAGGAGGGCTTCGAGCCGGATTTCGTGGTGTCGGTGGATATTGCGGCCCTGGGGCTGCTGCCGGAGAACGCCAAGAAATACGCCTCGCGCATTGACCTAGCCATCGACCATCATCCCTCCAACGAGGGCTTTGCCAAGGAGAGCTGCGTGCTGGCGGAAATGGCGGCCTGCGGGGAGATTATTTATGAGATCGTGGGCCTTTTGACGCCCATGACGGCGGAGATCGCTTTGCCGCTGTATGTGGCCGTTTCCACGGATACCGGATGCTTCGTATACGCCAACACCACGGCCCACACCCATCAGGTGGCGGCGGCCCTGATAGACACGGGTATTGCCGTGGCTGGGGTGAACAAGGCGCTGTTTCGCACCAAGAGCCGCACCCGTCTGGCCATGGAGGCCTGGATGGCGGAGTGGGCGGAATACTACGACAACGACCGGGTGGTGATTATGCAGATCCCCCTGTCCCTGTGCCTGGACTATAAGGCAACCGAGGCGGATGTGGAGGAGCTGTCCAGCCTGGCGGCTCTGGTGGCGGGTACCGACTGCGGCGTGACGCTCCGGGAGCTGGAGCCGGGGAAGGTGAAGATCTCCCTGCGCACCGGGCCTCGGGTCAACGCAACGGAAGTGTGCGCCCTGCTGGGCGGCGGCGGACACGCGGCGGCGGCGGGGGCTACCCTCAGCGGCACCCTCAAAGAGGCTAAACAGGCTGTTTTGCAAGCCATCGACATGGTGGTGGGCGAATAAATGGCAAATGGTATCATCATTATTGACAAGCCCGCCGGGTGGACATCGATGGATGTGTGCCCGTCCCCACAAAATGACGGAGCATTTTGTGGGGGCCCTCGCACGGATTTTAATTCCTCGGCGGAAGTGAATTCCGCCTGCGGCAAGGTTTTCCCTATGGGAAAACGCTTGTACGCACCACTTGGTGCGATGCGCACACACAGAGAAAAGGAGTGCCTGTATGGCAAATGGTATCATCATTATTGACAAGCCTGCCGGGTGGACATCGATGGATGTGTGCGCGAAGCTGCGGGGGATCTTGAAAACAAAAAAAATCGGCCACGCCGGGACCCTGGACCCTATGGCCACCGGGGTGCTGCCGGTGTTTGTGGGCCGGGCCACCCGGGCCGTCAGCTTCGCTGAGGGCGGGGAGAAGGAATATGTGGCCGGGCTGCGCCTGGGACTCGTCACCAACACCCAGGACACGGAGGGTGAGACCCTGACCCAATCTCCCGTTGCGGTGAGGAGGGAAGAGCTGGAGGCGGTGCTGCCCCGGTTTACCGGGGAAATCAGCCAAATCCCGCCGATGTTTTCCGCCATTAAAATAAACGGGCAGAAGCTCTATGATTTGGCAAGGCAAGGCAAGGAGGTGGAGCGCAAGGCCCGGGCGGTGACGATTTTTGCCCTGGAGGTGGTGGAGCAGGTGTCCGAAACGGACTATATTCTGCGTATTCGCTGCTCTAAGGGGACTTATGTGCGGACCTTGTGCCACGACATCGGACAGGCTCTGGGCTGCGGGGGATGTATGTTCTCCCTGCGGCGTACCATGGCCGCCGGATTCACATTGGATGAGAGCGTGACCCTGGAGCAGATGCAGGAGGGCGGCGAAGCGCTGCTGCGGCCTACGGACAGCCTGTTTCGGGACCGGCCTGATTATCGGCTGAAAACAGAGAAGCAGGAGGAGCGGTGCCGCAACGGTAATCCCTTTTTCATTCGGGAAAATTTGCCGGAGGGCGAATACCGCATTTACGGCCGGGAGGGGGAGTTCCTCTGCCTGAGCCGCTTACAGGGGGACACCATGACCTCCCTGAAAAACTTTTTCGGAGCGTGAGAGATTTTGAACCAGACAGTCATTGCCCTGGGCTTTTTTGACGGGGTGCATCGGGGCCACGGGGCCCTGCTGGAAAAGACCGTGCAGCGGGCCCGGGAGCTGGGCGCAGAGCCGGTGGTATTTACCTTTGACCGCCCGCCTAAGGAGGTGGTCACGGGAAAGCCTGTGCTGCTCATTAACTCGCCGGAGGACCGGCGGGGGTTGGTGAAGCGCCTGTACGGCATAGAGCGGATCATTCTGGCGCCCTTTGACCGAGAGATGATGACCTTGCCCTGGGACGCCTTTGTGGAGCAGAAGCTGGTGCGGGATATGCACGCCGTGCATCTGGTGGCCGGACACGACCACCGCTTCGGACACAAAAACCAGGGGACGCCCCAGCTTTTGCAGGAGAAGTGCCGGGAGCTGGGCCTGGGGTGCGACATTATCCCCAAGGTGGAGGTGGACGGCATCACCGTCAGCTCCACCTACATCCGCGAATTGGTGGAGAGCGGCGATGTGGAGACGGCGGCGCGGTTTTTGGGACACCGCCACTGCATGACCCAGACCGTGGGCCACGGCCAGCGGCTGGGCCGGACCATCGGCATTCCCACGGTGAACCTTACAGTGCCGGAGCATGTGCTGACGCCGAAATTCGGCGTGTATGTGAGCCGGGTGTATCTGCCGGACGGGCGGAGCTGCGCCGGGGTGACCAATGTGGGCACCCGGCCCACCGTGAGCCGGGGGGAGGCGGTGTCCGTGGAGACATTTCTGCTGGACTTTGACGGGGATCTCTATGGGCAGGACATTCGGCTGGAATTCTGCAAGCGGCTGCGGGGCGAGGTGAAATTTGACTCCCTGGAGGCTTTGCGGGAGGAGATACAGAAAAATATCCGCCAGACACGGGCGTATTTTGAGGAAAACGGCGTGGAGTGAGGCGGAGAGAATATGGTATGAAGCGGCGGGGCGTAAGCCCCGCTGTTTTTTTGCGGGGAGAGGGAAATTAAAGGGAAAAAGGGGATAGGTGGGCGGGCGACCGCAAGGGTCGCCCCTACGGAGCGGTTTGTAGGGGCGGACGACCCTGTCCGCCCGTCCCCGATAACGAAACACCTTGTAGGGCAGGGCCCGTGTGCCCTGCCGGGGGGCGGCATAAGGTCGGGCGGGCCGATGTAGGCATCGGCCCCTACGGAGGGTTACAAGAAGTGCGGGGCAAGGTCGGGCGGGCCGATGTAGGCATCGGCCCCTACGGAGGGGTTACAAGGGGCGCAGCAAAACGGGTCGTCGGGGAAATCGGCGAAGCGCTGCCAGTGGCAGAAGAAGCGAGGCGGTTTCGAGGAAGTGCCCCGATTGGCGGACACGACAGTGACCGGGAATCGGTTGGCACGACGGTGGGCAACCGCCGGCCCCTACGAAATTTTGCATTTCGTTATTTTTCCTGACGAAAATTTTTTGAGACAGGGGGATTCGGTGATTTCCCGACTTTTTTCTTCCGGGTTGCCGTCTACAATGGGGGAGACAAAGGAGGGGATCGCGTGAAAAAAGGACGGGCTCTGCCGCCGGAGGCGCGGAAGCTGGCGGCGGCAGTGAAATGGCCCCTGCTGGGCTTTTTGCTGTGCGGCGGACAGGTGGCGGGACTTTATGCCCCCTTTGCCCTGGCCGCTGTGGCGGTGGCCGGAATACGGCTGGCGGGCCTGGGGGCTGTGCTGGGTGTGGCCGGGGGCGCATTTGTATTTATGGATTTCCAGTCGGGGCTGCGGTGTGCGGCGGCGGCCATCCTTATTTTTGCCGCCAACACGGCGCTCTACGACACGGCGGTGTACAAAAAGCCGTATTTCAGGCCGGCTTGCACGGCGGTATTCTTTCTGCTGGTGCAGAGCATTTATTTGCTGGGACGCAGCGCCTCAAGCTGGCTTTTGGCCCTGTGCGCCGGGGCGGCAGCGGCAGGGGCCGCGTGGCTGCGGGAGCGGAAGCTGGAGAACTGGGGATTTCTGTGCGGCCTGGCTCTGGCGCTGCTGCCGGTATCGGCCTACGGCTTTTCCCTGGGGCGGGTGGCGCTGATGGCCCTGCTGCTGGCGGCGGGACGGGGGTGCAGCGTGTCCCAGTGTGCGGCCCTGGGGGGCTGCCTGGGCCTATTGGCTGACCTGACAGCTACGGAGCCGGTGGTGCTTTTGGCGCTGATTTACGGAGCCGGTGGTGCGGTGAGCGGCCTTTTGCGGCGGCTGCCCCGGGGGGTGTGCGGCCTGTGCGCCGCCGCCGTCAGCGGGGGACTGGCGCTACTCTTTGGGGCGGATGTTCTGCCGGTGACCCTGTGGGAGTGCGGAGCGGGGGCAGGCATCTATGCACTTCTGCCAAAAAAAATCCTGCCGGGGCTCTACGCCGCCGGGAAGCGGGCAGAAAACACGCCGGAGCCTGCGGCGGCGCCCTATGCCCGGCCTGCGGCGGCTCTGCGAGCCCTCTATGACAGCTTTTTCCGGGGACAGCAGCCCCGGCCGCCGGAGAATCCGGCGGTGATTTTTGACCGGGCGGCCCAAGAGGTTTGCAGCGGATGCGTGCTGCGCACCGATTGCTGGCAGAGCCGCTACAGCGACACTTACAGCGCCTTTAACGACGCCTGCCCGGAGCTTATGAAGCGGGGACGGGCGGAGGCCCAGGATTTTCCCCTGCATTTTTCCTCTCGGTGTGTGCATTTCCCGGCCCTCTTGCAGGCCATTGACCGCCAGACCCACGACTATCTCCTGCGCAGGCAGTTTCACCGACAATTACAGGAGGCCCGGAGCAGCGCCAAGGAGCAGTACGCCTGCCTGTCAGAGCTGCTGGATCAGGCGGCGGTGCCGGTGTCGGGCGGAGACAGCATCGGCTACCGGGTCAGCACCTCCCTGCGGCCCCGGAGCGGGGAGCATCTGTGCGGGGATCAGGTGGACCACTTCGAGGTGGGAGATGAGGTGTACCTGCTGCTGTGCGACGGCATGGGCAGCGGCCAGGAGGCCCACCGGGAGGCGGCCATGACTGTGCGGCTGCTGCGGCAATTTCTGGAGGCGGGGATTCGGCCCGGCCCGGCGCTGAAAACCCTCAACGCGGCTATGAAACTGCGGGGGGAGAGCTGCGGGGGCTTTTCCACGGTGGACCTGGCGGTGATGCAGCGGCGCAGCGGTACGGTGCAGCTTTACAAGTGCGGGGCGGCACCGTCCTACCTCAAGCACGGAGGCACCGTGCGGCGGTTTCGCTCCGATGCACCGCCCACGGGCCTATCCGATTCACCCCTGCCCCCGGACCGGGTGAGCGTGCCCCTTCAGGGCGGGGATTTTCTGGTGCTGGTCAGCGACGGTATAGCCGATCAGAGCTGCGACGAGTGGCTGCTGAACCTGCTGGCAGGCTTCACCGGGACGGACGCCCGGGAGCTGGCGGCGCTGATATTGGAGGAATCCCGGTGCCGCAAGGGCCTGGGGGACGACTGCGCCGTGATGGTGCTGCACCTGCCCCTTGCGGGGGAGAACCGAAGCACGGCAGTGTGAGGGGGCCTTGCGGGGCAAGGCAACAGGATCATCGGCCCCTACGAAGCGTTTAACGATAGAATTTCGTAGGGCGGCGGGCTGCCCTCAGCCCGCCGCCCTACGGACGGGTTATAAGAGGTGCGGTGCGGTGAGGAATCCCCCAGGCACGGCTTTGCCGTGCCAGCCCCCTTTAGGCAAGAGGGACGAGGGGACGGGGGATGCGGATTGCCACGACCAGTTTGCGAACTGGTCTCGCAATGACACATTGCAAGGAATGCAGTGCAAGCCCGGCAGCGGGGTGAAAAGGCATTTTCGACACGCTGCGTTTTTGATGGATTTCGAGTGTATAATTTCCAGGTTCCTTGCCCATACTGAGACTATCCGATCCACATTGAAGGAGGGCTTAGGTTTTGGTCAAGGGTATTTCCAGGCGGGTCATTGTTGTGGAGTCTCCCGACCCCCGCGTTTTCGATCAGGCGATCTTTATTCTGCGCAACGATGTGTTGGGGGAGGACGGCGTTTCTTCCCGGCAGCTTGTGGACCAGGCGGTGCGCATCGCCAAGAGCTACACCCGTACCCAGGGCCTGCCGCCCCCGAAACGCCACCGCCTGTCCCCGATCATTGCCGCCATTTTGGGCGGCGGGCTCATGGGCCTTGTATGGCTGGCGGCGGCGCTTTTGTAGAGGCTGCCGAAAAACCCGGCAAGGCTTTTCGGTGGGCTGATAATTTGCTTTTTTCATCATTTTTTCTCCTCACTTACGGGCGGCCTGGGGTCGCCCGGCTTTTTTACTTTTCGGCGGGAGAATTCTGTGGTATACTGGGATAAAATCTGAAAAAAGCGAGGAAACGCAATGTATATAGGCGATGTGTTCATCCCCAATCCCCTGGTGCTGGCCCCTATGGCGGGGGTGACGGACCTGGCCTTTCGCCGGGTGTGCCGGGAGCTGGGGGCCGGGCTGACGGTGACGGAAATGGTCAGCGCCAAGGCCCTGTGCTACCAGGACAGAAAAAGCCGGGGCCTGCTGAAGCTGGGGCCCGGAGAGCATCCGGTCAGCGCACAAATATTCGGCAGCGACCCGGTTTGCATGGCCGAGGCGGCGCAGATCGCCCTGGAAATCAGCGGGGCGGACATCCTTGACATCAACATGGGCTGCCCGGTGGGAAAGGTCGTCGGGAACGGCGACGGCTCGGCCCTGATGAAGGACCCGGAGAAGGCGGCGCGGATCGCGGAGGCGGTGGTAAAGGCCGTAAAGGTGCCGGTGACGGTGAAGATGCGCCGGGGCTGGGACAAGGGCAGTATCAACGCCGTGGCCTTGGCGAAAATGCTGGAGCAGGTGGGGGTGGCCGCCGTGGCCGTCCACGGGCGCACCCGGGCGCAGATGTACGCCGGGGCCGCCGACTGGGTAACCATCCGCCAGGTGAAGCAGGCGGTATCCATTCCGGTGATGGCCAATGGGGATATTTTTTCGGCGGAGGATGCGGTGAAGATTTTGCAGTTCACCGGGGCGGACTTTGCCATGATCGGGCGGGGAGCCTTCGGCAATCCGTGGCTGTTTCAGCAGGCTCTGGCGGCTCTGGAGGGCCGGGAGATCCCGCCCCTGCCGCCGCTGGATGAAAGATGCGACACGGCGGTGCGGCAAATTCACTGGGCCGCCCAGGACAAGGGGGAGCATATTGCCATTTTGGAGGCACGGAAGCAGTACGCCTGGTATCTAAAGGGCGTGGCCCATGCCAACTATTACAAGGAGCAGATCGTGCGGATGAACACCCTGGAGGATGTGACGCGGATCACGGAGGGGATCAAGCGGGATCTGCGGTAGGGAAAAAGGAAAACAGACGGCCGGCCCGGGGTGGGGCTGCCGCCTGTTTTTTAAGAAGAGGAGAGAAAAACACTATGTACAGGTTTAACTTACAGGATGGAGGGGGAATTGTCAACGGCGCAGGGACAGGATTCATAAATTGTTTACAAGAATGGGACAAAATGCCTATTGCATATTCAAAAAATGCGTGGTAATATTTAGTCCTCTAAAAGTTAGCACGCTAAATTTATAAAAAGGAGGGATGGACCGTGAAGTGCTGTGACGCACAGCAGGAGCATTTCGGCCCGCTGCTGGGATACTGTGACCACCAGATGATGAAGCTGATGGTGCGCAAGCTGCGGGGGTACGATGTGTCGCCTATGCAGTGCCGCACCCTGACCTTTCTCTATGAGCAGCAGGGGGATGTGACCCAGAAAAAGCTCCAGGAATTTCTGCGGGTGAAGCCGCCTACGGTGAACGGCATCGTGGAGCGGCTGGAGGAAAAGCATCTGCTGACCCGGAGCATTTCTCCCGGGGACGGACGGTGCAAGCTGCTGCATTTGACTGAGGAGGGGCGGTGCTTTTATCAGGAGTTTATCGCCATTACGGAGGAGGTCCACCGGCAGGCGGAGCGGGGCTTCACAGAGGATGAGGTGAAGCTGCTGCAGAGCTTTTTAGTGCGGGTGGCTGAGAATTTGTCCCGGGAAACGGAGGAAAAACATCCATGAAGAAGAAAAAACTATTCGACTATACCGCCGGGTACCGGGGGCTCATTATACTGGGCATCCTGTGCTCGGCGGGGGAGGCCGTGCTGGAGCTGCTGCTGCCCCAGGTCATGAGCGACATTGTGGACATCGGCATTCAGAACGGAGACAGAGAGTATATTTTGATGGCGGGGCTTAAGATGGTGCTGATGGCCCTGGTGGCCCTGGCACTGGGCGTGGGGGCGGCGGTGCTGGCCTCCAAGGCCGGCATGGGCTTCGGCGCCAATCTCCGGGCTGCGGAATATCGGCAGGTGCAGAGGTTCTCCTTTGCAAACATTGAGCATTTTTCCACGGCCTCGCTGATTACCCGGCTCACCAACGATGTGAGCAGCCTGCAGATGACCTTGATGATGGGGATGCGGATGCTGGTGCGGGCCCCGGTGATGCTGGTGACGGCCCTGGTGATGGCCCTCATCATCAGTACACGGCTGAGCCAGGTGTTCCTGGTGGTGATACCCCTGCTGGTGCTGGGGGTGGCCCTGGTGCTGGGAAAGGTGGGGCCGTTCTTCACCTCCCTGCAGAAGGCCACAGATGACCTGAACCTGGTGGTACAGGAGGATCTGAACGCCATCCGGGTGGTGAAATCCTTCGTGCGGGAGGATGTGGAAAAGGAGAAATTCGCCGGGCGCAATGAAAAGCTCAAGAGCATGGCGGAAAAGGCCTTTGGATTTGTGGTGATGTTTATGCCGCTGATCTTCCTCCTCATGGGCGGCACCATTGTGGCTGTGCTTTGGATCGGCGGCAACTATGTGTATGAGGGGAGCCTGCTCTCCGGCGACCTCATTGCCTTTTTTACCTATGTGTCGGAAATTCTCATGTCGCTGATGATGGTGTCCATGGTGATGATGATGCTCACCCGATCCATCGCCTGCGGCAGGCGCGTGATGGAGGTGCTCAACGAGGAGCCGCAGATCACCGATGAAAAGGCCCGGGAGGCTCTGGCGGTGGAGGACGGCTCTATCCGCTTTGACCATGTGTACTTCCGCTACAATCCCAACGGCCAGACTTGGAACCTGGAGGACATCGACCTGGACATTCCCTCCGGGGCTACGGTGGGCATTCTGGGCGGCACGGGCAGCGCCAAGACCACGCTGGTGAGTCTGATCCCTCGGCTGTACGAGGCAACTCGGGGCAGTGTGCGCGTGGGCGGACACGATGTGCGGGAATACTCCATGAAGCAGCTGCGAGACGCCTGCGCCATGGTTTTGCAGAAGAACACCCTGTTCTCCGGCACCATCAAGGAAAATCTTCGCTGGGGCGATGCAGGCGCCACCGAGGAGGAGATGCGACAGGCCTGCCGCATTGCCTGCGCGGAGGAGTTCATTGAGAAAATGCCCGATGGCTACGACACCTATATCGAGCAGGGAGGCACCAATGTGTCCGGCGGGCAGAAGCAGCGGCTGTGCATTGCCCGGGCCATTTTGCGCAGGCCCAAGGTACTGATTCTGGACGACTCCACCTCGGCAGTGGACACGGCTACGGATGCGGCCATTCGTCAGGGGCTGCGCTCCACCCTGCCGGGGACCACGAAGGTCATTATCGCCCAGCGCATTTCCTCTGTGCAGGACGCGGACATCATTGTGGTGCTGGACGACGGAAAAATTTCCGGCGTGGGCAGCCACACGGAGCTGCTGAAAACCAACGAGATATACAGAGAAGTGTATGAATCCCAGCAGGGAGGAGGCGCCATTGATGGCTGAGACAAAACGCAGACCCGGGCCCCACGGACCCGGCGGCGGGCAGCGCCACGGATACCAGAAGCCCAAGGACATGAAGGGCACCGTGAAAAAGCTGCTGCGCTATATGGGCCGCTACAAGGGGGCGCTGGTGCTGGTGGCCCTGTGCCTGGTGGTGAGCAGCGGAGGGTCGATCCTCTCCAGTTACCTGCTCAAGCCCATTATCAACGACTATATTCTGCCGGGGGATTTCCCGGGACTGATCAAGATGCTGTGCCTGCTGGGCGGGGCCTTTGCCCTGTCGGGCCTGTGCTCCTACGCCTATGCGCGGCTCATGGTCCACATTGCCCAAAACACCGTGGCGGCCATAAGGCGGGACCTTTTCAACAAAATGCAGTCCCTGCCCCTGCGCTACTTTGACACCCACCAGTCCGGCGACCTCATGAGCCGGTTTACCAACGACATCGACACCATTTCAGAGATGATCAACTCCAGCTTTGCAAACCTCATCTCCTGCGTCCTGACCTTCCTGGGGACCATCGGAATGATGCTGTACCTGAACTGGGTGCTGACGCTGATCACCTTTGCCTTCCTGGCGCTGATGCTCCTGACGGTAAAGACCATCGGCGGGCGCAGCCGGGTGAGCTTTCAGCGGCAGCAGGCGGCGCTGGGCGCAGTGAACGGCTATGTGGAGGAGATGATCGAGGGACAAAAGGTCATTAAGGTCTTTAACCACGAGCAAAAGACCATCGACCAGTTTGACACCCTCAACGAGAGCTATCGCCAGGCGGCCACCGCCGCCCAGGCCTACGCCAGCTCCATGATGCCCGCCATGGGCAACCTCTCCCGCATTGACTACGCCGTTACCTGCTGCGTGGGCGGCCTGCTGGCTATCGGCGGCGTGGGGGACATCGGCTCCCTGGCGGCGTACCTGCTGTATGTAAAGCAGGTGTCCCAGCCCATTGCCCAGATGAGCCAGCAGGTGAATACTATTCTGGCCGCCGTGGCCGGCGCAGAGCGTGTATTCGCCGTGATGGAGGAGCAGCCCGAGACGGACGAGGGCAAGACCGTGCTGGTCCGGGCGGAGAAGAAGGACGGGACGCTCCGGGAGGTGCCCTACCGCACCGGCTGCTGGGCCTGGAAGGCCCCGGACGGCACCATGACGGAGCTGCGGGGCGATGTGCGGTTTGACCATGTGGACTTCGGCTACACCAAGGAAAAGACCGTGCTGCACGATGTGAGCCTGTTCGCCAAGCCCGGGCAGAAGATCGCCTTTGTGGGCTCCACCGGCGCAGGAAAAACCACCGTTACGAACCTTATTAACCGCTTTTACGACATCGACGCCGGAACCATCACCTATGACGGCATTGATGTGCGCAATATTGAGAAAAACTCTCTGCGCCGGTCCCTGGGTATGGTGCTGCAGGACACGCACCTGTTTACCGGAACCGTGGCCGAGAACATCCGCTACGGACGGCCCGACGCCACCGATGAGCAGATTGTGGCGGCGGCTAAGCTGGCCAACGCCGACGGCTTTATCCGGCACCTGCCCCAGGGATATGAAACCCAGATCACCGGCGACGGCGGCAGCCTGAGCCAGGGGGAGCGGCAGCTGCTGGCCATTGCCCGGGCGGCGGTGTCCGACCCGCCGGTGCTGATACTGGACGAGGCCACCTCCTCTATCGACACCCGGACGGAAAAGCTCATTGAAAAGGGCATGGACTCCCTTATGGCCGGACGGACGGTGTTCGTCATCGCCCACAGGCTCTCCACCGTGCGCAATGCCCAGGCCATCCTGGTGCTGGAGCAGGGGGAGATCATCGAGCGGGGGGACCACGAGGATCTTTTGAAGCAAAAGGGACGGTACTATCAGCTCTACACCGGTCAGAGCGAGCTTTCTTGATTTCAAGCAAAAATATTCAGGATAATAATTTTAAGGAGGAACAGAACATGACGGAAAAGGAACTCATCCAAACGGCCGTGAAAATGCTGGATATGGCCTATGCGCCCTACTCCCACTTCCCCGTGGGAGCGGCGTTGGAGTGCGACGACGGCACGGTGTATACCGGCTGCAACATTGAAAACGCTGCCTTCGGCCCCACCATCTGCGCCGAGCGCACAGCCATCGCCAAGGCGGTCAGCGAAGGCCACCGCTCCTTCCGCCGCATCGCCATCGCCGGCCGCTGCGAACAGCTCTGCGTGCCCTGCGGCACCTGTCGGCAGGTGCTGCGGGAGTTTGCGCCGGACATCGAGGTCATCTGCCTCAACGGCAAGGGAGAGGCGCGGCACTTCGCCTTGAAGGAGCTGCTGCCGGAGAGCTTCGGACCGGAATACCTGTAACGCCCGGGCTGAGCCGGGCATAGAATGGCACAGCCCGGAACGGAGGAGGGCGGTGCCTGTGGAGAGCGATCTTTCCTGCCTGGGCAGCGGACAGAGGGGCGTG
Organism: Vescimonas fastidiosa; assembly: GCF_018326305.1. NCBI lineage: Bacteria > Bacillati > Bacillota > Clostridia > Eubacteriales > Oscillospiraceae > Vescimonas > Vescimonas fastidiosa. The sequence goes on from NZ_AP023416.1 coordinate 439,506, forward strand.
ATTACCCGGCTGCATTTTTCCGGAGGGAAAAGACGGCGGCTCATGGAGCTGGGCTTCATTCCCGGCGCGGCGGTGACGGCCCTGCAAAGGGCACCCTTCGGCGGGGCCGTGTCCTATGAGGTTATGGGGACGGTGATTGCCCTGCGCAGCGCCGATGCCAGGCGTATTGAGATCGAAACAGTAAAATAACAAGCCGGGATGCTCGTAACATCCCGGCTTGTTGTGACTGTCGAAAAACCCGGAGGGTTTTTCCGACAAAAGAATTGCAGTCTGCTGCGCGCATAATTTTGAGCCCATGGCTCAAAATTCCACACTGGCAGCCTGAGAGGTATTTTCTCTCACGCACATGTCGCGAGAGAAAATGATTTTATTTCTTTGCCGCCTGCGGGCGGCAAACTCTGCGAGGCTTTTTTTGACACGCTGAACAAGTCGGCATGACCGCAACATCCCGGCTTGTTATTTTATGCTTTGCTCATGCGGCTTTTGAAAAAAGAGATTTTGGGCAGCCGCCACAGAAGCAGAGAGCCCAGGCCGTAGCAGGCCAGCAGCTCGCCCAGGGCTACGGAGGCAGCGTTCAGGGCGAAGGTGGCGGCGAAGGCATCGGTGAAGCCCACCTGCTCCCAGGCCAGCATCCCGCCCACCAACAGACCGTTGCACACCACCGGGGGCAGCGGGGCCAGCCACTTGCGCTTACACCGGGCTGTTAAAACCGCCGCCAAGAGTGTGGTCAGGGAGCCTATGACGATGTCCAGCAGGCCGTAAGGACTGAGAAGGTTGGTGATGAGGCAGCCGACAAACAGCCCCCCTGCCGTCTCCGGAAAGAAAAACGGCAGCACGCACAGGGCCTCGGCAAAGCGGCACTGGACGGGGCCGAAGGTCACGCCGAAAACGGACCCGAAAATAGACAGCACCGCATAGGCGGCGCCCACTACGGCGGCGGTGGCAAGGTGTTGAACAGTGAATTTTTTCATGGTAATATCCTCCCATTTTTTGTTTAGAGAACGGCCGAAGCCGAACGAACGCCTATCGGCGCTTGGACAGGGTGTGGAAACCGGTCGGGAGGTAGTATAACACAAAAACGGAAGAATGCAAGGGGAAAAAGAGAAACGACGCAGCGGAAATCGGGGTTAGAGGGGCGCTTTTTGCAAAAAAAGTGGGAGTTTGCGACAAAAAGGCCTTGACTTTTGACAAAAATCAGGTAAAATAATAAGGCTTGCATTATGCAGGCAAATCCTTGCTCTCACCGAATGTGAGGGCCATAAGACCAGAAGGAGGTGCAAAAGTATGGCTAAAATTTCTGCCAACTATGAGGTCGTTTACATCATCGACCCGGCACAGGGTGAGGAGGCTATTGCCGCCACGGTGGCAAAGTTCCAGGCTCTGGCTGAGCAGAACGGTTCCGATGTAGTCGTGGACGAGTGGGGCAAGCGTCGTCTTGCTTACGCTATCGACTACAAGACCGAGGGTTACTATGTGCTGATGAGCTTCACCAGCGCGCCCGAGTTCCCCAAGGAGCTGGATCGTATCCTGGGCATTACCGAGGGCATTATGCGTTCCATGATCGTCTGCAAGGACGAGTAAGGGAGGCACGCAAATGCTGAACAAGATCTTTATTATGGGTCGTCTGACCCGGGACCCGGAGCTGCGCAGACTGGAAAACGGCACCGCTGTGACCAGATTTTCCCTGGCAGTGGATCGGGATTTCAAGTCTCAAAACGGCGAGAGAAGCACGGATTTCATCGATGTGGTCGCCTGGCGCAGCACGGCGGAATTCGTGAGCAAGTACTTCAGCAAGGGCCGCATGGCCATTGTGGAGGGTCGCCTGCAGATCCGGGACTGGAAGGACAAGGACGGCAACAACCGCCGCAGCGCGGAGGTGGTGGCCGACAATGTGTATTTCGGCGACTCCAAGCGCGACGGCGCCACCGGCGGCGACTATGCTGCCCCGGCTGCCGGCTATAGTGCCCCCTCCGGCGGTTATGCCGCACCTGTGGGCGGCACGAGCTCCGGTTTTTCCGAGATCGACGACGAGGACGGCGACCTGCCGTTCTGACCTGTACCCCCGGGGTACACCAATTCTATAAAGGAGGAATTTTTCCATGGCTATGGAACGCGAAAATAGAGCGCCCCGCGGCAACAGCCGCAAGCGCCGCAAGGTCTGCCAGTTCTGCGTGGACAAGTGCGAGCACATTGATTACAAGGACGCTGCCAAGCTGCGCCGCTTCATCAGCGAGCGCTCCAAGATTCTGCCCCGCCGCACCACCGGCACCTGCGCTATGCATCAGCGCCAGCTGACGATGGCCATTAAGCGGGCCCGTCAGATCGCCCTGCTGCCCTTCGTCACCGAATAAGGCAGAGAGAACAAAATCAAAACAGGTGCATCCCATGGGTGCGCCTGTTTTTTCGTGGAAACGGGTTGACAAATGGGTGTGGGCGGTATAATGGATATAGAAAGGACGCTGCAGCAAGCGGTTAGCCCGGTAGTTTTACAAGTTTACCAAAGTGGAAACCGTCACTTGTCGGAGTGGCGGTTTCTTTTTTGCTGTGGGGTCAGGAGAGACTCGGGGCGTCGGGGGTGAGGTCACCCCGTCCCTACGGATGACAGGATGGTGCGGTGGGGCGGGCCCATGTGGGGAGCGAACTGAGCGCTGCCAGTGGCAGAGGAAGCGAAGTGAGCGAGTGGCCGCGGTCAAAATTTCCAGCGTCCGCCGTAAGGCAGCGCAGAAATTTTGGGCACCGCAACAGGATCATCGGCCCCTACGCACCGTTTATCGATAGATCTTCGTAGGGGCGGACGACCCTGTCCGCCCGGTGCAGTGGGTTCTTGATGGTGCGTAGGGGAGGGGCTCTGCCCCTCCCACGGGCCACGGGCGGGGTAGAACCCCGCCCCTACGGAAATGGGTCAGGAAATGAGATAAACGGGGCGGCGGGGATGCGAAAAAGTGGCCTATTCCGGGGCTTGAGCCGGGATAGACCACTTTATTTTGATTATTTTATTTTACAGCTTTGTGACCATGGGGATGACCATGGGGCTGCGCTTGGTGTGCTTATACAGGTAGCTGCTCACGGCGCTGCGTACAGCCCGGGAGACCTCGCCGTCGTCCCGGCGCTTCCGGGCGGGCATGGCGTCCACGGTTTTCTGGGCCACCTCCCGGAGCTGATGCAGCAGCTCCTCGGACTCCTTTACATACACGAAGCCCCGGGTGACGATCTCCGGCGGGCACAGGAGCTGGTGATCGTGAGAGGACATGGGCAGCACCACCACCACCATGCCGTCCTCAGCCAGGAGCTTGCGGTCGTTGAGGACCACGGCCCCTACCTCGCCCACGCCGGACCCGTCCACGAACACCTCGCCGGCGGGGACGCTGGTCTCGCACTTAATGTGCTTGCCGGTGATCTCGATGACGGAGCCGTTGTCGGCCACCACGATATTATTGGGGTTCATGCCCATGGACTCCGCCACGCGCTTGTGGATCTGCAGCATACGCTGCTCGCCGTGGAGGGGAATGAAGAAGCGGGGCTTAGTGAGGGCATGGATGATCTTCAGCTCCTCCTGGCAGGCGTGGCCGGAGACATGGAGCATATCCGCCTTGTCATACACTACATCCACGCCTTTACGGAACAGCTCGTTGATGACCCGGCCCACCGTCACCTCGTTGCCGGGGATGGCGGAGGCGGAGATGATGACCTTGTCCGTGGGGCCCACATCGATCTGCTTGTGGGTGGAGAAGGCCATGCGGTACAGGGCGCTCATTTCCTCGCCCTGGGAGCCGGTGGTGACGATGACCTGCTGCTCCGGGGGCAGATTTTTCAGCCGATTCAGGTCCACCACGGTGCCCTTGGGCACCTTCATATACCCCAGGTCTGTGGAGACCTTCATAATATTCTCCATGCTGCGGCCGGTGACGGCCACCTTGCGCCCACAGGCGTGGGCGGCGTCAATGACCTGCTGAATGCGGTGGACATTGCTGGCAAAGGTGGTGACGATAATGCGCTTTTTGCAGCCGGTGAACTGGCGGGTAAAGGTCTTGCCCACGGCTCGCTCACTCATGGTGTACCCGGGGCGCTCCACATTGGTGGAGTCGGCCAGCAGGGCCAGAACGCCCTCGTGACCCAGGGCACCGAAGCGGGCCAGGTCGATGACCTCCCCGTCGATGGGGGTGGAGTCGATCTTAAAGTCGCCGGTGTGGACAACGGTGCCCATGCGGGTGCGGATGGCGAAGGCCACGGAGTCGGCAATGGAGTGGTTCACATGGATGAACTCCACCTGGAACTTGCCGGCCCGGACGGTGCTGCCCGGCTCCACGGTGATGATCTTGGTGGAGTCCAGCAGGCGGTGCTCCTGGAGCTTCAGCTTAATAAGTCCGGCGGTGAAGCGGGTGCAGTAGATGGGCATATTCACCTGCTTGAGAACATAGGGAATGGCCCCGATGTGGTCCTCGTGACCGTGGGTGATGAACAGGCCCCGGAGGCGGTTGTGATTTTTGATCAGGTAGCTGACATCGGGAATGACACAGTCGATGCCGTACATATCGTCGCCGGGGAAGGCCATGCCGCAGTCCACCACGATGATCTCACCGCCGTATTCGTAGGCGGTCATGTTTTTACCGATCTCATTGAGGCCGCCCAGGGGGATGATTTTTAATTTTTCTGCCATAAAAGTATTGATTCTCCTTTTTAGTTCCGGGGTCGCGGCGGGCGGGAACAACGCAAAAATGCGCGCCAAAACAAAGGCGCCCCGCCTGCGCCGGGCCCTGCATCGCCCTGCGCGGCGGCGGAGGACCGCCTGACCGTGACCGTAGTTTAATTTTTTCGGGGGATAAGCCCCGTTTATCGCATCGCGGCATCCACATTGCACGCGAAAAGATACAGATAACTGGCGAAAAATCTTCGATTTTTCTGCCAAAGGGATGGCAGTCTGCTGCGCGCATAATTTTGCCGCCTTGCGGCAAAATTTCACACTGGCAGCCTGAGAGGTATTTTTCCCCACGCGCATGTCGCAGTGAAAAATGATCCCAATTCTTTGCCGCCTGCGGGCGGCAAACTCTGCGAGGCTTTTTGAAACACCACAGCCGGTGACACCGATCACTTCGCAGTGACGGGTTTTGGTGAGGATTTTCCTCGATTATTTTATAGTATAGCACAGTTTTTATCATTTGTACACCCCCAACCGTGCGACGGATTTTGCCCGGGCTCGACAGAAGGAGGGCGGGACGACCGATTTCAGCGGCGAGGGAGGCCCTTATACGGTCTTCCATGCCGTTATCGAAAATCCTGCTGCTTTGCCGACAGCCTCAAAAAAATCTGCCCGTCCCAAAAGTCTCGAAAGAACCCCTTGTCTGCTTTGCGTTATTATGGTATAATGAACAATCAAAATGAAACTGGGTCACTATCCCTATGCGACAGGAGGGCAGGCAATGAACGGGAAATTACGCAAGCTCGTGCAGACGAATATGGTGCTGTATATCCTGCTGCTGCTGGTGTTTGCCGGACTGACGGCGCGGCTGTCGCCGCTGCTTGCCGCCGGTGAGGTGGCGGCGGCCCTGCTGGTGTGGTATGTGAGCCGGCGGCGCAACAAGGTCATGCAGCAGCAGCTTCACCAGTATGTGGAGCGCATCTCCGGCGGCGCCGACACCGCCAAGACCAGCAATATGCTTTTCGCTCCCATGCCTATGATGGTCTTTAACCCCGACAGCGAGGATGTGCTGTGGGCCAACGACCTGTTTGCGGAGCTGCCGGGTGTGGGAGAGAACATCTATGAGTCCCGGGTGCGGGATGTGGTAAAGGGCTTCGAGACCCACTGGCTCATGGAGGGGAAGCCCGAGTATCCGGGGATTTTCACCTGGAACGACCGGCGCTATCGGGTGTTCGGCTGCCTGTCGCAGCCTGAGGAAAAGGGTCGCTTCGGGGTGCTGGCCACCACCTATTGGATGGATGTGACGGACCTGGAGCATATGCGCTCTACGCTGGAGGAGACCAAGCCCGTGGCCGCCATTGTGATGATCGATAACTACGAGGATCTGATGAGCGCCTGCCCGGAGGGGAAGCGCTCGGCGATACGGGCGGCCATTGAGGAGAAAATGGACCAGTGGCGGGGCACCTCCGGGGCGCTGCTGATGAAGTACGACCGGGACCGCTACCTGATGGTGTTCACGGAGAAGCAGTACGAGGCCTTTGCCCAGGGGCGGTTTGCCATTTTGGACGAGGTGCGCACGGTGCAGGCCGCCGAGGGCGTGTATGCCACCATGTCCATCGGCGTGGGCCGGGAGGCCGGGAGCTACGACGCGCTATTCAAAAATGCGGGTCTGGCGCTGGAGATGGCCCTGAGCCGGGGCGGAGACCAGGCCGTGGTAAAGGACCGGATGAATTTCGAGTTTTACGGCGGACGGGCCAAGACCACGGAAAAGCGCACAAAGGTGAAGTCCCGGGTCATGGCCAACGCCTTGGGCGACCTGATGGACGAAACGGAGCATGTGTATGTTATGGGCCACCAGTACGCCGACATGGATACCCTGGGCGCGGCGGCGGGCGTGTGCGCCATTGCCCGTAAGCGGGGCAAGGTCGCCCGGATCGTGATGGACACGGAGAACAACTCCGTGGGGCCCATGCTGCGAAAGCTGAAGGCCTTGCCGGAGTACAAGGATGTGTTCATCGGCGGCGGCGACGCCTTTTTGCGGGTACAGCCGGACACGCTCCTGGTGGTGGTGGATACCAACCGCCCGGCCAGTGTGGAGTCGGAGCCTCTGCTGGAGGCGTGCAACCGGGTGGCGGTCATTGACCATCATCGCCGGGGCAGCAGCTACATTGAAAAAATGGCCCTGAACTTCCACGAGCCCTACGCCTCCTCCGCCAGCGAACTGGTGACGGAGCTGCTGGGCTACCTGCTGGAGCCCGGCGACCTGCTGAAAACCGAGGCAGAGGCCCTGCTGGCGGGCATTGTGCTGGACACCAAGAACTTTACCAACCGCACCGGAGGCCGGACCTTTGAGGCGGCGGCGTATCTGCGCCGGGCCGGGGCCGACACCCAGGATGTGCAGCGGATGTTCCAGAGCGATCTGGAGTCTATGATCGACCGCTACGCCATCATACGCCAGGCGGTGCTGTACCGGGAGGACCTGGCCATCGCCGCCATCGACGAGGAGTGCGAGCGGGTGACGGCGGCCAAGGCGGCCGACGAGCTGCTGACCCTCAGCGGCGTGCAGGCATCGTTTGTGTTCTACCCAAAGGACGGCGGCGTGTATATCTCCGCCCGGTCCCTGGGCGAGGTGAATGTACAGGTCATTGTGGAGGCTCTGGGCGGCGGCGGCAACTCCACCAGCGCAGGCGGGCAGCTGCCCGGCGTGACGGTGGAGCAGGTGCGCCAAATGCTCCAGGAAGCCATTGATAAATATTACGAAAAATCCAACCAAGGAGGAACTGCAAAATGAAAGTTATCTTAAAGGCCGATGTGAGAGGCAAGGGTAAGAAGGGCCAGATGATCGAGGTGGCCGAAGGCTACGCCCGGAACTTCCTGATGCCCAAGGGCTTGGCCGTTCTGGCTACGGCGGACGCGGTAAACACCATGCGCCTGCAGGAAAAGGCAAAGGCCAAGGCCGACGCGGAGGCTAAGGCTGCCGCCACGGCCCTTGCCGAGAAGCTCAAGGGCGTGCAGGTGAAGGTGGTCTCCAAGGGCGGCGAGGGCGGTAAGCTCTTCGGCGCCGTGACGGGCCGGGAAATTTCCGCTGCCCTGACGGAGCAGCACGGCGTGGACATCGACAGCAAGAAGCTGGTGCTGGACGAGCCCATCAAGAGCTTCGGCAGCTATCAGGTGAAGGCCAAGCTGGGCTTTGAGATCAGCGGCACGGTGTATGTGATCGTGACGGAGGAGAAGTAAGAAAAACAGGACGGAAGGAGGTTTCCCCTATGCCTATGGACGAGCTGCTGAGCCGTGCCATGCCCCATTCCCCGGAGGCGGAGCAGGCGGTGCTGGGGTCCATGCTCATTGACGCGGACTGCATCAAGGATGTGATGGACCGGCTCCAGCCCCAGGATTTTTACCTGCGGCAAAATCGGGAGATCTTCGAGACCATTTATTCCATGTTCATCTACTCCAAGCCCATCGACGGCGTGACGGTGGCCCGGGAGATGGAAAAAGCCGGGGTATACCGGGAGGATACCCGGGCGTATCTGCTGCAGCTTATGGAGGTGACCCCGACCTCTGCCAATGTACTGGAGTACGCGGGCATCATCCGGGACAAGGCCCTGCTGCGCTCCATGGCCAAGGCCGCCGGGGACATTGCGGCCATGGTCCAGGAGGGGGTGGGCAACGCCGGGGAAATTCTCGCCTCGGCGGAGCAGAAGATCTATGCCATCCGCCAGGGCCGGGGCTCTCAGGAGATGACCCATGTGGGCGTGGTGGTGGAGGAGGTCATGGACCAGTTGGCCAAGCTCACCGCCGGAGCTGAGCCTCCGGGCCTGTCTACGGGACTTTCCGCTGTGGACAGAAAGATCAACGGCCTGAATAAGTCCGACCTGCTGCTTCTGGCCGCCCGGCCCGGTATGGGCAAGACCAGTATGGCCCTGAATGTGGCGCTGTCGGTGGCCAAGGCGTCGCCGGAGAAAACCGTGGCTGTATTTTCCCTGGAAATGTCCAAGGAGCAGCTGGTGACAAGGCTTTTGGCCAATGAGGGACTGATCGAAAACACAAGACTCGCCACCGGCAACCTGCGGGAGAGCGACTGGGAGAAGATCGCCCAGGCCGCCTCGGTTCTGAATCGTACCAACATCCGCATCGACGACAACCCCTTGCTCACCGTGGCGGACATGAACGCCAAGTGCCGCAGGCTCGAAAACCTGGGATTGGTGGTTATCGACTACCTGCAGCTCATGACCTCCGCCGGGGGCAGAAGCTACAGCGGCGAGAACCGCCAGCAGGCGGTGGCGGACATTTCCCGTATGCTGAAGATCATGGCAAAGGAGCTGCAGGTGCCGGTGTTGTGCCTGTCGCAGCTGTCCCGTGCCAACGAGAAGCGGGAGGATAAGAGACCCATGCTCTCGGACCTGCGTGAGTCCGGCGCCATTGAGCAGGATGCGGACATCGTCTTGTTCCTGTACCGGGACGACTATTATAATGAAGATTCCGAAAAGCGGAATATTGCCGAGTGCATCGTGGCCAAGAACCGTCACGGCGAGACCGGCAAGGTGGAGCTGCGCTGGATGCCGGAATACACCGCCTTCAGCACCCTGGAAAACCGCTATGAGGAGGAGTGAGGGTCTGGACCTGCTGCCGTTTATGCGGCGGTGGGATATGCTGCCCCCTCCGGGAGGACGCATTCTCTGCGCCGTCAGCGGCGGGCGGGACTCCATGTGCCTGCTTCACTACCTGTGGACCCTTGGCCGGCGGGAGAATTTTTCCGTGGCCGCTGTGCATATGAATCACGGCCAGCGGGAGACGGCCCAAAGAGATGTGCTTTTCGTTCAGGATTTTTGCCGGGAGCGGGGCATCCCCTGCGTTACGGAGCAGGTGAGTGTGCCGGAAAAGGCAAAGGAGTGGGGCGTGGGCATCGAGGAGGCCGGGCGGCGGCTGCGGTATGAGACCTTCCGCCGGGCGGCGGAGCTGACCTGCGCGGACCGCATCGCCACGGCCCACCATGCCGCCGACCAGGCGGAGACGGTGCTGCTGAACCTGCTGCGGGGCACGGGCCCCGAGGGCCTGGCGGGGATCCCTCCGGTGCGGGGGGAGATCATCCGTCCCCTGCTGGAGACCTCCCGGCAGGAGATCGAGGCCTATTTGGAGCAGCACGGCATCGACCATGTGGAGGATGAGACCAACGGCGACAGGAGCCTGACCCGAAATCGGCTCCGGCTGGACATTATGCCGCTGCTGCGGGAGCTGTATCCCGGCGCAGAAGGGAGCATCTGCCGCACGGCGGAGATCCTCCGGCGGGAGGAGGAGTGCTGGCGGGAGCTGGTGGAGCGAGCCCTGCCCGAGAGGGGCACGGAGATGGAGCGCCGGGTGCTGCTGGAGCTTCCCTATGCCCTGCGGCTGCGGGCCCTGCGGGCCCTGGTGGAGCGCACTGCCGTGGGCCGAAAGGATTACGGCGCGGCGCACTACGAGGCTATGGAGCGGCTGGCCCACGGGCCGGGGGGGCTTTTACACCTGCCCGGAGGGGTGGTGGCCTTGTGCCGGGGAGAAAAATTTTCCCTGGAAAAGGAGGACAGAGCCCCGGAGACCGTGGCGCTGCTGCCGGGGGTGACCCGGTGGGGCGGATATACCGTTTTACTTGAAAAATCGGAGCATCCTGTCTCCGGGGGAAATGCGCTGGTGCTGGATGCGGATAAGATAACCGGCGGGCTCACCCTGGGCCCGTGCAGGCCCGGGGACGGGCTGTACCTGCCGGAAGGCCGGGGACGGCGCAGCGTGAAGCGGCTGTGCCTGGACCGGGGCCTGGACCCCGTGGAGCGGGATAGACTGCCTGCCGTTTACGCAGGCGGAAGGCTGGCGGCGGTGTGGCCGCTGGGCACAGATCGGGAATTTCTGCCCCGGGAGACCGGAGGCATGAGGATTATAATTACCATTGAGAGAGAAACATCAGGAGGACAGAATGATGGCTAAAAGCAACATGAATCAGGATATTTTGAAGGTACTGCTGTCGGAGGAGCAGCTGCATCAGCGCATTCAGGAGATGGGCGATGAGCTGTTTGAAAAGTTCCGGGACAAGGACCCTATGTTTGTGGGCGTGCTCAACGGGTGCTTTGTGTTTATGGCAGACCTGGTACGGGCCGCTCAGCTCAAGAGCGAGGTGGAGTTCATCAGCGTGTCCTCCTATAAAAACGCCACCAAGAGCTCCGGCGTGGTGGAGATCACCCGGGATCTGCAGCGGGATATTACGGGCCGCGACATCATTGTGGTAGAGGATATTCTCGACTCCGGCAATACCCTCTATTTCCTGCGCAATTATCTGCTGGCCAAGGGCGCCCGGTCTATTACCGTTGTGACCCTGCTGGATAAGCCCTCCCGCCGGGAAAAGCCCATTGTGGCCGACCTGTCTGGGTTTGAGGTGCCGGACGAGTTTGTGGTGGGCTTTGGCCTGGACTACTGCCAGCAGTACCGCAATATGCCCTATATCGGCGTGCTGAAGCCCGAGGTGTACAGCAAGTAAAGCGCTATCGGCGTGGACGCCGGCTGCGCAAGGACAGGTTTTCTCCGGGCGCATGGCCCGGGGAAAAGGAGGTTATCATGGACGAAAACAGAGACGGCTTTCCGGAGGAGGCACAGGACCGGCAGGATCACCGGGCGGAGGCTCCCCTGCCGGACATGGAGCTGCCGGAGCTATTCCGGCAGGAGAATGCCCCGGAGGAGACCGGGCAGCCGGTGAGAGAACCCAGGCAGACCCGGGCGGCGCAGCCCGGACGCAGACTGCAAAAGGAGAACACCTGGCGCAGGCTGTGGAAGGACTACGGCTACATCCCGGTGACGGTGGTGTGTATGCTGCTGCTGTTCAAGGTGATCTTTCAGATCGCCTGGGTGCCCAGCGGCTCCATGGAGACTACCCTGCCCACCAGATCCCTGCTGCTGTCGTGGCAGCTTCCCTACGCCGTCAGCGACCCCACGCCCCAGCGGGGGGAGATCGTGACCTTCTGGAGCGATGAAATGGGCAAGCTCCTGGTCAAGCGGGTCATCGGACTGCCCGGGGACACCGTGAGCTTTCGGGACGGCTATGTGTATGTAAACGGGGAGGAGCTGGATGAGTCTTACCTGCCCCGGCAGGGCATAAGCGCCAGCGGCAGCCGGGAAGAATATGCGGTGCCGGAGGGACATCTGTTTTTCCTGGGAGATAACCGCACCGGCTCCTGGGATGCGCGCTCCTGGGACGATCCCTTCATCCCGGTGGAAAATGTGCGGTCCCATGTGTTGGTGTGCATATTCTTTTTGAAGGGAAACAGCTGGCTCGGTATTCGAGCGGTGGCGTGAGTAAAGAGGAGGAAAAACCGTGACGGAGAGACGAAGAGTGCGGCCCGGCAGCATCCTGTTTTTGCTGCTGCTGGTGCTGTGCGTTTTTACATTGGCCCGAAACATCGGCGCCGGTGACAGCGGCATTGCATACAGCCAGATGTGCCAGTATTTCCGGGAGGAGAAGGTGCAGAGCTTCACCATCACCGGCGACAGCCTGCAGGCCAAGCTGCAGGACGGCACGGTGGTGGTTTGCACCATCGGCAGCGTGGAGACCTTTTACAGTGACTTAGACGGCCTGGTGCAGCAGCAGGTGGAAAGCGGCATCGTGAAGGAGCAGAGCTTCATCCACGCTACCAACTGGGTCTCCGCCCTGCTGCCCTATGTGATGGGCTTCATCGCCCTGCTGCTGATTATTAACCTTATGGGGCGCATGGCCGGGGGAAATGCCGCCGCCCAAGACAAAATGGCCAAGTTCGGCCAGGCCCGGGTGCAGATGCCCGGCCGGGGCGAAAACCGCGTCACCTTTGACGATGTGGCCGGGGCCGACGAGGAAAAGGAGGAGCTACAGGAGATCGTGGAGTTCCTCCGGGAGCCGGACAAGTATTTGCAACTGGGCGCCCATATCCCCAAGGGCGTGCTGCTGGTGGGCCCTCCGGGTACGGGCAAAACGCTGCTGGCGAAGTCTGTGGCCGGGGAGGCGGATGTGGCGTTTTTGTCCATCTCGGGCTCTGATTTTGTGGAGATGTATGTGGGCGTGGGCGCCAGCCGTGTGCGCGATTTGTTTGAGCAGGCGAAAAAGCAGTCCCCGGCCATTGTATTCATCGATGAGATCGACGCCGTGGGCCGCCAGAGAGGCAGCGGCCTGGGCGGCGGACACGATGAGCGGGAGCAGACCCTCAACCAGCTTCTGGTGGAGATGGACGGCTTCACCGCCAGCCAGGGCGTAGTGGTCCTGGCCGCCACCAACCGGGTGGATATTCTGGACCCGGCGCTGCTGCGCCCGGGCCGGTTTGACCGCCAGGTCTATGTGGGCCTGCCGGACATCAAGGGCCGGGAGGAAATTCTGAAAATTCATGCCCGGAATAAGCCTCTGGCAGAGGATGTGAACCTGGGAGAGATCGCCCGGGGCACCGCGGGCTTCACCGGGGCGGACCTGGAGAACCTGCTCAATGAGGCGGCGCTGCTCTCGGGCCGTCGGGGCGAGCCGGTGATCCGGCAAAAGACCATTCAGGAGTCCATTATTAAGGTTATCGCCGGGCCGGAGAAGCACAGCCGTGTCATTCCCCAGGCCGAGCGCAGGCTCACCGCCTTTCATGAGGCGGGCCACGCCATTGCAGCCCATGAACTGCCGGGTCAGGACCCGGTGCATCAGATCACCATTGTGCCCCGGGGCCAGGCGGGGGGCATGACCATCAGCCTGCCGGAGGAGGACCGCTCCTATCTGTCCAAGCGCTACATGGAGGACGAGATCGTGGTGCTGTTGGGCGGTCGGGCGGCCGAGGAGCTGATGCTGGGAGATATTTCCACCGGTGCATCCAACGATCTGCAGCGGGCCACCACCATCGCCCGCAAAATGGTGGGCACCTACGGTATGTCCGGCCGCCTGGGCCATGTGGCCTTTGACGCGGGCAGCGACGAGGTGTTCATAGGCAAGAGTATGGGCCACACCCGCCCCTATTCGGAGAAAATCGCCGCTGAGATGGACGACGAGATCCAGCAGATCCTCTCGGACGCTTACGACCGCTGCACGGAGATCCTGAAGCGCCAGCGGATGGAGCTGCAGGCGGTGGCGGACTTCCTGCTGGAGCATGAGACCATGACGGCAGAGGAATTTGCGTCTGTTTTTAAGACGGAAAACCCGTAAAAAAATACCTGTTCCGCTGCCCGGAAAAGGAGAGCTCCGCGAAAGGCTCCTCGCTACCTAAAATCAGGAAACCGCATGGCGGAGAGCTTTTTTTCGACACGCTGTTTGTAAATCGTTCCCTTTGCACAGCAGAGGGGACGATTTATTTTTCTGCGCAGCAAAGGCCACTTGTGCAAAATCACGAAAAACAGTGTCTCTCAATGAGAGACAGGAAAAGGAAAAAAACGGAAAATAAAGGGGCTACGAAAGAAACTGTCCGCCGCTGGCGGACAAATGTCAAAATAAAACGCGAAAAATTCTTTTAAAAAAAGCCTGCGGCGGCGGAAATTTAATGCAACATTTTCTCTTGCAATCGGGACAGGTTTCTAATAAAATGTAAAAATAGTCATAGGTGATTTTTGGATAGCTTGTGACTGAAACAAACTAGGAGGAAGAAAAGATGAAAAAAATCATTGCATTGCTGCTGGCCCTGGTCATGGCCATGGCGCTGGTTGCCTGCGGCAGCTCGGACAGCGGCGACACCGTGAAGATCGGTATTTTTGAGCCCACCTCCGGCCAGAACGGCGCCGGCGGCAAGAAGGAGATCCTGGGCATCGAGTATGCCAACTCCATCAAGCCCACCGTCACCATTAACGGCAAGGAGTACAAGGTCCAGCTCATCACCGCCGACAACGCATCCGATGCGTCCAAGGCTCCCGCTGCGGCTCAGACCCTGATCTCCAAGGGTGTGTCCGTGGTCATCGGCACCTACGGCTCCGGCTGCGCCATTGCCGCCGGCGACCTGTTCAAGGATGCGAAGGTTCCCGCTATCGGCACCTCTTGCACCAACCCCAATGTGACCATGGGCAACGACTTTTATTTCCGCGTTTCCTACATTGATCCCTTCCAGGGCGCTGTGATGGCCAACTTCGCCAACAAGGAAAAGGGCAGCGTCAACTGCGCTCTGATTATTGAGTCCGGCGACGACTACTCCGCCGGCTTCGGTAACTATTTCCAGAAGGAAATGGAGCGCCTGGGCGGTAAGGCCACCGTTCTGGAGTTCCAGAAGGGCGAGACCGACTTCTCCACCATCATGGCTACCATCAAGTCCGCCGGATATGACGGCATCTTCGCCCCCGTGTCCATCGAGACCGCTGCCATGATCATCAGCCAGGCCCGGGACAGCGGCGTTACCTGCCCCATCATGGCCGGCGACACCTGGGATGACATCTCCATCGCTCAGCGTACCGGCGACAAGGCCACCGATATTTATTTCTCCGCCTTCTTTGATGCAGCCGACGAGTCCAACGCCGAAGGTAAGACCTTCGTGGAGGGCTTCAAGAAGTGGGTTGCCGAGGACAAGACCCGTATCGAGAACAACGGCGGCACCGCTGACGCTATCTCCAGCGTGATCCCCTGCGGCTACGACGCTTACATGGCCGCTGTCAACGCCATTGAGAAGGCCGGCTCCACTGAGGGCGCTGCCATCCGCGACGCGCTGGCTGCCCTGGAGGTTAAGGGCCTGGTCACCGGCGACCTGAAGTTCGATGAAAACGGCGACGCTATCAAGACCTATGCCGTTATCAAGACCATCAAGGATGGCGACATCGTGTACTATAGCACCTACAACGGCTGATAAGTACCCGGCGTTTCTATAAACGACATAGAGCTTCATCGTGAGGGGAGCGCCGCTCCCCTCACGATTCCGAGGTTTTTGCACTTTGATGACTCTTGCGTTTTCGGCAGACGAGGGACATCCACTCCCCGAATGCTGAAAGCGCATGATTCATATAGAAGGAGGTTTCCGTACTTATGCATGACGCAGCTTACTATATCCAGCTTCTGCTCTCCGGCGTCACGGTGGGCAGTCTGTACGCCCTCATTGCCATCGGCTATACCATGGTCTACGGCATCCTGCGCCTTATCAACTTTGCCCACGGCGACATTTTTATGATGGCGGGCTTTTTCATGGTGTATATCTCCGCCTCCTGCTCCCTGGCGGTGTCTATCCCCCTGGTGCTGCTGCTGACGGTGATCTTGGGTGTGGTCATTGAGCGGGCGGCCTACAAGCCCCTGCGCACGGCGCCCCGTATGTCCGTGATGATCTCGGCTATCGGTGTCAGCTATCTGCTGCAAAACCTGGCCAACTACATCACCGGCGGTATTGCCCGAGCCTACCCCGACATTCCTTTCCTGACGCAGGTGATGAGTGTGGGCGGCCTGAGCGTCAAGCGCATCACCATCGTCACCCCTCTGCTGACCATCGCCCTGGTGGTGGTGCTGGTGATCCTCATTCAAAAGACGAAGGTGGGCATGGCTATGCGTGCCGTGTCCCGGGACTTCGAGACCTCCCAGCTCATGGGCATTAAGATCAACAGCGTCATTTCCATGACCTTTGTCATCGGCTCGTTCCTGGCGGGCGTGGCCTCCATTTTGTACTTTGCCAACTACGGCCAGGTGAGCCCCATGATCGGCGCTATGCCCGGCCTGAAAGCGTTCGTGGCCGCTGTGTTCGGCGGCATTGGCTCCATTCCCGGCGCCGTGATCGGTGCGTTCATCATTGGTATCTGCGAGTCCTTTATCAAGGCCAATGAGACCATCGCCGTATTCAGCAACGCTTTCACCTTTGCCCTGCTGATCGTGATCTTGCTGTGCAAGCCCAACGGTCTGTTCGGTGAGAAACTGACGGAGAAGGTGTAAGCTATGAAGAATAACAAGAAAAGAAATCTGCTGCTGTCACTGATTTTGGCAGCTGTCTGCATTGCGTTTTTGCTGTATGTGGACAAGTTCCAGCACTATTCCATGCTGGCCACGGTGCTGAAAAAGGGCGCCATTTACTCCCTGGTTGCCGTGTCTCTGAACCTGCTCAACGGCTTTACGGGCCTGTTTTCCCTGGGCCAGGCGGGCTTCATGATGATCGGCGCCTACACCTATAGTATCCTGACGATTCCCGTGGCGGACCGGCCCGACATCTACCAGTATTTTGACGGCGGCATCGTGCAGTTCTGCCTGCCCATGCTGGTGGGCCTGATTTTGGCGGGTGTCGTACCGGCTATCTTTGCCTGGCTTATCGGCCTGCCCGTGCTGAAGCTGAAGAGCGACTATCTGGCCATTGCCACCCTGGGCTTTGCCGAGATCATGCGCGCCATCATCCAGTGGAAGCAGGTGGGTCCCCTGACCAACGCCTCCAACCTGCTGAAGAAGTTTGCAAACTTCGACTCCATCCTGTTCCCCTTCGTCGTGTCGGCTATCTGCATCGGCTTTATTGTGCTGCTCATCAACTCCACCTATGGCCGGGCCTTCAAGGCCATCCGCGACGACGAGATCGCTGCCGAGGCTATGGGCATCAACCTGGCCAAGCACAAGATGCAGGCCTTCCTCATCAGCTCCTTCTTCGCCGGTGTCGGCGGCGCGCTGCTGGCTATGTTCCAGTCCAGCGTCCAGGCCAACACCTTTACCTCTACCATGACCTATGAGATTTTGCTCATCGTGGTCATCGGCGGTATCGGCTCCATCACCGGCTCCATTTTGGGCTCATTCCTCTACATCGCCTCCTCCGAGTGGTGGCTGCGCTTCCTGGACGACCCCATGCCCTACCTGGGCGTGAACATCCCCTTCATGCGGGGCGGCTTCCGTATGCTGGTGTTCTCGGTGGTCATTATGATCGTGGTGCTGTTCTTCCGCAAGGGCATCATGGGCGACCGGGAGTTCTCCTGGGACGGCATCATCGGCTTCTTCCAAAAGCTCTTTAAGAAGAAGGAAAAGAAGGAGGTGGCCTCCAAATGAAAAATGTGCTGAAAGTGGAAAATGTCACCATGCAGTTCGGCGGCGTGGTGGCCGTGGATAACCTGACCATGGAGGTAAACGAGGGCGAGATCGTGGCCCTTATCGGCCCCAACGGTGCAGGAAAGACCACGGCGTTCAATGTCATCACCGGCGTGTACGCCCCCACCAACGGCCGGGTGTGCTTCAACGAGAAATGCATCGTGCGCAATCACCCCACCGGCAAGATGAAAAAGGCCTATAAGGGCGAAGAGCCCACCATGTATACCGCGCAGTTTGGGCCCCGGGAGGCTCTGGAGGACGAGGCACTGAAGGCGTGGAAGCTTGCACAGAAGGAGCGGGACGAATACGCCTTTAGCGACCATGTGCTCTCTCCCACACCGGATAAAATCACCGTCCAGGGCATGGCCCGTACCTTCCAGAACATCCGCCTGTGGAAGACCCAGACGGTGTTTGACAATGTGCTCATCGCCAAGCATCTGCGCCGCACCAGCAACCTGTTCACCGCGGCCCTCCACCTCAACGGCAAGGAGGAGGCCCGGCAGCGCGCGGAGGTGCTGGAGCTTTTGAAGCTGGTGGGTCTGGAGGATGTGAAGGACGAGCTGGCCACCTCCCTGCCCTACGGCAAGCAGCGCCGCCTGGAGATCGCCCGGGCTTTGGCCACGAATCCCACGCTGCTGCTGCTGGACGAGCCTGCCGCCGGTATGAACCCCCAGGAGACCCTGGAGCTGACGGAGTTCATCGGCGAGATCCGCAAGAATTTCCACATGACCATTCTGCTCATTGAGCACCACATGGACCTGGTCATGGACATTGCCGACCGCATTTATGTGCTGGACTTCGGCAAGCTGATCGCCCAGGGTACGCCTGAGGAGATCCAGAGCAACGAGCGCGTTATCGACGCTTATTTGGGGGTGGTTGAAGATGCTGAAGATTGAGAATTTACATGTGTCCTACGGCGGCATCAAGGCTCTGCGCGGCATTAGCCTGGAGGTGCCCGACGGAAAGATCGTTACCCTCATCGGCGCTAACGGTGCGGGCAAATCTACCACTCTGCGCACCATCTCCGGCTTGGTAAAGGCCGACAGCGGCTCCATCACCTATGACGGCCAGGAGCTGCTGGGTAAGCCCATCAACAAAATTCTGGAGGCGGGCATCGCCCAGTCTCCGGAGGGCCGGCGGGTCTTTGCCAACCTGACGGTGCTGGAAAACCTGAAGATCGGCGCATACCTGCGCAAGGATAAGGACGGCATCGAGAAGGACCTCAAGTGGGTCTACGAGCTGTTTCCCCGGCTGGAGGAGCGGAGCTGGCAGCTGGCGGGTACCCTCTCCGGCGGCGAGCAGCAGATGCTGGCCGTGGGCCGGGCGCTTATGAGCCGCCCCAAGGTCCTGATGATGGATGAGCCGTCCTTGGGTCTGGCTCCCCTGGTGGTGCAGGGTATTTTCGACATCATCCGCACCATCAACAAGGAGGGCGTGACGGTGCTGCTCATCGAGCAGAACGCCAACATGGCCCTGAAGGTGGCAGACCTTGCCTATGTGCTGGAAACCGGCACCATCACCAAGTTCGGCACCGGCGCGGAGCTCCTGGCAGACGAGTCTATCAAAGAGGCTTATTTGGGCAAGAGCAAAAAGTAACAAAAAAGCGGAGGCTCCCGATGGGAGTCTCCGCTTGAAACTGTCGGAAAAACCCGGAGGGTTTTTCCGACAAAAGGTTTACAGTCTGCTGCGCGCAGAATTTGTGCGCCGTAGACGCATAAATTTCGCACTGGCAGCCTGAGAGGTATTTTCTCTCACGCACATGTCGCGAGAGAAAATGATTTTATTTCTTTGCCGCCTGCGGGCGGCAAACTCTGCGAGGCTTTTTTAAAACATGGAAACGGAGACTCCCGGATGGGAGTCTCCGTTTTTGCAGTACAGCTACGGTGTTTACACCGCTGCGCCCTCGGACTGCTCCTTGACAGGGGCGGCCTCCTTCTCGATGGTGACCTTGCCGTCGCGCAGGCAGATGCGGGCGGTATCGCCGCTTTGCAGCGTGCCCTCCAGCATCAGCTCGGCCACAGCATCCTCCACCTCGTTCTGGATGGCCCGGCGCAGAGGACGGGCACCGTACTGGGGGTCAAAGCCATCCTTGGCCAGGGCGGTGACGGCGTCATCGTCAGCCAGGAGGGTGATGCCCTGCTGGGCCATGCGCCCGCCGGTGATCTGCAGCATACGCTGGGCGATGTGGCGGATATCCTCCTCCGTAAGCTGGCGGAACACAATGGTCTCGTCGATACGGTTCAGGAACTCGGGCTTGAAGGTCCGGCGCAGCTCCTCCATCACCGCCTGCTTGATGCGGGCGAAGCGGGCCTTTTCGTCGGCGTCGGATTCCCGGCCGTCAAAGCCCAGGGGTTTGTCGGCGGAGGTAATGTTCCGGGCGCCCACATTGCTGGTCATGACAATGATGGTGTTCTTGAAGTCCACCCGGCGGCCCTGAGAGTCGGTGACGATGCCGTCCTCCAGGATCTGCAGCAGGATGTTCCACACATCCTCGTGGGCCTTCTCGATCTCATCGAAAAGCACCACGGAATAGGGCTTACGGCGCACCTTTTCGGTGAGCTGGCCGCCCTCCTCGTGGCCCACATAGCCGGGAGGCGAGCCAACCAGCCGGGACACGGTGTGCTTTTCCATATACTCGGACATATCAATACGGATCATGTCGTTTTCGCTGCCGAACATTACCTGAGCCAGAGCCTTGCACAGCTCCGTCTTGCCTACGCCGGTGGGGCCCAGGAACAGGAAGGAGCCAATGGGACGCTTGGGGTCCTTCAGCCCCACACGGCCCCGGCGGATGGCCTTGGCCACAGCGGTGACGGCCTCATCCTGGCCCACCACACGCTGATGCAGAGTCTCCTCCAGCTTCAGCATACGCTGGCTCTCGTCCTCGGTGAGACGGGTGACGGGAATGCCGGTCCACCCGGCCACCACCTTAGCGATGTCCTCTTCACCCACAGTGCCGCGATTCACGGCCAGATTCTTGCGCCAGTTGTCCCGCTCGATTTCCACCTGCTGGACATAGTTCTGCTCGATGTCCCGAAGCTGGGCGGCCTTTTCGTAGTCCTGGGCGGCAATGACATCGGCCTTCTCCTTGCGCAGGGCAGCCAGCTTCTCCTCCAGGCTCTTCAGCTCCGGAGAGGCGGCCTCGGCGTCCATACGCACCCGGCTGGCGGCCTCGTCCATCAGGTCGATGGCCTTATCGGGCAGGAAACGGTCGTTGATGTACCGCACGGACAGGCGCACGGCGGCCTCAATGGCCTCGTCGGTGATGGTCAGCTTGTGGTGGGACTCGTACTTGTCCCGCAGACCCTTCAGGATCTCAATGGCTGTCTCGGGGGTGGGCTCCCCCACGGTCACCGGCTGGAACCGGCGCTCCAGGGCGGCGTCCTTCTCAATGTACTTGCGGTACTCATTGAGAGTGGTGGCGCCTACCACGCGAATTTCGCCCCGGGACAGAGCGGGCTTGAGGATGTTGGCGGCATCCACGGCGCCCTCGGCAGAGCCTGCGCCCACGATGGTGTGCAGCTCATCAATGAAGAGGATGACATTGCCGTCCTTCTTCACCTCGTCGATGGTCTTTTTAATGCGCTCCTCGAATTCGCCCCGGTACTTAGTCCCGGCGACCATGCCGGACAGGTCCAAAGACAGGACCTTCTTGTCCAGCAGCTCCTCCGGCACATCCGCCGCAGCGATGCGCTGGGCCAGACCCTCGGCAATAGCCGTCTTGCCCACGCCGGGCTCGCCGATCAAAACGGGGTTATTCTTGGTGCGGCGGGACAGAATTTGGATGACCCGCTGAATTTCCTTTTCCCGTCCGATGACCGGGTCCAGCTTGCCCTGACGGGCCGCCTCGGTCAGATCCCGGGTAAATTCGGCCAGGGTCTTGCCCTTCTTGCCGTCTTCCCGATGGGGAGCGGGGGCGCTTCCGGCGGAAGCCCGGGGCCCCTCGTTGATCTTCTGAACCACGGAGCTGTACATCTTCTTGGGGTCGATACCCACGGTGTCCAGCACGCGGATGGCCATGTTGTTGCCCTCCCGCAGCAGGCCCATGAGCAGATGCTCGGTGCCGATGTACCCGGCGCCGGTGCGCATAGCCTCAGACACAGCCAGCTCCACGGCGCTCTTGGCCCGGGGAGTAAGCCCCTGGGTGGGGGCTGCACCGGACATACCCTTGCCCACACTGCGCTCCAGCACAGTGCAGATCATATCCTCCGTCATGCCGTACTCCTGCATGACCCGGTGGGCAATGCCATCCTCCTCCCGCATCAGGCCTAACAAAATATGCTCACAACCCACATAGCCGTGGCCCATCTCCTCAGCGGCCTCCTGGGCCAGGCGCAGGGCCTCCTCTGCACGGGGTGTAAATTGATTTTCATGTGTCATATAGAACACTTCCTCTCGCTTACAGTATCGTTATGCAATCGCTGAAATACCCGCCGCCCTTACGACTGCGAGGGCAGGGAACGAAGCTGGTCCCGAATGCGGGCGGCTTCCTCATAGTTTTCGCTTTCCACAGCGGTCTTGAGCTGCTGCTCAAGGGCGTTTCTCTGGCGCTGGCTGCGCAGAGAATCCTGCTGCGCTTTGTCTACAAGACCTGCGCTTTCCTCAGGGACCTGCGCCTCCACAGCCACCGGCTGGCCCGGCTCCGGGAACTCCGTGAGCATCCTTGTGCCGAAGCCCTCCAAAAACGGCTCCAGCATGGAGAAGGGACGGCTGAAAAAGTCGTCGTCACCAAACAGGCTCATGGGTCGCATGCTGCGGCGCAGGGAGCTGGTGTAGCCCATGGCCCGGGCACAGTCCTGACACAGATGCACCTGGGTCACATGGCCGTTTACGCTGCTCTTATAGAAAAATGTGGCTTCATTCTTTCCGCAATGTTCACACTTCATAATATGTTCCTCCTTACTTCCGTTCAAACCAAATGGATAAGAATTTGTTTCAAAATATCCGCCCGCAGGGTGTCGCGGCTCTCCCGGGGAACGCTGCGCAGAGCGCTGTCCGACAGGGCACACAGGGCCGCCTGCGCCGCCTGCGGGGCGATGGCCTGGGAGTCCCTTAGGTTGGCAACGATGGCCCGGGCGCTGGGCCCATCCAGCTTGTCGCCGATGGAATTGATGACATGCATCAAAAGCGTCTGCCGGTCCATCTGCACCCGCGTGATGCGGATGTATCCGCCGCCGCCTCGACGGCTCTCCACAATGTAGCCATGCTCCGGGGAGAACCGGGTGGACATCACATAGTTAATCTGGCTGGGCACGCACCCAAACCGCTGGGCCAGGTCGCTGCGCTGCAGCTCCAGCACCCCGTCGGTCTCATCCAAAGCCTCTTGAATGAATCCTGCTATCAAATCTGAAATGCCCATAGGGAACTCCTCCTCTTGGTTTGACCTTCTTTGACTTTGATTGTAGTATAGCACGATGCGGCAAAATGTCAAGGGGGAAAATTTGACTTTCTTTGACCTTTTTGAAAACAAATTGTGAACATAAGAATTTATTTGTATTCTTTTGACAAAATAGCACTTTTTCAAATAGAATTTACTTGCTTTTTGAGATTCTTGTGATACAATGAGGTTACAAATCTTAATGGAGGTGCTCTTATGGCTTATCAGATCGGTTCTGCCTGCGTCAGCTGCGGCGCTTGCGCAGATGTTTGCCCCGTGGGTGCTATTTCCCAGGGCGATTCCAGCTATGTGATCGATGCAAACGCTTGCCTGGACTGCGGTTCCTGCAGCGATGCTTGCCCCAACGGCGCTATCAGCCCCGCTGACTAATCTTACATAGTGAAAAATATCGCAGGGCCTGGCCCTGCGATATTTTTTTGCCCGGCGAAAAATCTGCGAGGCTTTTTTAATGAGGATCGCTCCGGGCATTGCCCTGGGGCTGTTTTTATATTATAATGGGTGAAAACGATGCAGGAGGGAGCCACGGTGGTAAAACAGGATCAGCTTTGGCCCGGCGGCTTCCGCTTTTTCTTTGACGACGGGCTGTTTCAGCCGGGAACGGATTCATTCCTCCTGGGGAGCTTTCCCCGGCTGCGGCGGGGGGCGCGGGTGTGCGACCTGGGGGCCGGAACAGGGCTTTTGGGCCTGCTGCTTCTGGCCCGGGAGCCGTCCCTGCAGGTAACCAATGTGGAGCTGCAGGAGGCAGCGGTGGAGCTGGCAAGGCAAAACGCGGCCCTGAACGGCCTTTCGGACCGGGTGGCAAATCTCCGGGTGGATTTGCGGGACAAAACCCGGTTGCCCCCGGCGGGGACCTTCGATCTGGTGGTCAGCAACCCGCCGTATTTTGACGCGGCCCGGGGCGCTGTGGCAAAAGGCACCGAAAGGGGCCTGGCCCGGGCGGATTGCACCTGTACGCTGCCCCAGCTCTGCGCCGCGGCTGCACGGCTGTTGCGCCACGGCGGCAGCTTTTGCCTGGTGTTCCGGGTGGAGCGGATGGCAGAGCTTTTTGCCTGCCTGCAGAGCTGTACTTTGGAACCGAAACGGCTGCGCCTGGTGCAAAATACGGCCCAAAGTGCCCCTAAGCTGCTGCTTTTGGAGGCCAGAAAGGGCGGCAAGCCGGGACTTTCCGTGGCGGCGCCGCTGCTGCTGCGAGGCCCGGACGGCGGCGAGTCAGAGGAGCTGGCGCAGATCTATTTTCGTGATAAGGAGTAAAAGCTATGGCCGGAACACTGTATTTGGTAGCTACGCCCATCGGAAATCTGGGGGACTTCTCGCCCCGGGCCCGGGAGACATTGGACCGGGTGGACTTCATTGCGGCCGAGGATACGAGGGTGTCCGTGAAGCTGCTGAATCATTTTGCAATAAAAAAGCCGCTGGTGAGCTACCACGAGCACAACCGGGCGGCGGCGGGGCAGGCCATCCTGGCCCGGCTGCTGGCGGGAGAGAGCTGCGCCCTGGTGACCGACGCCGGGACCCCGGCCATCAGTGATCCCGGGGAGGACCTGGTGCGCCTGTGCGGAGAGAACGGCGTGACGGTGGAGGCCATCCCCGGCTGCTGCGCGGCGGTGTGCGCCCTGGCGGTGTCGGGCCTGAGTACAAGGCGGTTCACCTTCGAGGGCTTTCTCCCTGCCAACAAAAAAGAGCGCCGGACGGCGCTGCTGAAGCTGCAGGGCGAGGAGCGGACCATGGTGTTTCACGAGGCCCCTCACAAGCTGCGTGCGACCCTCTCGGACATGGCGGAGATCCTGGGCGATCGGCCCGTGGCCCTGTGCCGGGAGCTGACGAAGCTCCACGAGGAGACCGTGCGCACGACCCTCGTCGGGGCGGTGGCCCTGTATGGAGAGCGGGAGCCCCGGGGCGAATATGTGCTGGTGGTGGCCGGGGCTCAGCCGGAGGAGGAGACCACCCTGACCCTGGAGGAGGGCGTGCAGCGGGTGCTGCGGCTGCGGGAGGACGGCATGAAAATGAAGGAAGCCGTCCGCACAGTGGCAGCCCAAACAGAGCTGAACAAAAACGACCTCTACGAGGCGGTGCTGCAGGCGGAAAGGTGAGAGCCGCAGCGGACCCTTTACAATTAAAATTAGAGGGCGTACCAAAAAGAAATTTTTGGTACGCCCTCCCAGTGTGTCAAAAAAGCCTCGCAGAGTTTGCCGCCCGCAGGCGGCAAAGAAATGAAATCATTTTCTCTCGCGACATGTGCGTGAGAGAAAATACCTCTCGGGCTGCCAGTGTGGAATTTGTCCGTCATAGACGGGCAAATTATGCGCGCAGCAGACTGCAAGCCTTTTGTTGGAAAAACCCGGAGGGTTTTTCGACAGTCTTAGAGGGCGTACCGAGAAGAATTTTCCGGTACGCCCTCCGGAGGAGCGAAAGACTCCTCTGTTTTTTTATGTGCGTGTTTTCTTCAGCCGCGACAGGCAGCTGCCGCAGATGTTCTTGCCCAAGACGGTGCGAAGATCCTCGCTTCCGCCGCAAAAAACGCAGCGCTCTTCGTGCTTTTGCAGAATGATGGAGCCGCCGTCTACATAAATTTCCAGCGGGTCCTTCTCTGCGATGCTGAGTGTGCGGCGAAGCTCGGCGGGAAGCACGATCCGCCCAAGCTCGTCAACTTTTCTTACGATCCCGGTTGCTTTCACTCTGGTATACCCCTTTTCCCTTTTTTGCTGCCCTAATTATGTCATGATACAAGAAAAAAGTCAACTATAAATCGACAATTTATGCAAATGGTATATTTCTTTTCCACGATGTTTGTGCATATAGTCCTATGAGGTGAGGACATTGGCAATGGCATTTATATGGACGGCCATGGTAGCGGCCTCGGTCCTGTGTGGGGCGGCGTGCGGACGCATGGCGGAGGTGTCCGCGGCGGCGCTGGAGGGAGCCGGGGCAGCGGTGGAGCTGTGCCTTTCCCTGGCAGGCGCCCTGTGCCTGTGGTCGGGATTTATGGAGCTTTTAAAGCAGTGTGAGCTGGATAAGAAGCTGGCGGCTCTGTTTCGCCCGGCGCTGCGGCGGCTGCTGCCGAGGGCCAGCCGGGACCCGGAGACCTTGGCAGCGGTGAGCGGGAATCTGTCGGCCAACCTCCTGGGGCTGGGAAACGCCGCCACGCCCTTGGGTATTCGAGCGGCCCGACGCATGGCCCTGGGGTCCCAGGGCACGGCCGATAATGAGCTGTGCCGCTTGGTGGTGCTGAATACTGCCTCGGTACAGCTTTTGCCCACCACCGTGGCGGCGGTGCGGGCCGGATGTGGGTCCGCTGCGCCCTTTGACATATTGCCGGCGGTGTGGGTCAGCTCGGTGCTGTCGGTGACGGCGGGACTGCTGACGGCCCGGCTATTGGAAAGGGTGGTGCGGTGATGGATTTGGCGCGTATCAGCGTGTGGCTGATCCCTTTGCTGCTGGCGGGGACGGCGCTGTATGCTCTGTGGCGGCGGGTGGATGTATTTTCGGCGCTGTGTGCCGGGGCCGGAGAGGGGCTTTCCGTGACGCTGCGCATCCTGCCGGCGCTGACGGCACTGCTGACGGGGGTGTATATGCTGCGGGCCAGCGGAGCCATGGAGCTGCTGGCAGGGCTTTTGACACCGATTTTGACCCGTGTGGGCATCCCGCCGGAGACGGTGGGGCTGCTGCTTATCCGCCCGGTCAGCGGCAGCGGGGCTTTGGCTGTGGGCAGCGAAATCATGCAGACTTACGGCCCCGACAGCGCCATCGGGCGCACGGCGGCGGTGATGCTGGGAAGCACGGAGACGACCTTTTATACCGTGGCGGTATACTACGGGGCGGCGGGGATACGCCGCACCCGCCACACCATTCCGGCGGCCCTGGCAGCGGATATTACGGGCTTTCTGGCCGCGGCGTGGACGGTGCGATGGATATTTTAGAGGAAGAGATAGGGGGCACATGGAAAGTGAGCGGACAGAGGTGTTTGCCCCTACGGATTATAGGAGAGTGCGTGAAAGCGGGGCGTAGGGGACGCCGCCCCCTACGGACAAATTACAAGTTGTGCGGTGAGGCGGGACGATGTGGGCATCGTCCCCTACGGCGGGGATAAGGGGGAAAAAGAGCCCTCCGACTTCGGTTTCTGAAGTCGGAGGGTTTTGATATACGTTACATTATAGATTACATTTTCTCCGGTGCGGAGCAGCCGATAAGCTCCATGCCGTTTTTCAGCACGCTGCGGGCGGTGTCGGCCAGCAGAAGGCGGGCATTCAGCAGGTCCTCGGCCTCGCCCTTGATGCGGCAGGCGTTGTAGAACTTGTGGAAGGCGGCGGCCAGGTCTGTGAGATAGCGGTTGATGAAGCTGGGGTCGTAGTCCCGGGCGGCCAGGCGCACAATGTCGCTGTAGCCTGCGATCTGCTTGATAAGGGCCAGCTCCGTGGGATCGGTGAGCAGGGAGAAGTCTACGGCGTCGGGAGAGGGGACGGTGTGGCCGTCGGCGGCCAGATTTTTAAGCAATGTGCAGATCCGGGCGTGGGCGTACTGAACATAGTAGACAGGGTTTTCGCTGTCCTCCCGAACCGCCAGGCCCAGGTCAAACTCCATCTGGGTCTCGGGCTTGGCATTGAAGAAGTAGCGGCAGGCGTCCACGGGGACCATATCCAGCAGGTCGGTCAGAGACACGGCCTTGCCGGTACGCTTGGACATACGGACCACCTCGCCGTCCTGCACCAGCTTCACCAGCTGCATGAGCACGATGTCCAGGCGATGGGCACCGTCCAGACCCAGGGCATCCATGGCGCCCTTCAGCCGGGCCACATGGCCGTGGTGGTCGGCGCCCCAGATATTGATGACCTTGTCGAAGCCGCGAACGGCGAATTTGTTGCGGTGATAGGCAATGTCGGCGGCGAAGTAGGTGTAAAAGCCGTTGGCCCGGCGAAGGACATCGTCCTTCAGACCCAGCTTTTCAATGGCCTCGTCACTCTTTCCGGCGGCCCGCAGCTGTGCGGCGAGAATTTCGCTGGTCTTGAGCCACAGGGCGCCGTCTTTTTCGTAGGTGTAGCCGCGCTTGGTAAGCTCCGCCACAGAGTCGGCCACATAGCCGCTCTCATGGAGGCTGGACTCGAAGAACCACTCATCGTACTGAATGCCGTAGCGGGCCAAGTCGGCCTTCATCTTGGGGATGTTGTGGTCCAGACCGAACCGGGCCAGAGCATCGTGGCGGGTCTTTTCGTCCACATGGAGCAGCTCGTCGCCGTGGGCATCGGCGTAGAGCTGGGCCAGCTCCCGGATGTCGTCGCCGTGGTAGCCGTCCTCGGGAAACTCCACCGCGTCCTCTCCCTTGAAGATTTGGAAATACCGGGCCTCCAGGCTTTTGGCGAATTTCTCGATCTGGTTGCCTGCATCGTTGACATAGAACTCCCGCCAGACATCGGCACCGGACTTTTGCAGCACCGAGGCCAGGGTGTCACCCAATACGCCGCCCCGGGCGTTGCCCATGTGCATGGGGCCGGTGGGGTTGGCGGAGACGAACTCCACCATGTACTTCTTGCCTGCGAGCATATCGTTTTTGCCGTAGTCCGCCCCCTCACGCTGGACGGTGGCCACGGTCTCGCTGAACCAGCGCTGACCCAGGGTGAAATTCAGAAAGCCGGGACCGGCCATGGCGGCGGAGGTAAAGTAGCTGCCCTCCAGGGCCATGTTGTCCAGCAAAATTTGGGCCACCTCCCGGGGATTCTTGCGCAGAGCCTTGGCGGCGGCCAGGCAGAAGGTGGTGGTGTAGTCGCCGTTGGCGGTGTCCTTGGGAATCTCCACCGAGGGCTGCACAGGGCAGTCAGCCGGGAGAAGGCCGGCATCAGCGGCCTTGCGGTAGGCGGCCAGGGTCAGCTCCAGCACCTGGTCCTTGGCGTTTTGGATCATATTCATAGCAATTAACTCCTTACTTTTCTTTAGAAACACAGTTTATCAGATGACAGAAAAACCGAGGATTTTCGCCGGTTATTTTTTCAGGAACAGACTGATGCGCAGGGCGCTGAGGGGCTGCATCCCCACCAGCAGCATATATTCCAGGGTCACAGAGCCGTCTTTTCGTCCAGCCAGGTCCCAGGCCACCTCCTTGGCCTTCACATTCAGAGTGAGGCTCCCCTGGGGCGTTTTGATTTGGGTGGCGGTGACGGCGGCGGGGTCTAACAGCAGGCCGTAGCCCTCTCCCTGATTGACCACAATGGCCCGGCGGGTATCCGTCTCCAGCTTGATGTCGGAGCGGACGGCAGACTTTTCATCCTCGCAGTTGACGGCCTCATATTGGAGGTGCCAGCCGTAGTCGGTCTTTTCCACCGTGGCCGTGCCCTCCAGGCGGATCACATCCTCCACGCCGCCGAACACGCTGCGGCTGGCAATGCGAATTTGAGCGTTTCCTTCCATAGCGGCCTCCTTAATAGCGGTCGATGTCCACGGGCAAGACGGGCTTGTGCAGTTCCTCCCGCAAAAACTGCTGGGCCACGGTGCGAAAATCCGAGGGCTGGTCGCTGGCGTAGAGGGTGGCCTCACCGCCGGGCCCGGGGGAGAGCAGGCCGCCGTCCCGCAGGGCGCGCTTGAGGTCCCAGGCGGCCTCCTCACTGGCGTTGATGAGAGTGACGGCGGGACCCATGACGCTGCCGATGACATCCATGAGCAGGGGATAGTGGGTGCAGCCCAGAATGAGGGTGTCGATACCCGTCTGGCGCAGGGGCTCCAGATACTCCCGGGCTACGGTCTCGATGACCGTGTCGCCGGGGCGATAGCGCCCGTTTTCCACCAGGGGGACGAACAGGGGGCAGGCCTTGGCGATGACCTCCACCGCCGGGTCAAGACCACCGATGCACTTCTCGTATGCGCCGCTGCGGACGGAGGCGGCGGTGGCAATGAGGCCCACCCGACGGGTCTTGGTCACCTGCACCGCCCGGCGGCAGGCAGGCTCCACCACGCCCAGGATGGGCAGGTCATTTTCCCGGCGCAGAATGGGCAGGCAGGTGGTGGACACAGTGCCGCAGGCCACCAAAATGGCCTTGATGTCGAAGCTGCGGAGAAAATGCACATCCTGCCGGGCATATTTCAGCAGGATCTCCGGGGAGCGGCCCCCGTAGGGCACACGGGAAGTATCGCCGAAGTATATAATGTTTTCAGAGGGCAGAAGTTTTCGCAGCTCCCGGACGGCGGACAGTCCGCCTACGCCGGAGTCGAATACACCCACAGGCCGCTGATCCATAGTGATTCACCTCGAATGATTATAGTAACCAATCAATTATACTATGGATCGGCGGGTATCTCAAGGAAAATTTGGCGCGGCTGCCCATTTTTTTCAGTGGTAATTTTCCGTGAGTTCTGCTATACTGAGACCCGAAAGGGAAGAAGTGAAGCGAGGAGGTGCCTGAAAATGGAGCTTAAACTGACGCAAAAACAGTTCCGGCGGCTGCTGGATCTGGTGTATATCGGCAACTGGGTGCTCAATTCCACCCGGGGCGACGACCGTATACGGGACTACGACCAGGTGGAGAGCCTGGTGTTTTCCCACTGCCTGGGCCGGGGCATGGAGAAGCTGACGGAGCTGTACGAGGGGGAGCTGATCCCCTCCCGGGCCTTTGCCGAGGGCGGTATTCACGAGGCCATCATGGCCTATGAGGACAATGTGTTTTTTGAGATCCTGGCCCAGGAGCTGGCGCTGCGGGATCTGGATGACCCGCCCATTACGGAGGAGAATTACGACGAGGTCATGGAGCGGATGAATGCATACCTGGGCGAATTTCAGCGCCACGGCACCGACCATGTGACGGTGGAGCTGGAGGAGTGACAATTGAAAAAAGAGACGCCGGGGGCGTCTCTTTTTTAGTGAGGAGTGTTAAACGACCTGGAAGAGAAAAAATTTCAGATAATCCGTCTCCTCCACGCCCCATAAGATGGGGTGGTCGCAGGACTGCTGACGCTGCTCAATTTGGCGCAGCTGCACCCCGGCATCGTGGGCGGCACTGCGGAGCATGGTGATGAACCGCTCCGTGGAGGCGAAGTGGCTGCAGGAGCAGGTGGCCAGATACCCGCCCCGGGGCAGCAGCTTCATGGCCCGATAGTTGATCTCCTTATAGCCGGTCATGGCGCTGTCAATGGTCTTGCGGCTCTTGGTAAAGGCCGGGGGATCCAGGATGATGAAGTCATAGCTCCTGGGCGCCTTTTCCAGCTCCGGCAGCAGGTCGAATACATTGGCGGCCCGGCACTCCATGACCCCGTCCAGCCCGTTAAGCCGGGCGTTTTCCGCGGCGCATTGGACGGCAAACTCTGACACATCCACCGCCGTCACATGCTTGGCCCCGCCTTTGGCGGCGTTCAGGGCAAAGGAGCCGGTGTGGGTGAAGCAGTCCAGCACCGTCCGGCCCTTGGCCAGCCGAGCCACAGCCTGGCGGTTATATTTTTGGTCCAGGAAAAAGCCGGTTTTCTGGCCGTTGATGAAGTCCACATGGTAGCGGATGCCGTTTTCCACAATGTCTGATTCGGTGA
This sequence comes from Vescimonas fastidiosa, assembly GCF_018326305.1. NCBI lineage: Bacteria > Bacillati > Bacillota > Clostridia > Eubacteriales > Oscillospiraceae > Vescimonas > Vescimonas fastidiosa. The sequence continues at coordinate 471,006 of NZ_AP023416.1, forward strand.
GGGTGGGCTCCTCCTCTCCGGGCAGGGGGAACCAGCCCTTTCCCTGGGCCAGCCCTTCCTTTTCCCGCAGGGCCACATCGTTGCGCAGATAGATGCCCGCGATGTCCTGGCCGTCCCGGCGCAGCACCTGGGCCAGGAGGGGGAGAAGGCGCTGCTGGATGCGCTCCATGCCCAGGCTCAGCACCTGGGCCACCAGCACAGGCCCGAAGCGGTCTACCGTCAGGCCCGGGAAGCCGTCCGCCTCTCCGAAGATGACCCGGCAGCAGAGCAGGTCCTCCGGGGGCATCACGCTCTTGCGATAGTCCCAGGCGTACTGCACCCGACGCTGCCAAAAGGCGTCGTCAAAGCGGTCGTTGGCGTTGCGGGAGAGCAGCCGGCAGCGGATAAGGGAGTGGCTGTTATAAAAGCCGGTACCCAAATAGGCGCCCTTGCTGCCGATGATGTCCGTCAGGCCGCCGTCCTCCACGGGGCCTGTAAGCTCCGTCACCTCTCCGGCGTACACCCAGGGGTGGCCCGCCTGCAGGGCCCGCTGGCCCTTGGGGGTGATATGTACCTGGGGATAGGGTCGTTCTGCCTTCATAACTGCATCCGCCTTTCCAAAAAATCAATTCATTGTAGCACATTTGCCCGGAGATTGCCATATAAATAAAAGGAGAAATTGCAATCAGGGAGGATGCGACCTATGCCGACGATTTTTTTAAGCCCATCCACGCAGGAATATAACCCCTATGTCACCGGGGCGGGCAGCGAGGAATACTTCATGAATCTGCTGGCCGATGCTATGGAGCCGCTGCTGCTGGCCAACGGCATCCAGTTCGTCCGCAATGATCCCCAGGGAACGGTGGGAAACTCCATTCGCCAGAGTAACGCCGACAGCTATGACTTTCACCTGGCCCTCCACTCCAATGCCTCCGGCTCGGGCAGCGAGGGACAGAATCGGGGCATTATCGTCTTTTACTACCCCGGGAGCGTCAGCGGCCAGCGGGCGGCGGAGCTGTTTGCGTCGGCCCTGCGGGAAATTTATCCCCTGCCCGACCGGGTCACGACCCGCTCCGCCGCAAACCTGACGGAGCTGCGGCGCACCAAGGCCCCGGCGGTGCTGCTGGAGCTGGGCTACCACGACAATGCCGCCGACGCCATGTGGGTCCAGGAGCATATCGGCCTCATCGCCCAGACCTTGGTGCAGGCCTTGACGGAGTATTTCGGCCTGCCCTATGTGTGCCCGGGCCCCAGCCAGACGGGCCTGGCCGTTACCGACTCCGGCGGGCCCGTCAACCTGCGGAGCTATCCCTCCGCCCAGGGACAGGTGATTGTTCAAATTCCAAACGGCTCCACGGTGACGGTTTTCGGCCGGTACCGGGGGTGGTATGTGGTGCTGTACGGGGATGCCCTGGGCTACGCCAACTCGGCTTTTATACAATTGTAGGAAATATTTTTCCTATAGGCCGTTTTGCCCTTGACAGTTTCGCAGAATGCGATTAGAATTAGTAAAGATATGCACCCGAGAGATTTAGGGGATCTTTTTGGTTGTTTTCTACACTCAAACGGGAAACCGTTTCACAGGGATTTATACACTATCACAGGAGGTTAACCGATCATGACCACAGTTGGCTACATTGTAGCGGCTGCAGCCTTTGTTATTGCGCTGGTGATTGGCTTTCCTATCGGCATTCAGTACCGCAAGAAGGTAGCGGAAAAAGAAATCTCCAGCGCTGAAGATGAGGCCAAGCGCATTATCAACGAGGCCATCAAGAGCGCCGAAGGCAAAAAGCGCGAGGCGCTGCTGGAGGCAAAGGAAGAGATTCTGAAAAACCGCACAGAGTACGAAAAGGAAGTCAAGGAGCGCAGAGCCGACCTGCAAAAGCAGGAGCGCCGTCTGCAGCAGAAGGAAGAGAACATCGATCGCAAGACCGATGCCATCGAGAAAAAGGAGGAGGCGCTGAGCCAGAAGCACGACGCCCTCCAGAAAGAACAGGATGAGATCAAGCTCATCAAGCGCAGCCAGACCGAAATGCTGGAGCGCATCTCCGGATTCACCGCCGAGCAGGCCAAGGAGTACCTGATTCAGCAGGTGGAGTCGGAGGTCACCCACGAAACAGCCCTGAAGATCAAGGAGATCGAGGCCCGGGCCAAGGACGAGGCCGACCAGCGCGCCCGGGAGATCGTGGCCACCGCCATCCAGCGCTGCGCCGCAGACCATGTGGCCGAGATTACCGTCAGTGTGGTTCCCCTGCCCAATGACGAGATGAAGGGCCGTATCATCGGCCGCGAGGGCCGCAACATCCGCACCCTGGAGACCCTGACCGGGGCGGACCTGATTATCGACGATACCCCGGAGGCCATCACCGTGTCCTGCTTTGAGCCGGTGCGCCGGGAGGTAGCCCGTTTGGCCCTGGAGAAGCTTATTGCCGACGGGCGCATCCACCCCACCCACATTGAGGAGATGGTGGAGAAGGCCCGCCGTGAGGTAGACGCCGTCATCCGCTCCGAGGGTGAGCGGGCTGTGCTGGAGACCGGCGTGCGGGGCGTGCATCCGGAGCTGCAGAAGCTTCTGGGCCGCCTGCACTATCGCACCAGCTATGGCCAGAATGTTTTGCAGCACTCCATTGAGGTGTCCCATATCGCGGGCATGATGGCTGCTGAGCTGGGAGCCGATGTGGCCGCCGCCAAGCGGGCGGGCCTGCTCCACGATATTGGCAAGGCCGTGGACCATGAGATGGAGGGCACGCACATCCAGCTGGGTGTGGAGTTCTGCCGCAAGTATAAAGAAAAAGAGGATATTATCCACGCCATTCAGGCCCACCACGGCGATGTGGAGTGCAAGACGCTGGTGGCGTGCCTGGTGCAGGCGGCGGATGCCGTTTCCGCAGCCAGACCCGGCGCCCGGCGTGAGAACCTGGAGAACTACATCAAGCGCCTGGAGAAGCTGGAGGAGATCACCAGCGACTATCCCGGCGTGGAGAAGAGCTACGCCATTCAGGCCGGCCGGGAGGTCCGCGTGATGGTGAAGCCCGAGCAGGTGTCCGAGGACCAAATGGTTATCCTGGCCCGGGAGCTGGCCCGCCGCATCGAGAGCGAGCTGGAGTATCCCGGTCAGATCAAGGTCCATGTTCTGCGGGAGACCAAAGTGGTGGAGTACGCCAAGTAAAACTTGTTCACAAAAATACTGCGTGTACGCTTGCGTACACGCAGTATTTCTATGACTGTCGAAAAACCCTCCGGGTTTTTCCGACAAAAGGCTTGCGGTCTGCTGCGCGCATAATTTGTCCGTCTATAACGGACAAATTCCACACTGGCAGCCCGAGTTGTATTTTCTCTCACGCACATGTCGCGAGAGAAAATGATTTTATTTCTTTGCCGCCTGCGGGCGGCAAACTCTGCGAGGCTTTTTAATACCGTAAAACCGCGAAAAAACAGCGTTTGCCGCTTGCGTAGGGCGGGTATTTTATATATAATAAGGTGAATCGATAGAAACGGAGGGCGTGCCATGCTGTTTAAGGTGCTGGCCGTGGGCGATGTGACAGGGGAGAGCGGCGTGGATTTTCTGCGCCGTAAGCTGCGCCCGCTTAAAAAGGAAAAGAGCATCGACTTTGTGGCGGTCAACGGGGAAAATGCCGCCGGGAACGGCCTGCTGCCTGCCCATGCGGAGGATATTCTGGCCGCCGGGGCGGATGTCATCACCCTGGGCAACCACACCTTCGGCAAGGTACAGGTGTCGAATTTTTTGGAGGAGAACCCCTATATGCTGCGTCCTGCCAACTTCACGGGCCGGGCGCCGGGCCGGGGCTGGGCGGTGTATGACTGCGGACGGGTGCAGGTGGGGGTGCTGAACCTCATTGGCCGCTGCGATTTGGATTTTAACGCGGAAAACCCCTTTACCACTGCCGACCGCATATTGAAAAATGCGGACAAGCCCACCTTTGTGCTGGTGGATTTTCACGCCCAGGCCACCAGCGAGAAGCTGGCGATGCGCTACTATCTGGATGGCCGGGTGTCCGCCCTGTGGGGCACCCATACCCATGTGCCCACCGCCGACGCCGGGGTTTGTGAGAAGGGCACCGGGTACATCACCGACCTGGGCATGACCGGACCTGCCCGGTCTGTTTTGGGCATTCGGCCGGAGCAGTCGGTGGAGTTTTTCCTGGGCGGTCTCCCGGGGCGGTATCAGACGGCGGAGGGGCCCTGCAGACTGCAGGGGGCCCTGTTTACATTGGATAGCGGCACCGGCCTGTGCGTCGGTGTGGAGCGTATAGAAGTTTCGTAAGGAGGAAAAATTATGTCCGTTGAAAAGGTGAGAGAATATTTGAAGGGCTACGGCATGGCCGAGAGAATGCAGGAGTTCACCGTGTCCAGCGCCACGGTGGAGCTGGCGGCGGTGGCTGTGGGCGTGGAGCCGGCCCGTATTGCCAAGACCCTGAGCTTTAAGGTGGACGAGACGCCCATCCTGGTGGTGGCCGCCGGGGACGCCAAGGTGGATAACAGCAAGTATAAGCATTTCTTCCACACCAAGGCCAAGATGCTTACCCCCGAGGAGGCGGTGGAGCGCATCGGCCATGCGGTGGGCGGGGTGTGCCCCTTTGCCCTGCCGGAGGATGTAAAGACCTATTTGGATGTGTCGCTGAAGCGGTTTGACACGGTGTTCCCTGCCGTGGGCAGTGCCGCCTCGGCTATTGAGCTTACCTGCGACGAGCTGGAGCGCTGCTGCGGCGCGAACTTCGTGGAGTGGGTGGATGTGTGTAAGGGCTGGCAGGAGGAGCAGGCATGAAGCTCCTGCACGCGGCCGACCTGCACTTAGACAGCGCCTTTGCCGGTCTCAGCGACCGGGAGGCTGCTCTGTGCCGGGAGGAGAGCCGCACCACGGTGCGCCGCCTGGTGGACTGGGGCAACGACCATGGAGCCGATGTGATGCTGCTGGCCGGAGACCTTTTCGACTCCGACCGGCTTTACAGTCAGACGGCCCAGACCTTGGCCCTGGCTCTGGGGCGCTTTCGGGGCAAGATTTTTCTGGCCCCGGGCAACCATGATTTTTACGCCCCCGGCAGCAGCTATGACACCGTAGCCTGGCCGGAAAATGTGCATATTTTCACCGCCCCGACGGCCCGGACGGTAGCCTTGCCGGAGCTGAACGCCTCTGTTACCGGGGCGGCCTTCACCGCCGCCGAGGAGCGCACGGGCCTGGATGGTGCGGCCTTCGGCGGAGACGATGCCCCCATTCGCCTGGGTGTTCTCCACGGTGAGGTAACGGCGGGGGAGAGCCGGTATCGCCCCATTCCCCCGGCGGAAATAGAAAAAACCGGCCTTACCTATCTGGCCCTGGGTCATGTTCACCGCTTTGGCGGCGTGCAGCGGGCAGGGGCTACCGCCTACGCCTATCCCGGCTGCCTGCCCGGCCGGGGCTTTGACGAGACCGGGGACAAGGGCTTCCTGTTCGGCGAGGTGACTGAAAAGGGCGCCGACCTGGACTTTATCCCCTTTGCCCGGCGGCGCTACCTGAGCGTCACGGCGGATATTACGGACCGGGACCCGGCGGAGGCTGTGCGCCGGGCCTTGGGACCCGGCTGCGGGGGCGATGTATGCCGGGTTTTGCTCACCGGCGCCCGACGGGAGGATTTCTCCCTGGGGGCTCTGGAGGAGGAGCTGACGGGCCTTTGCGCGGCCCTGACCTTTTCTGATGAGACCTATCCGGAGGAGGATATTTGGGCTCGGTGCGGAGAGGACTCTCTGCGGGGGCTTTTCCTGCAGGAGCTGCGGGGGCGCTACGATGGGGCATCGGAGGAAGAGAAGAAGGAGATCCTCCTGGCGGTGCGCTTCGGCCTGGCGGCCCTGGACAATAGAGACTAAATAACCTGGCGAAAAAACTTCGTTTTTTCTGCCAAGGGGTTTGCAGCCTGCTGCGCGCATAATTTTGCCGCATAGCGGCAAAATTCCACACTGGCAGTCTGAGAGGTATTTTTCCCCACGCGCATGTCGCGGTGAAAAATGATTTGAATTTTTTGCCGCCTGCGGGCGGCAAACTCTGCGAGGCTTTTTGAAAAGCTGCGTTATAAGAGGTGTGTATGAAGAAGATTCTCATGGTCGGCACCGGAGGCACCATCGCCTCGGAGATGACCGCCGAGGGCCTGGCCCCGGAGCTGAACACGGAGCAGCTGCTGGAATTCATCCCGGACATCGGGAAGTTCTGCCGGGTAGACTGCCTCCAGCTTTATAACCTGGACAGCACCAATATCCGCCCCGCGGACTGGCTGGGCGTGGCGGACCTCCTGCGCAAAAGCTACGATGCCTACGACGGCTTCGTTATCAGCCATGGCACCGATACCATGGCCTATACGGCGGCGGCCCTGAGCTACCTGGTCCAGGGCAGCGCCAAGCCCATCGTCCTCACCGGGGCCCAAAAGCCCATTTGGTTCGACGGCACGGACTCCAAGCGCAACCTGACGGACGCCTTTCTCTACGCCTGCCGGGGCTGCGGGGGCGTGCAGATCGTCTTTAACGGCAAGGTGATTTTAGGTACCCGGGCGCGAAAGACCTTTTCCAAGAGCTTTCAGGCTTTTTCCAGCGTCAACTACCCGGATCTGGCGGTGCTGCAGGATGAGAGACTGCTCCAATATATCCGCACGGAGAGCCTGCCCCGGCCCGTTTTCTATGATAAGCTTTGCGAAAATGTGGGCCTGCTGAAGCTGATCCCCGGCACCAAGCGGGAGCTGGTGGAGTTTATGATGGAGCGCTATGACGGCATCGTGGTGGAGAGCTTCGGCGTGGGCGGCCTGCCGGAGTATCCCGGGGAGGAGTTTTATCCCCTGGTGCAGCGGGCGGTGGAGCAGGGCAAGATCGTGGTGATGACCACCCAGGTACCCAACGAGGGCAGCGACCTGTCGGTGTACCATGTGGGCGGACACCTGAAAAACACCCTGCACCTGCTGGAGGCCTTCGACATGACCACCGAGGCCGCTGTGTGCAAGCTCATGTGGATCCTGGGGCAGACCCGGGAATTTGAGCAGGTACGGGCGCTGTTTAACCGCCCGGTGGCCTGGGATATTCTCACCCAAAGCTGAAAACCGGGGCTGGCTGCGGCCTTGACAATCCGCGCCCTGCGCGATACAATATTTAGTTAGAATACATCTTTTTGAAAATTATTTTATAGAAAAAGTTAGGAGATACATCATGGCTAAAGACCAGAGAAATGTGGAAGCCATCACCCCCATGGAGGTGGACTTCGCCAAGTGGTACACCGATATTTGCCTGAAAGCGGAGCTGGTGGATTACGCCTCCGTCAAGGGTTTTATGATCCTGCGGCCCTACGGCTATGCCATTTGGGAAAATATTCAGCGCATCATGGACGGAATGTTTAAGAAAACCGGCCATGTGAATGTGGCTATGCCCGTGCTGATCCCGGAGAGCCTGCTGAAAAAGGAGGGGGAGCTGGTAGAGGGCTTTGCCCCGGAGGTGGCCTGGGTCACCCACGGCGGCAGCGAGAAGCTGGAGGAGCGCCTGGCCTTCCGGCCCACCTCCGAGACCATGTTCTGTGACCACTGGCACAATGTGCTCCAGAGCTACCGGGAGCTGCCCATGCTCTATAACCAGTGGTGCTCCGTCATCCGGTGGGAAAAAACCACCCGTCCCTTCCTGCGCTCCCGTGAGTTCTGGTGGCAGGAGGGCCATACCATCCACGAGACGGCGGAGGAGGCCATTGCCGAGACCGAGCAGCAGCTGAACTGCTACGCCGACTTCTGCCGGGATGCTCTGGCTATGCCTGTGGTCAAGGGCCGCAAGACCGAGAAGGAGAAGTTCGCCGGGGCCGAGGCCACCTACACCATCGAGGCCATGATGAAGGACCATAAGGCCCTCCAGTCCGGCACCAGCCACTACTTCGGCGACAAGTTCTCCCGGGCCTACGATGTGACCTTTACGGGCCGGGACAATAAGCTGCAGTACCCCTTCCAGACTTCCTGGGGCACCACCACCCGCCTCATCGGCGCCTGCATCATGACCCATTCCGACAATAACGGTCTGGTCCTGCCCCCGGCGGTGGCACCCATTCAGGTGATCGTTCTGCCCATCGCCCAGCACAAGCCCGGCGTATTGGATGCCGCTGCGGCGCTGCGGGACCGGCTGGAGAAGCTGGGCCTGCGGGTGAAAATGGACGATAGTGAGCAGTCCCCCGGCTGGAAGTTCGCCCAGTACGAGATGAAGGGCGTGCCCCTGCGGGTGGAGATCGGCCCCAAGGATATGGAAAAGCAGCAGTGCTGCGTAGCCCGCCGTGATACCGGCGAAAAGACCTTCGTGCCCCTGTCTGACCTGGAGAGCGCCGTGCAGTCTCTGCTGCAGGACATCCACGATAACCTCTACGCTATGGCCGAGAAGAACCTGGAGGACAATACCTTTGACTTCACCACCTGGGAGGAGGTCAAGGAGATGGCCCAGGGCAAGGGCGGCTTTGCCCGGACCAAGTGGTGCGGCAGCCTGGAGTGTGAGCTGGCTATGAAGGAAAAGGCCGGTGTTTCCAGCCGCTGCATGCCCCTGAAGCAGTCCGGCACCACCGGCAAATGCCCTGTGTGCGGCAAGGAATGTACCACAGACATTTACTGGGGCGTGGCGTATTAAGACACCTGGCGAAAAATCTTTGATTTTTCTGCCAAAAGGCTTGCAGCCTGCTGCGCGCATAATTTTTGCTCTGGGCGCAAAAATTCCACACTTGCAGTCTGAGAGGTATTTTTCCCCACGCGCATGTCGCGGTGAAAAATGATTTAATTTTTTCGCGTCTGCGGACGCGAACTCTGCGAGGCTTTTTGCGAATAAGCTGACCGGCGCGGATAAATTTCCGCGCCGGTCTTTACAGGATGGGGGCGAAACAACGCTATGGCTGACTATACGGAAATTTTGCGGGAGCTGCGAGAGGACAGCGACTTGACCCAGGCGCAGGTGGCGGCGGCGCTGGGGACTACGCAGCAGGTGTATGCCCGGTATGAAAAGGGCATAAACGAGCTGCCCGTGCGGCATTTACGGGCGCTTTGCCTGCTGTATGAGGTCAGCGCGGACTACATTTTGGGTCTGCCGGAGGGGCTGAAACGGCCTCGGTAAAAATTTCGGCACCCCTTACAAAAATATTTCAAAATTTTATAAAAATGAGACGAAAACCCCCTTGACAAAAAGGGGGTTTTCCTATATTATAAGCAGGTACGCGCATCATGGGTGCTGCACACCCGGGAGCGTTTACAAATGCGATGAACCGGGAGATTGCTCCGCAAGGAGGTAACTTTCGGGGAGTATGTCCGATAATCGGGCGGCTGAGAAGAACCTCTACGCCAGCGTAGATCGCTGTGCCAGAGTGACACCGGCCGGAGTTCGTGCCGGTGTTTCTTATGAGTCGGAATGATACGCACGGGTGAGCGTATAGAAATTCTTCTCGCCGTACGGAACGCGGCCCTCGCAAAACACAAACCGTACGAAAAATGGAGGAACAAACCAAATGGCAAAAGAAATGATTCGCATTCGCCTGAAGGCCTATGACCACCAGGTCATCGACAAGTCCGCTGAGCAGATCGTGGAGACCGCTAAGCGCAACGGCGCCACCGTGTCCGGCCCCATCCCTCTGCCCACCAAGAAGGAGATCGTCACCATCCTGCGCGCTACCCACAAGTATAAGGACAGCCGCGAGCAGTTCGAGCGCCGCACCCACAAGAGACTGATCGACATCACCAATTCCAACCCCAAGACCGTGGAGGCCCTGATGGACCTGGATCTGCCCGCGGGTGTGGAAATCGAGATCAAGCTGTAATTATACCTTATATAATATAGCGCATCTCAAATTGACCCCTGCGCCGGAGTGCGCAAAACCATTTATCATTGCTTGCAAGCCCATCGTCCGTCGACTTGCGTGAGACGGGCGGGGTTAAGTCGGCAGAGCAAGCGGCCTGTACCCAATGCAGACTGAACTATGCCGACCAATAACCTTTAAGGAGGATCATACATGAAAGCAATCATCGGCAAGAAAGTTGGCATGTCTCAGATCTTCGACGAAAACGGCAAGGTCATTCCCGTCACTGTTATCGAGGCGGGTCCCTGCACCGTCGTTCAGAAGAAGACTTCCGAGAAGGAAGGCTATGAGTCTGTCCAGCTGGGCTTTGAGGATGTTCCCGAGCGGAAGCTGACCAAGCCCGAAATGGGCCACCTGAACAAGGCTGGCGTGGCCCCCAAGAAGTACCTGCGCGAGTTTAACCTGGAAAACGCCGCCGAGCTGAACATCGGTGACATCGTCAAGGCCGACACCTTCAAGGAGGGCGACTTTGTGGATGTGACCGGCACCAGCAAGGGCCACGGCTACCAGGGTCCCATCAAGCGCCACGGCGCACAGCGCACCCCCATGAGCCACGGCGGCGGCCCCGTCCATCGTCATGCCGGCTCCATGGGCTCCACCACCGATCCCAGCCGTATCTTCAAGGGCCACATCGGCGCCGGTCAGATGGGCTGCGATACCGTCACCGTCCAGAACCTGGATGTGGTGAAGGTGGACGCTGACCTGAATCTCATCGCTGTTCGCGGTGCCGTGCCCGGCCCCAAGGGCGGCCTGGTTCTCATCAAGAGCACCGTCAAGACCCACCGCGTCAAGAATGTGGAGGCCGGTATCAGCAACAACCCGCAGAAGGCTTCCGGCCGCAATCCCCAGAAGGCCTCTGCGCGTAATAAGTAAGGAAAGGAGTGCTTGAACAATGTCTACTATTAAAGTTTTGAACATGGCCGGCGCAGAAGTCGGTACCGTGGAGCTGAAGGACAGCATCTTTGGCATCGAGCCCAATGCGTGCGTCGTTCACGAAGTGGTGAAAAATCACCTGGCAAACTGCAGACAGGGTACCCAGAGCGCTCTGACCCGTGCTGAAGTTTCCGGCGGCGGCAAGAAGCCCTGGCGTCAGAAGGGCACCGGTCACGCCCGTCAGGGCAGCACCCGTGCGCCCCAGTGGACCCACGGCGGCATCGTGTTTGCCCCCAAGCCCCGCAGCTATTCTTATGTCCTGAATAAGAAGGTCAAGAGACTGGCTATGAAGTCTGCTCTGTCCGCCAAGGCAGCCGCAGGCGAGATCATCGTGGTGGATTCCATCAAGATGGACGCTATCAAGACCAAGGACTTCCGCACCTTCCTGGGCGCCGTTAAGGCAGAGGGCAAGGCTCTGGTGGTCACTCCTGCCAAGGATGAGATCATCGTTAAGTCCGCCCGCAACATCCCCGGCGTGGAGACCGCTATGGCCAACCTGATCAATGTCTATGATATTCTCAAGGCCAAGTACCTGGTCATCGACAAGGAAGCCCTCGCAGTAATCGAGGAGGTGTTCGCATAATGGCAACCGTATACGACATCATTATTCGTCCCATCATCACCGAGCGCTCCATGGCTGCTACCGGCGAGAAGAAGTATGTCTTCGAGGTAGCTCCCACCGCCGGCAAGATCGAGATCAAGGACGCCGTGGAGAAGATCTTCGGCGTGAAGGTGGCAAAGGTCAACACCATCAACTACGATGGCAAGGCCAAGCGCCTGGGCGCCGGCCGTCCCGGCAAGCGCAAGAGCTGGAAGAAAGCTTATGTCCAGCTGACCAAGGATTCCAAGACCATCGAGTTCTTCGAAGGTATGGTCTGATAACGGAAGGAGTGTAAAGAATGTCTATTAAAACCTTTAAGCCGACCACACCCTCCCGCAGACACATGACTGTCAACGGCTTCGACGGCATCAACAAGCACGCCAAGCCCGAGGCAAGCCTGACCGAGGTCCTGAAGAAGAATGCTGGTCGCAATAGCTATGGCCGCATCACCGTCCGTCATCGCGGCGGCGGCGAGAAGCGCAAGTACCGTATCATCGACTTCAAGCGCGACAAGATGGACATGGAAGCCACCGTCCTGCAGCTGGAGTACGATCCCAACCGCAGCGCCAACATCGCGCTGGTGCAGTATGAGGATGGCGAGAAGCGTTACATCATCGCTCCCGTGGGCCTGAAGGCCGGGGACAAGGTCCTCTCCTCCGCCGCTGCCGACATTAAGCCCGGCAACTGCCTGCCCATCGCCAACATCCCCGTTGGTACTGTCATTCACAACATCGAGATGCATCCCGGCCGCGGCGCCCAGCTGGTTCGCTCCGCCGGTGCCTATGCCCAGCTGATGGCTAAGGAGGGCGACAACGCCCAGGTCCGTATGCCCTCCGGCGAGGTGCGCATCATCCGCACCAACTGCAAGGCCTGCATCGGCCAGGTGGGTAACCTGGAGCACGAGAATGTGCAGATCGGTAAGGCCGGCCGCAAGCGCCACATGGGTTGGCGTCCCACCGTCCGCGGCTCCGTCATGAACCCCTGCGACCACCCCCACGGCGGTGGTGAAGGTAAGTCCCCCGTGGGTCGTCCCGGCCCTGTCACTCCTTGGGGCAAGCCTGCTATGGGTTACAAGACCCGCAAGAAGAAGAACCCCACCGACAAGTTCATTGTCAAGCGTCGTAATGTGAAGTAAGGGAGGCAAGAGAATATGAGCAGATCTATTAAAAAAGGCCCGTATGTTGCCCCGGAGCTTCTCAAGCGGGTCGAAGAGATGAACGCAAAGGGCGAGAAGAATGTGCTGAAGACCTGGAGCCGCAGCTCCACCATCTTCCCCGCATTCGTGGGTCACACCATCGCAGTGCATGATGGCCGCCGCCATGTGCCCGTATATATCCAGGAGGATATGGTGGGTCACAAGCTGGGTGAGTTCGCTCCCACCCGCACTTTCCGCGGCCACGCAAAGTCTAAGTAAGAAGGAGGATGCAGAATACAATGGAAGCTAAAGCCTATTTGAGATATGTCCGCATCTCTCCCCGCAAGGTCCAGATCGTCTGCGATCTGATCCGCGGCAAGGATGCCAAGACGGCCATGGCCATTCTGATGCAGACCCCCAAGGCGGCCTCCGAGCCCCTGGTGAAGCTGCTCAAGAGCGCCTGCGCCAACGCAGAAAACAACTTCAACATGGATCCTGAAAAGCTGGTGGTCACCCAGGTGTTCGCCACTCCCGGCCCCATTCTCAAGAGAATGATGCCCCGGGCCCAGGGCCGTGCTTATCGCATCAACAAGAGAACCTCTCATGTGACGCTGGCCGTCGCTGAGAAAGAGTAAGGGAGGGAGACAGTTTTATGGGACAGAAAATTAATCCCCACGGCTTCCGCGTGGGCGTCATCAAAGACTGGGATTCCCGTTGGTATGCCAGCAATGAGAAGGTAGGCGACCTCCTGGTAGAGGATCACAAGATCCGCGTGTACCTGAAGAAGCTCCTGTATGCAGCCGGTGTCTCCAAGATCGAGATCGAGCGCAGCAGCGAGGTCGTTACCATTTACCTGCATGTGGCCCGTCCCGGCGTGGTCATCGGCAAGGGCGGCACGCAGATCGAGGAGTATCGCAAGAGCGTTGAGAAGCTCATCGGCAAGACCGTGAAGCTGAACATCGTCGAGGTCCGCAACCCCGATATGGACGCCCAGCTTGTGGCCGAGAACATCGCCGCTCAGCTGGAGAAGCGTATTTCTCACCGCCGCGCCATGAAGAATGCCATGGGCCGCGCCATGCGCGCCGGTGCCAAGGGCATCAAGTGCAACTGCTCCGGCCGCCTGGGTGGCCGTGAGATCGCCGGCAGCGAGCACTATCACGAGGGTACCATTCCCCTGCAGACCCTGCGTGCCGACATTGACTACGGCTTCGCTGAGGCTGCCACCACCTTTGGCCGCATCGGCGTGAAGGTGTGGATCTACAAGGGTGAGGTGCTGAGCCAGGCTCTGCGCACCACCCCCCGTACCCTGGACACCAGCAAGCCCTACCAGGAGCGCCGTGAGCGCCGTGGCCGCCGTGACGGCGACCGTCGTGGTGGCTTCCGTCGTGACGGTCAGAACGGTGGCTTCAACCGCGACCGTAACGGCAGCCGTCCCCAGGGTGGTTTCCGCAAACCCGCAGAAAAGAAAGAAGGAGGCGCTCAGTAATGCTTCTGCCCAAGAGAGTTAAGTACCGCAGAGTACACCGTGGCCGCCTCACCGGCAAGGCCACCAGAGGCAACAAGATCACCTACGGTGAATTTGGCCTCGTAGCGCTGGAGCCCGCATGGATCACCAGCAACCAGATCGAAGCCGCCCGTATCGCCATGACCCGTTATACCAAGCGTGGCGGTCAGGTGTGGATCAAGATCTTCCCCGATAAGCCCGTTACCGAGAAGCCCGCTGAGACCCGTATGGGTTCCGGTAAAGGCTCTCCCGAGTATTGGGTAGCCGTTGTTAAGCCCGGCCGTGTCATGTTTGAGATCGCCGGTGTTTCCGAAGATGTCGCCCGCGAGGCTCTGCGTCTGGCCAGCCACAAGCTGCCCATCAAGACCAAGATCCTCAAGCGCGAGGACATCGCAGCCCAGGAAGTAGGTGAATGAGATGAAGGCAACTGAAGTGCGTACTATGAGCGTTGAGCAGCTCAATGAAAAGCTCGACTCCCTGAAGAAGGATCTGTTCTTCCTGCGTATGCAGCACGCAACCAATCAGCTGGACAATCCTCTCAAAATCGCTGAAACCAAGCGTGACATCGCCCGGGTGAAGACCGTTATCCGTGAAAAGGAGGAGAAGTAATATGGAAGAAAAGAGAGTTTCCTCCCGCAAGGTCAGAGTTGGCAAGGTAGTTTCCGACAAGATGGACAAGACCGTGGTCGTGGCCATTGAGGATCGTGTCGCTCACCCTCTGTATAAGAAGATCGTTGGCCGCACCTATAAGCTGAAGGCCCACGATGAGGAGAACACCTGCGGCGTAGGCGATATTGTTAAGGTGATGGAGACCCGCCCCCTGTCCAAGGACAAGCGTTGGCGCGTGGTCGAGATCGTTGAGAAGGCTAAGTAAGGAGGTAACCGAGAATGATTCAGCAAGAGTCTTATCTGAAGGTTGCCGATAATACCGGCGCCAAGGAGATTAAGTGCATCCGTGTCCTGGGCGGTTCCAAGCGCAAGTACGGCAACATCGGCGATGTCATCGTCGCTTCCGTGCGCAAGTCTACCCCCGGTGGCCAGGTTAAGAAGGGCGAGGTCGTCAAGGCTGTCATCGTTCGCAGCGCCAAGGGCGTTCGCCGTGCCGACGGCACCTATGTCCGCTTTGATGAAAACGCCGCCGTCCTCATCAAGGACGACAAAAACCCCAGAGGTACCCGTATCTTTGGGCCCGTTGCCCGCGAGCTGCGTGACAAGGACTACATGAAGATCCTGTCCCTGGCTCCCGAAGTAGTTTAAGGAGGGGCCGAAGAAATGAATAGTCTGAAAATCAAAAAGAACGACAAGGTCGTTGTCCTGTCCGGCAAGGACAAGGGCAAGACCGGCAAGGTTCTGGGCACCGTGCCCAGCGAGGCCAAGGTCGTCGTGGAAGGCATCAACATGGTCACCTGCCACATCAAGCCCCGCAAGCAGGGCGAGGAGGGCGGCATCGTGAAGCGTGAGGCTGCCATCTATGCCAGCAAGGTGCAGGTCGTCTGCCCCAAGTGCGACAAGGGCACCCGCGTGGCCTACAAGGTCACCGACGGCAAGAAGGTCCGCGTCTGCAAGAAGTGCGGCGCTGAGCTGTAAGAAAGGAGAGAGGTAAAAATGGCACGACTGAAAGTAAAGTATACCGAAGAAGTGGCTCCCGCTCTCTTCAAGAAGTTCGGCTACAAGTCCACCATGCAGATCCCCAAGATCGACAAGGTGGTCGTGAATGTCGGCTGCGGCGAAGCCCGTGAAAATCCCAAAGTTCTGGAAGCTGTCTGCAAGGACCTGGGCCAGATCACCGGCCAGAAGGCCATCGTGACCATCGCCAAGAAGTCCGTTGCAAACTTCAAGCTCCGTGAAGGTATGCCCGTGGGCGCCAAGGTCACCCTGCGGGGCGACAAGATGTGGGAGTTCCTGGATCGTCTGTTCAATGTGGCTCTGCCCCGTGTGCGTGACTTCCGCGGCATCAGCGCCAACGCCTTTGACGGCCGCGGCAACTATGCCCTGGGCGTCAAGGAGCAGCTGATCTTCCCCGAGATCGAGTACGATAAGATCGACAAGATCCGTGGTATGGACATCGTCATCTGCACCACTGCGCAGAGCGACGAAGAGGCCCGCGAGCTGCTGACTCTGGTCGGCGCTCCCTTTGAACGCTGATTAGGAGGAGAAAAAAATGGCAAAGAAGTCTATGATCCTGAAGCAGCAGGCTCCCGCTAAGTTCTCCACCCGTAAGTACAACCGCTGCAAGCTGTGCGGCCGCCCCCACGCCTATCTGCGTGACTACGGCGTGTGCCGTGTCTGCTTCCGCACGCTGGCTTACAAGGGCGAGATCCCCGGTGTCCGCAAAGCTTCCTGGTAAATTTTTTCCGCCATACTTCGTTGGCTCGGCTCGGCGTACACAAAGTACGCCTTCGCCTTGCCGCCTCGTCTGACGAAAAAAATTCCAACTCCGATACTGCTCTTTATAATAGGAGAGCAGCGTCCTGCGTGAGAATGTTCTCCGCAAAACCGTGTCCAAGAGCGTAGGTGACGCTCTGGCAATAAAAGGATGGCGAAAGGTCACTGTTAATTAAACATCGGCTTCCGGTGCGCTAAATTAGCAGTGATACCTCGCTGCCTCAACAGGAAGATTTCCTGTAACTCTAAATTAGGAGGATAACCCATTATGCACATCACTGATCCTGTTGCCGATATGCTCACCCGTATCCGCAACGCAAACAATGCCAAGCATGAGACCGTGGATGTCCCCGCTTCCAACATGAAGAAGAGCATCGCTCAGATCCTGCTGGACGAGGGCTACATCAAGGCCTACCAGGTCATCGACGACGGTACCCAGGGCACCATTCACATCACCCTGAAGTACAACGCCGGCAAGGAGAAGGTCATCACCGGTCTGCGTCGTGTTTCCAAGCCCGGCCTGCGTGTGTATGTCGGCACCGACGAGCTGCCCCGCGTTCTCCGCGGCCTTGGCATCGCAATCGTATCCACTTCCAAGGGCGTCATGACCGATAAGGCTGCTCGCGCAGCTCATGTCGGCGGTGAAGTCCTGGCATTCGTTTGGTAAGGAGGTATTTGAACAATGTCGAGAATTGGTAGAATGCCCATTACCGTCCCCGCCGGTGTGGAGGTCTCCATTGCTGCGGGCAATGTTGTCACCGTTAAGGGCCCCAAGGGCACTCTGGTGCAGACGCTGCATCCCGAGATGATCCTGGAGCAGGAGGGCAACATCATTCATGTTAAGCGCCCCACCGACGACAAGGCTCACTGCGCTCTGCACGGCATGACCCGCGCTCTGCTGCACAACATGGTCGTTGGCGTCAGCGAAGGCTTCAAGAAGGAGCTGGAGATCAACGGCGTCGGTTACCGCGCCGAGAAGAAGGGCAACGAGCTGGTTATGAACCTGGGCTATTCCCACCAGGTCATTGTGCCCGAGATCGATGGCATTACCATCGAGGTCCCCGCGCAGAACAAGGTCGTCATCCACGGCGCCGATAAGCAGAAGGTCGGTCAGTTCGCTGCCGAAGTCCGCGAGAAGCGTCCTCCCGAGCCTTATAAGGGCAAGGGCATTAAGTATGTCGATGAAGTCATCCGCCGCAAGGTCGGTAAGACCGGCGCTAAGAAGTAAGGAGGTGTGCCGATATGATTAAAAGACCCAATACCAACGCTCAGCGTCTCAAGCGCCACAAGAGAGTGCGCGCTAAGGTTTTCGGCACCGCCGAGAGACCCCGTCTGAATGTTTTCCGCAGCGAAAAGAACATCTATGCCCAGGTGATCGACGATGTGGCCGGGAACACCCTGGTCTCCGCGTCCTCTCTGGATAAGGCCATCGAGGGCAACGGCGGCAATAAGACCGCAGCCCGTGCCGTGGGCAAGCTGGTTGCCGAGCGCTGCAAGGCCAAGGGTATCGATACTGTCGTGTTTGACCGCGGCGGCTATGTGTACCACGGTCGCGTGGCCGAGCTGGCCGAGGGTGCCCGCGAGGGCGGCCTGGAATTCTAAGAGAGGAGGATAACTGACAATGGCAAGATTTGAAAGAGAACAAAGCGAGTATATCGAAAAAGTAGTTGCTACCAACCGTGTATCCAAGACGGTTAAGGGCGGTCGTGTCATGAAGTTCTCCGCTCTCATGGTCGTGGGCGACGGCAAGGGCAAGGTCGGTTACGGCCTGGGCAAGGCCGCCGAGGTTCCCGAGGCCATTCGCAAGGGCATTGAGGATGCTAAGAAGAACATGATTCAGGTTTCTCTGTCCGGCAGCACCATCCCTCACGAGGTTACCGGTGAGGCAGGGGCAGGCCGCGTGCTGATGAAGCCCGCCGCACCCGGTACCGGCGTTATCGCCGGCGGTCCCGTGCGTATCATTATGGAAGCAGCCGGCGTGAAGGATATTCGTACCAAGTGCCTGCGCTCCAATACCGCAGTCAATGTTGTCGCCGCCACCTTCGAGGGCCTGAAGGCTCTGCGCACTCCCGAGGAAGTTGCCAGAACCCGCGGCAAGAGCGTGGACGAGATCGTGGGCTAAGGAGGAGTTTGAAAAATGGCTAATCTGAATATCAAGCTCGTCAAGAGCCTCAATGGCCGCCTGGAAAAGCACATTGCTACTGCTCATTCCATGGGCCTGCGTAAGATCGGTGACACCACCGTTCAGCCCGATAACGCTCAGACCAAGGGCAAGATCGCCAAGATCGGCTATCTGCTCCAGGTCACCGAAGTAGAATAAGGAGGTGCGAGAGGATGAAACTCAATGAACTGTCCCCCGCAGTCGGCTCCACCAAGGAGGCCTACCGCAAGGGTCGCGGTGCCGGCTCCGGCAACGGTAAGACTGCCGGCCGTGGCCACAAGGGCCAGAAGGCCCGCTCCGGCGGCGGCACCCGCATCGGCTTTGAAGGCGGTCAGATGCCTCTGGCCCGCCGCATTCCCAAGCGCGGATTCAACAACATTTTCGCCAAGCCCCTGGAGATCATCAACCTGTCCGCTCTGAACAAGTTCGAGGACGGCGAGACTGTGAACGCAGAAGCTCTGCTGGCCAAGGGCATCCTGAGCAAGTGCGAGTATGGCGTCAAGGTTCTCGGTAACGGCACCGTTACCAAGAAGGTGACCGTGCAGGCCGCTGCTTTCTCTCAGGCTGCTAAGGATGCGATCGAAGCAGCAGGAGGAAAGGCAGAGGTGATCTAAGGTGATTCAGACGATTCGCAAGGCATGGGGCATTCCCGAACTTCGCAAGAAAATCATCTTCACCGCACTGATCCTTCTGATCTTCCGCATCGGCAATGCTATCCCGGTGCCCTATGTGGACACCACCCTGCTGAATGATTACATCAATCAGCTCAGCACCACCGTCCTGGGCCTGTACAATGTCATGTCCGGCGGCGCCTTTGCCGAGGCAACTGTCTTTGCACTGGGTGTTCAGCCCTACATCAACAGCTCCATCATCATCCAGCTGCTGACCATCGCCATTCCGGCCCTGGAGCGTCTGGCCCGTGATGGCGGCGAGGAGGGCAAGAAGAAGATCCAGTCCATTACCCGCTATGCTACTGTGGCCATCGCCATCCTGCAGGGCTGGGGCTACTATATGCTGATGAAGAACTACGGCATCCTTACCAATACCGGCGTCTGGGCCGCGTTGGTCATCATTGCCTCCTTCATCGCCGGCTCCTCCTTCGTTATGTGGATGGGCGAGCAGATCACCGAGTTCGGTATCGGCAACGGCATCTCCATCATCCTGTTCGCAGGCATTCTGTCCCGCGTGCCGGCCATGGTCTCCTCCATGATCTCCGGTCTGCAGACAGGCAGCCTCCAGTGGTGGGCCGCCGTGCTGGTGGTTATCGGTATCCTGGCTCTGATCGTGCTGATCACCTGGGTCAACGGCGCCGAGCGCCGCATCCCGGTGCAGTATGCCAAGCGCCAGGTGGGTCGTAAGATGTATGGCGGCCAGGCATCCACCCTCCCCATGAAGGTGAATATGTCCGGCGTTCTGCCCATCATCTTTGCGCAGTCTATCGCCATGATCCCCTCCACCATCGCCGCTTTCTGCAAGCAGCCTGAGAAGGGAACCTTCTGGTATAGCTTCCTGAACGCCATCGATACCAAGTCTGTGCTGTATATGATCTTCTACTTCGTGATGATCATCGGCTTCAGCTATTTCTATTCCACCATCCAGTTCAACCCCATTGAGATCTCCAACAACCTGAAGAAAAACGGCGGCTTCATCCCCGGCTTCCGGCCCGGCAAGCCCACCGCAGACTTCATCAAGAAGGTCCTCAATAAGGTCACGCTGTTTGGCGCCATCTATCTGGGTATTGTGGCTATCCTGCCCCTCATCATCGGCAAGGCTGTCAACAATGCCGCTCTGTCCATCGGCGGCACCTCCGTCATCATCGTGGTGGGTGTTGCGTTGGAGACCGTACAGGCTCTGGAGTCCCAGATGCTGATGCGTCAGTATAAGGGCTTCTTGGAATAAGAGGTGTTTTTATGAAACTGATCCTATTAGGTGCCCCGGGTGCCGGTAAGGGGACCCAGGCTGACATTCTCAAGGTCAAGCTGAATATCCCCACCATATCCACGGGTAACATTCTGCGTGCAGCTGTGAAAAACGGCACTCCCACCGGTCTCAAGGCCAAAGAGTACATGGACGCAGGCAAGCTGGTGCCGGATGAGGTCATCATCGGCATCATCAATGAGCGCCTGCAGGAGGCCGACTGCGCCAATGGTTATATTCTGGACGGCGTGCCCCGCACCATCGCCCAGGCCGAGGCCATGGAGCAGGCCGGCATCAGCTTCGACGCTGTGGTAGCCATCGAAATTCCCGATGAAAAGATCGTCGCCCGTATGGGCGGCAGACGGGTCTGCGAGAACTGCGGCGCCAGCTATCACATTGTAAACATACCTCCCAAAAAGGACGGCGTGTGCGATGTGTGCGGCGGCAAGCTCGTGCAGCGTAAGGATGATAACCCCGAGACGGTCCGTGACCGTCTGGCGGTTTATCATAAAGAAACAGAACCGCTCAAGGGTTTCTACGAGGCCCGGGGGATTCTGAAAACTGTGGAGGACCAGTCCACTGTGGCCGGTACGACGCAGGCGATCTTGGAAGCACTGGGGAGATAAGCTATGATCACCCTAAAGTCAGCTCACGAGATCGAAGCGATGCGCCTGGCGGGAAAAATTACCGCGGCTGCCCGGGCCTTGGCTCGGGAAATGGTAAAGCCCGGCGTAACAACCCAACAAATTGACAAGGCAGTGTTCCACTTTATCCGGGAGCAGGGGGCTATCCCCTCCTTCCTGCACTACAACGGTTATCCGGCCAGTGTATGCATCAGCGTCAACGATGAGATCATCCACGGCATCCCCGGCAAACGGGTGCTGCGGGAGGGTGACATTGTCAGCGTGGATGTGGGTGCATACATCGGCGGCTACCATGGCGACTGCGCCGGCACCTACCCCTGCGGCCAGGTGTCCGACGAAGCCCTGCGCCTTATCCGCGTGACTCAGGACTCCTTCTTTGAGGGCCTGAAGTTCGCTCGGGAGGGCTACCGCCTGTCGGATATATCCCATGCAGTGCAGACCTTTGTGGAGGCAAACGGCTATTCCGTGGTGCGCGAATATGTGGGCCACGGCATTGGCCGGAATATGCACGAAGCGCCTGAGGTGCCCAATTACGGCAAGCCCGGTCACGGCCCCCGCCTTCTGCGGGGCATGACCCTGGCCGTAGAACCCATGGTCAACGCAGGCACCGCCGCCATCAAGCAAATGCCTGACGGCTGGACGGTGAAAACCGCCGATGGCAAGTATGCCGCCCACTATGAAAACACCATCCTGATCACAGCCGGCGACCCGGAGCTTCTGACGGATCCCGCAGAGTCATTGGTGTAAGCTATGGACATTGTCAAATCCAACATCGTAAAATCCACTGCCGGACGGGACGAAGGGGACCTCTTCTTCGTGCTGGATACCCAGGAGGAGTTTCTCCTGCTGGCAGACGGTAAGCGCCGCCGGGTAGAAAGCCCCAAGAGGAAAAAGCGCAAGCATGTTTCCTTTGTGGGCGAGAGCCACAGCGTCGTTGCCGAGAAGATCAGGAGCAGCGAAAAAATCACAAATAGTGAGCTTCGTAAAGCCTTAGCTGCCTGCACAGGCAGCGGTAATCAAGACCAGGAGGGATTATAGCTTGGCAAAATCCGATATGATCGAAGTGGAAGGCGTAGTGGTCGAATCCCTGCCCAACACCACATTCCAGGTAGACATTGGAAATGGACACACCATATTAGCGCATATTTCCGGAAAGCTCAGAATGAATTTCATCAGGATCTTGCCCGGTGACAAGGTGACAGTGGAAATGTCTCCTTACGATTTGACTCGGGGCCGGATTACCTGGCGTAGTAAGTAGGAGGTTTATCAAAATGAAAGTAAGACCGTCCGTGAAGCCCATGTGCGAGAAGTGCAAAGTGATCCGCCGCAAGGGCCGTGTTATGGTCATTTGCGAGAATCCGAAGCATAAGCAGAGACAGGGCTAAGAAGAAAATGGAGGTGCTTTAAGAGTATGGCACGAATTGCCGGTATTGACCTGCCCAAGGATAAGCGAATCGAGATCGGTTTGACCTATATCTATGGTATTGGCAGAAAGAGCGCACAGGACATCCTGGCGCAAACAGGCATCAACCCCGACACCCGCGTGAAGGACCTGACGGAGGCCGATGAGGCCAAGCTCCGTGAGGCCATTGACCAGAGCTACACCGTGGAGGGCGATCTGCGCCGCCAGGTGGCCCTGGACATCAAGCGTCTGACTGAGATCGGCTGCTACCGCGGTATGCGCCATCGCCGCGGCCTGCCTGTCCGCGGTCAGCGCAGCAAGACCAACGCCCGTACCCGCAAGGGTCCCAAGAAGACCATTGCCAACAAGAAGAAGTAAGGAGGGAAGATAGAATATGGCTAATGCTAAGACCGGCAAGAAGGTTATCCGTCGCCGCCGTGAAAAGAAGAATGTCGAAAAGGGCCAGGTCCATATCCGTTCTTCCTTCAATAACACCATGGTAACTGTTACCGATGCACAGGGCAACGCCCTGTCCTGGGCCTCCTCCGGTGGTCTGGGTTTCCGTGGCAGCAAAAAGTCCACTCCCTTCGCCGCCCAGAGCGCAGCCGAGACGGCTGCCAAGGCCGCTATGGAGCATGGCCTGAAGACCGTTGAGGTCTTTGTCAAGGGCCCCGGCCAGGGCCGTGAGGCTGCCATCCGTGCGCTGCAGGCCGTGGGCCTGGAAGTGACCATGATCAAGGATGTCACTCCCATCCCCCACAATGGCTGCCGCCCCCCCAAGCGTCGTCGCGTGTAATCGGAACAAGGAGGATAATTAGATTATGGCTAAGAATATGCAGCCTATCGCCAAGCGTTGCAAGGCGCTGGGTATTTCTCCTACCGTCATGGGTTACGCCAAGAAGGACACCAAGCGCAACCCCGGCGGCCAGATGAGAAAGAAGAAGAGCGAGTATGCCATCCAGCTCAATGAGAAGCAGAAGGTGAAGTTCGTCTACGGCATCCTGGAGAAGCAGTTCCGTATGTATTACGAGAAGGCTACCGGTATGCCCGGCAAGACCGGCGAGAACCTGCTGAGCCTGGTGGAGCGTCGTCTGGACAATGTGATCTATCGTCTGGGCTTTGCCATGACTCGCCGTGAGGCCCGTCAGCTGGTGAGCCACGCTCACTTCACCGTCAATGGCAAGAAGGTCAACATTCCTTCCTACCTGGTGCGTGTGGGCGATGTCATCGAGGTCAAGGAGAGCAGCCGCTCCTCCGTGGCTTTCAAGCGTTTCACTGCTGAGGATGCCCCCCTGGTCACCGTTCCCACTTGGCTGGAGCGTGACAAGAACGCCCTGAAGGGCACCGTAACCAGGATGCCCGCTCGTGATGACATTGATATGCCTATCGAGGAACACCTCATCGTCGAGCTGTACTCCAAGTAATAGGGTCGAAGCCCTCAACCAGAACTGGAACCGAATACGGTGCGGAGCCACAACTCCGCCCAACTGAAATGAAGGAGGGTACTGCATGATCGAAATTGAGAAGCCTCAGATCGAGTGTATCGAAACACCTGGCGATGCTTCCTATGGAAAGTATGTGATCGAACCCCTGGAGCGCGGTTACGGAACGACTCTGGGCAACGCCCTGCGTCGCATCCTGCTCTCCTCCCTGCCCGGCACCGCAGCCACCAGCATCAAGATTGCAGGCGTTCAGCATGAGTTCTCCACCATCCCCGGCGTAAAAGAGGATGTCACGGAGATCGTTCTGAACATAAAGAGCCTGCTGACCAAGCTGCACTGCGACGGTGGAAAGACCGTTTTCATCGAGGCCACCGGCCCCTGTGAAGTTACAGCCGGCGACATCAAGCCCGACGGCGAGGTGGAGGTCCTGAATCCCGAGCTGCACATCGCAACCCTGGATGTAGGCGCCACCCTGAGCATGGAAGTGACCTTGAGCCATGGCCGCGGCTATGTGTCCGCCGACCGGAATAAGGCTCTGCGTCCCGGCGTCATCGGCGTCATTCCCATCGACTCCATCTATACCCCCGTGTATAAGGTCAATTACACGGTGGAAAAGACCCGTGTCGGCAATATGTCCGATTTCGACAAGCTGACGCTGGAGGTATGGACGGACTCCACCATTTCCGCCCGGGATGCTGTGTCTCTGGGCGCCAAGATCCTCTGCGACCACTTTGCTCTGTTCACGGATCTGTCCGAAAATGTGGGCGGCGAGCCCGTCATTGTGGAGAAGTCCGGCGATAGCCAGAGCAAGCAGCTGCAGATGACCATTGAGGAGCTGGACCTGTCTGTGCGCAGCTTCAACTGCCTCAAGCGAGCCAACATCAACACCGTGGAGGACCTGATTTCCAAGACGGAGGATGAAATGATGAAGGTCCGCAACCTGGGACGCAAGTCTCTGGAGGAAGTCATCAACAAACTGGCCATGATGGGTCTGCATCTGGCCGGCGAAGAAAACAACTAACCTGCGCGCCCCCGCGCAGTAAGATCCTTACAAGGAGGAAACAGAAATGCCCGGAACTCGTAAGCTCGGTAAAACTACCGATCAGCGTATGGCGATGCTCCGTCAGCAGGTCACCGATCTTCTGGATAACGGCCGTATGGAAACCACCATTACCCGTGCCAAGGAGATCAAGCCCCTGGCTGAAAAGATGATTACCCTGGGCAAGAAGGGTGATCTGGCAGCCTATCGTCAGGCTTTGAGCTTCATCACCAGAGAGGATGTGGCGCACAAGCTGTTCAAGGAAATCGCTCCTGAATATGCAGAGCGCAACGGCGGCTATACCCGCATTGTTCGCACCGGCGTCCGCCGCGGCGATGCAGCCGAGACCGCCATCATCGAGCTGGTCAAGTAAGCGCAGTCCAAAATAAAAAAGCCCTTTGCTATGATGCCTGCGTCATAGCAAAGGGCTTTTTTTATGTGGGTCGCCCCTAAACGGAAAAACTATGCACCGGGCGGACAGAGTCGTCCGTCCCTACAATCCATTCCGTAGGGCCGGCCCTTGCGGACGCCTGCCAACTACCGCACTCCCTGTAACCCCTCCGTAGGGGCCGATGCCCACATCGTCCCGCCTCCCCCGCACCCCATGCCCCCTCCGTAGGGACGGGGTTCTACCCCGCCCGTCTCTCCGTACAAAATCAAACTTGCAGGGCGGGCTGCCCTCAGCCCGCCGCCCGGCCTTGTACCGCACTTCTTGTAAACGGTGTCATTGCGAGACCAGTTCGCAAACTGGTCGTGGCAATCCGCATCTCCGTCCCCTTGCCCCCCTACATAAAGGAAGCCTTTATTCCGTTTCCCCTTTCCGCTTTCACGTTATTTCCCCCGCCTTTACATTTCTGCCCCGCCGTGCTATACTTTTTCCATCGGCTCGCCGATCGGACGGGCTATATTTTTTTGGGAAGGGGCACGGAGCCATGGACCGTAGGCAGCTATATATTTCCACCGTGGCCGCCGGTTGCGACGAAGCCGCCGCCCGCTACGGCCTGGGTTTGGAGATCGCGGAATACTGTACCGCCGCCAATCTGGACGCCCCCACGCCGGAGGTGGTCAGCGCCGTAGCCGGACACCGACAGGCGGCGGACCGTTTTACTTTCCACGCCCCGTTCAATGAGCTTTGCCCGGCGGCTATTGACCCCTTGGCATTGGAGCTGTCCCGGCACCGGTATGCCCAAGCGGTGCAGGCGGCGCAGGGCTGGGGCTGCCGCAAGCTGGTGGTTCACTCGGGATTTATTCCCCGGGTGTATTTTCCGGTGTGGTTTGTGGAAAAATCGGTGGAGTTTTGGCGCGACTTTTTGACGCAGATCCCGGAGCAAATGGTCCTGTGCCTGGAGAATGTCATGGAGCCCTCTCCGCAGATGCTGGTGGACATCGTCCGCCAGGTGAATGACCCTCGCCTGCGGCTGTGCCTGGATGTGGGCCATGCCAATGCGGAGCTGTCCCTCACTCCGGTGGAGGAGTGGGTGGAGCGATGCCGTCCCTGGCTGTCGCACCTGCACCTGCACAACAACGCCGGAGGCTGGGACCTTCACGATCCCCTGGAGCGGGGTACTGTGCCCATGGAGGAAGTCCTGGAGCTGCTGTCTGAGGACACGAGCCTGACCTACACACTGGAGACCCTGGAGGCCGGGGGAAATGTGACCTGGCTGCTGGAAAAAGGATTTTTGAAGCTATGAATTACGAAGAAATGCTCCGCCGGGAGCTGACCCTTATCACACCCGCCGACGAAGGCGCTATGGCCCGGGCCGCCGTGTACCAGGGCACCCTGGCCAAGCCCCCCGGCAGTCTGGGAGAACTGGAAAATATCTACATTCGCCTGTGCGGCATTACCGGGACCCTGTGCCCCGGCTATACGCCCTGCCGTATCATTGTCCTCTGCGCGGATAACGGCGTGGTGAAGGAAGGGGTGTCTGTCACGCCCCGAAGCGTTACGGCGGCCCAGGCGGTGAATATGACCCGCCACTGCACGGGCATGAGCGCCATGGCCCACCACTTTGGCGACCAGGTGCAGGTGGTGGATGTGGGCATCGCCGACGAATATCACTGCCCGGAAATTGTAAACCGAAAAATCAGACCCGGGACCCGCAACCTGGGCCGGGAGCCTGCCATGACACGGCAGGAGACTGCCCAAGCTGTTTGGACGGGCATGGAGCTGGCCCGCCGGGCCAAAGCCGAGGGCGTGGCCGTTTTGGGCGTAGGGGAGATGGGCATTGGCAATACCACTACCTCCGCTGCGGTGCTGGCTGCCCTGACGGGGCTGCCTGTGGAGGCGGTTACGGGCCGGGGAGGCGGCATGACCGATGCGGGCTTCCTGCGGAAAAAGCAGGTCATTACCCGGGCCTTAGCCCTGCATAGGCCCGATAAAAACGACGCCCTGGATGTTTTAAGTAAGGTGGGCGGATTGGACTTAGCGGCCATGTGCGGCGTGTTTTTGGGCGCAGGACGGTATGGCCTCCCGGCGGTCATTGACGGGTTCATCTCCGTTGTGGCGGCCCTGTGCGCCTACCGCCTGTGTCCTGCCGTGGGAGACTATCTCTTTGCTTCCCACCTGTCCCGGGAGGTAGGCTATACCGCCGCCATAGAGGAGCTGGGCCTGGCTCCGTGGTTGCATCTGGGGATGCGCCTGGGGGAGGGCAGCGGCTGTCCGATAGCCTTTCGGGTCTTGGAGGCCGCCTGCGCTGCCGCCCGGGGCATGGCCACCTTTGAGGGTGCCGCCATTGACGACAGCTACTTGAACGAAATTCGCGGAAAGGACTGTTTCTGAATGACCGTGTTCCTCTCCGGCGGCTGCAAAAACGGGAAATCCACCCTGGCGGAGCAGATCGCCGTGCATTTGAGCCAGCCGGGCCGGCTGTATTATCTGGCCACCATGATCCCCCACGACGAGGAGGATCGGGCCCGGATTGCCCGCCATGTAGAGAGCCGGGCGGGGCTGGGCTTCCAAACGGTCGAATGCGGCCTGTCTCTGGAAAAGGGACTTCAGGACGCGGACCCGGAGGGCAGCTACCTGCTGGATAGCGTCACGGCCCTGCTCTCTAACGAGATGTTCCGCCCGGACGGGTCCGTAGACCTGACCGCTCCGGCGCGGGTGGCCCGGGAGCTTATAGCCCTGGCGGGCCGCCTGCGACACATCGTATTTGTCAGCGACTACATCTATTCCGATGCCCTGCCCTACGACGAACTCACCGAGGCCTACCGCCGGGGTCTGGCGCACATCGACCGGACCCTGGCTGCCGCCTGTGACACGGTGGCGGAGGTGAGCTTCGGCGGGCGGATCGTGTATAAAGGAGAAATTCCCGTATGAAAAAATGGCTTACAGGCTTTTCCATGTGCTGGGGGATGTTCTGCGCCATACCCAACCCGGTGCGCCGCTGGGATGAGGGGTGCTACCGCCAGATGCTCCTGTGCCTGCCCTTTTTGGGGGGTATGCTGGGGCTTATTTGGGCGGGGATCGGCTTTTTGCTGGTGCATATTTCGGCCCCAGGGCCTATTTTTGCCCTGTGCATGACCGCTGTACCCTGGTGCCTGACAGGGTTCATCCATTTGGACGGATTCATGGATTGCAGCGACGCGGTGTTATCCCGCCGGGATAGAGCCCGGCGCATCGAGATATTGAAGGATCCCCATGTGGGCTCCTTTGCTGTCATCTGTTTGGTGCTGCTGGCCCTGACCGGGTACAGCGTGTGGTCCTGCCCGGTGGAGAGCGGGAAGCTGTGGGCGCTGCCGCTTCTGTGCGCCGCCGCCCGGGGCGCCAGTGCCGCCGCGGTGCTGGGGTTTGCACCCCTGGAGAGCAGCGGGTATAAGTCCATGGAGCACGGCGCCGCCCCGGCCATAGGGGCCCTGGCTCTGGTCGCCGCAGCCGTGGCTTTGGGCGTATGGCTGCCCGGGCAGGGCATTTTGGCGCCCCTCGCGGCTGCCGTTGCCGCGGGGATCGTTATACTGCTGCTGCGGCGGAATTTGGGCGGCATGTCCGGGGACATCTCCGGGGCGGCCATTACTCTGGCAGAGCTGGCAGGCAGCGCGGCGCTGCTGCTGTGAAGGAGGAAAAACCATGGATCTGATTATCGGCGGGGCCTATCAGGGCAAGCTGGATTACGCCCGGGAACGGTTTCATCTGGAGGCGGAGGACCTGGCCTTTTATGAAAACGGATATGATACCACCCGGCGCTGCCTCTGCTATCTGGAGCAGGCGGTGTATGACGCAGTGGCGGCGGGGCGCCCCTTTGAGCTGCCCCCGCTGCGGGCGGACGCCGTGGTGATCTGCACGGATGTGTCCTGCGGCGTAGTGCCTATGGAGAGGGTGCAGCGCCTGTGGCGGGAGGAGGTGGGCCGGACCGTGTGCGCCCTGGCCCGCCGGGCAGACAGCGTAACACGGGTGTTCTGCGGACTGTCGCTAAGGCTGAAGTGAATAAAGAAAAAACGCCACGGCCGGAAATCCCGGCTGTGGCGCTTTTTGCTGGGGAGAATTGCTGGGCGGGCGACTGCGAAGGGCGCACCCTCGAGCCCGGCCGGGCATAGTATGACCAGGAGAGGCATTCCTCTCAGCAAAGGAGGCAGATCAAATGATTCATCTTCGTGGCGCGTCCTTTGTCTATCAGGCGCCCGACGGGGAGGTGGAGGCTCTGCGGCAGGTGGATATGGACATTGCCCCAGGGGAATTTTGCAGCGTGGTGGGCCCCTCCGGCTGCGGCAAATCCACGCTGCTGTCTGTGATCTCGGGGCTGGAAAGACTCACCTCCGGCACGGTGGAGGTAGACGGCGCAGCGGTGTGCGGCCCCTCTGATAAAATCGGCCTCATGCCCCAGCGGGATCAGCTTTTCCCCTGGCGCACCATTCGGGACAATGTGACCCTGGGCCTATCCGTGCTGGGCAAGCGGACCCCGGAAAACCTGGCCTACGCCGACACCCTTCTGCGGCGCTACGGCCTGTGGGACTTTGCCCGGAAGCGGCCCGCCCAGCTCTCCGGCGGTATGCGTCAGCGCTGCGCCCTCATTCGCACCATGGCCACCAAGCCGAAAATTCTCCTGCTGGATGAGCCGTTTTCGGCGCTGGATTTCCAGACCCGGCTCTCGGTGTCCTCGGACATCAGCCGCATCATCCGCCGGGAGGGCAAGACCGCGCTTCTGGTCACCCATGATATTTCCGAGGCCATCAGCCTCTCAGACCGCATTTTCGTGCTCAGTGCCCGGCCCGCCGTGGTGAAAAATGTCCACGACCTTGCAAAGCTTCGGGGGCTTTCCCCTCTGGAGTGGCGGGACACAGAGGCGTTTCACACTTATTTTCAGGCCATTTGGAAGGAGCTGGATCACCATGAATAGTCCCTCTCTGTCGCCGGGCCGACAGGCGTATCTGCTGGCGGTGCGGCGGCAGAAGCGGCAGGTGCGGCTGTGGCAGGCGGCCCTGCTGGCGGGCCTGCTGGCGCTGTGGGAGCTGAGCTGCCGGGTGGGCCTGTCCGACGGCTTTCTCATCAGCAGTCCCAGCCGCATGGCCGCCACCTTCGTCTCCCTTTGCCGCGGCGGCGACCTGTGGCGGCACATAGGCGTTTCCTGCGGAGAGACGGTCATCGGCTTTCTCTCCGGCACCGCCCTGGGCACAGCGGTGGCCATCTGTATGTGGTGGTCGGGGAAGCTGGCCCGGATCTTAGACCCGTATCTGGTGGTGCTCAATGCCCTGCCCAAAACGGCCCTGGGCCCCATTTTCATCGTATGGATGGGGGCGGGACAGGGCGCCATCATCGTCATGACCCTGGCCATCTCCCTGATCGTGACCATACTGAATATGTACCAGGGGTTTCTCTCCACGGATGAGGAAAAAATTCGGCTGCTGCGCTCTTTGGGAGCCAACCGCCGTCAGATACTGTGGCTTTTGGTATTCCCGGCCAACGCCCCCACCCTTTTTTCCACCCTGAAGGTGAATGTAGGGCTTTCCTGGGTGGGTGTCATCATGGGCGAGTTTCTGGTCTCGCAGGCCGGACTGGGGTATCTCATCGTGTACGGCTCCCAGGTGTTCAACATGGATCTGGTCATGACCAGCGTGGTGATCCTGGCGGTGGCGGCGGTGGTGATGTACCGGCTGGTGCTGTGGGTGGAAAAAATCTTAAATCGTTTTTGGGGGAAAGGACTATGAAAAAGATTCTTGCATTCCTGCTGGCTGCACTGATGATCGTTCCGGCCCTGTGTGCCTGCGGCAAGAAGGAGCAGACCCTGGTGCGGCTGAACGAGGTGACCCACTCGGTGTTTTATGCGCCCCAGTATGTGGCCATGAGCCAGGGATTCTTTGAGGCCGAGGGCCTGAAGGTGGAGCTTACAAACGGCGGCGGGGCCGACAAGGTGATGACCGCCGTTGTCTCCGGCCAGTCGGACATCGGCCTGGCAGGGCCCGAGGCCAGCATCTATGTATATAATCAGGGCAAGGAGGACCACACACAGATCATCGCCCAGCTCACTAAGCGGGACGGCTCCTTCCTGGTGGGTCGGTCTGACGGGGAGTTCTCCTGGGAGGACCTGCGGGGCAAGACCGTCATCGGCGGGCGCAAGGGCGGCGTGCCGGAGATGACCCTGGAATATGTGCTGCGCCGGAACGGCCTGACCCCGGGCGTGGATGTGACCGTGGACACCTCCGTGCAGTTTAACATGATGGCCGGGGCCTTCACCGGCGGTCAGGGGGACTATGTGACCCTCTTTGAGCCCACGGCCACCCAGGTGGAGGCTGCCGGCCAGGGCTATGTGCTCACCTCCATCGGCCTGGAGAGCGGCGAAATTCCCTACACGGCTTATTTTGCCAACATCAGCTGGCTGGAAAAGAACGCCGACACGGCCCAGCGGTTCGTAAACGCCATTGCCAAGGCCCAGAAATGGGTGCAGGAGCACACGGACCGGCAGGTGGCCGAGGCCATCTGCGACCAGTTCCCGGATACCGACCTGGCGGAGCTGGAGGCCGTCACCGCCCGGCACCGGCAGATCGATGCCTGGAATGCCACCCCGGTGATGGAGCGCCAGGCCCTGGAGCGGCTGGAGACGGTGATGGAGCAGGCCGGTGAGCTGCGCCATAGCGATTGGGTGCCCTTTGAGGAGCTGGTAAACAACACCTTTGCCCAAAACGCGATCAACTAAGCTGGCAAAAAGGATTTGAATTTTATCGTCTGCGGAGGCGCACT
This sequence comes from Vescimonas fastidiosa, assembly GCF_018326305.1. Lineage (NCBI taxonomy): Bacteria > Bacillati > Bacillota > Clostridia > Eubacteriales > Oscillospiraceae > Vescimonas > Vescimonas fastidiosa. The sequence goes on from NZ_AP023416.1 coordinate 503,154, forward strand.
CTGCGAGGCTTTTTGTGAAAAATTCCCGCCGCCCGGGGCCTGTCCCGGCGGCGGGACTGCTCTTTTTCGGAGGTTTTCCACATTTTTCGGCGGAAATTGTGGACAAATATCCCGATTTGTGCTATCTTTATTTTGTATTAGTATCATCAAGTGCGTTTTACTTGTTTGGGAAAGGATGAAATATCGCTGTGACAGCCTCTGTGACAAAAGTGAATACCGTCAAGCAGATCATTTCCGCGCTGCTGGTCCTGCTGCTTCTGGCGGGCATGATCATTCCCGTGCTGGGCAGCGTGGGCACGGACGCCTATGTTAACGACGACGAGATCAATGTCCGCACCGGCCCCGGCACCGGCTACGGTACCGTGCTGTTCAATGGCTCCAAGTCCATCCGGCTCTATCGGGGGCAGTATGTGCGGGTCATTGCCGTGCAGCGGGGCAGCGATGGGTACGACTGGTATCAGATCGTGTTCGTCTACAAGGGCTACACCAAGGTGGGCTATATGCGCAGCGACTTCATCACCTACATCGGTGATGACCGGGCGTACCGCAAGTATCTGGACGAGCAGGGCTTTCCCAAGAGCTACCAGCCCTATCTCCGGGCCCTGTACGCCGCCAGCGGCGGCAAGTGGACCTTTGTGGCCTACAAGACCGGCCTGGACTGGAAGAAGGCCCTGGAAAACGAGTCCACCCTGGGCCGGGCGCTGCTGCATTGGTCCTATGACACCGCCCAGCGCTCCACGGCCCCCGGCGCTTACGATAGCTCCACCGGAGAGTGGAGGCAGTTTGAGCCGGGCTGGTACGCCGCCAGCCGGGAGACGGTGGCCTATTACATGGACCCCCGTTCCTACCTGACAGACGGCACCTGCATTGCCTTTGAGCTGCTTTCCAGCAACAATGCGATCACCCGTGACCAGCTGAAAAAGGTGCTGGGCGACTGCGTTTGGGCTACAGACGAGCTTATCGACGAATTTATTCAGGCCGGAAAAGAGGCCAATGTCAGCCCCATTTACCTGGCGGTGAAGGCCCGGGGCGAGATCGGCACCGGCGCTACCAAAAATGCCACCGGATACCCCCTCAGCGACGGAAAAAAATATTATAATTTCTTCAATATCGGCGCCTACGGCGGCAGTGACCCCAACTACAATGGAATTCTATATGCGCAAAAAGAAGGCTGGGACACCAGCTACAAGGCGCTGCTGGGCGGGGCAAAATTTATATCCGGGAGTTACATAGCCAAGGGACAGAATACAATGTTTCTTCAGCGCTTTAACTTTTCAAAAACAAATACCTTCGAACACCAGTACGCCACAGACATTACCTATGCGTATATGGGAGGCTGGGACACCTATGGGTCTTATGCTGAGAACAATATGCTGGGTGTTAATCTCATAATCTCCGTGCCGATTCTGGAGAATATGCCCGCTGTGACCAAGCTGCCCACGGCCAGGTACGAGGACGAATATGTGGACCCGGAGCCCGAACCCGAACCTGAACCTGAGCCCAATCCCAATCCGGAGCCCTCTGAGCGCTATGACTATGTGAATGAGCTGAACCTGCGTCTGTCGGATTCCTACCTCTCTGGTTTCACCCTGGGTACCCCTGTTAAGAGCCTGATTTCCCAGATCAAGTCGGTGAATAAGAATGCCACCGTCACCGTCACCGCCAGGGGAGAGGCCGTTGCGGGCAGTGCCCTGGTCGCTACCGGCCAGGTGCTGACCATCCAGGACGCCGCCGGGACCTATACCTACACCTGCGTGGTGTATGGCGATGCTAACGGCGACGGACGCATTGCCGCCACGGACCTGCTGGCGGTGAAGAAGCACATCCTGGGCACCCAGACTCTATCCGGGGCCTATGCCCGCGCTGCCCAGCTCTCCGGCAGCAAGATCGCGGCCACCTCACTGCTGGCCATTAAGAAACACATCCTGGGCACTGCGCCCATCGTGCAGAAATGATAGGTGACCTATGAAACTACTGAAAAAACCCCTTGTGAGCCTTGCGCTGCTGTGCGTCATGCTTTTCTCCCTCCTGCAGGTGAGCTATGCTGCGGGAATGTCTGTGTCCGCCGGACAGAGCACCGTCAGCGTGGGCCGTACCGTGGCCTTTACCATCACCGTGCCTGCCGGGTCTGAGGCGTGGACCTATTCCGTGGCCTATTCCGCTAACCTTACATTGGAGTCCGGCGACCTGGCCCCCATGGGCTTTGAGGGGGATAACCGCACCAACCAACTCGTGTTCCGGGCCAATGACACCGGCACCGGCTCCGTGTGGATCTCCGCCGGCTCCTACTGCGTGTCCGGCGTGGACTATGATGCCTCCGGCAGCGCCTCGGTGTCCATCGTCTCCGCTTCCACCCCTGACGACAGCGAGCCGGACTACACCCCCAGCACCCCGGGCAAGAGCGGCAACAATGCCCTCTCCGCTCTCACCGTCAGCGCCGGGACCCTGACCCCAGCCTTTGACCCGGCTGTGACCGAGTATACCATCTCCCTGCCCCAGGGCACCGAGAAGCTCACGCTCACCGCCACGCCCTCCGACTCCAACGCCACCGTCCAGGGTGACGGGGAGCTGACGCTTCAGGAGGGGGAGAATACGCTTCCCCTGGTGGTCACCGCCGAAAACGGCGATACCAAGACCTATACCGTCACCGCCAAGGTGGCCCAGGCCCCCACGCTGTTTCTCAGCTTCTCCGGGGCCAAGCTGGGGGTTGTGAAGGATGTGGAGGGGGTCACCCCGCCCACGGGCTTTACCGCCGCCGAGCCTGTTTCCCAGGGAGGGGACACCCTGCCCCTTTGGGTAGATGCCAGCGGCAAGCACACCCTGGTCTACCTGGTGGACGAGAAGGGCGTGGCCGGGTTCTACCTCTATTCCCGGACCGAGGGCGTTCTGTCTCCCTATCTCCCCCTGGTCTGTGGCGGCGCCACCTATATTTATACCGGCATCCCGTCGGAGAAAGCCGCGGTGCCCGGCCTGAAAGCCGCCACCGTGGAGGCCTTTTCCCAGACCCTTTCCGGCTGGCGCTATGAGGATGCGGCTCTGTCGGATTTCCTGGTCCTCTACCTGATGGATGACAGCGGCCAATACGGCTACTACACCTATGACACTAAAAACGCCACCCTCCAGCGCTTCAGCGGCGCGGTGTTTACCGACAGCGGCGAAACCCTGGCCGTGCCCATGCTGTATGTGTACATCGCCGGCGGCGCAGCGGCGCTGCTGCTGATTTTGATGCTCGTCTTTGCCTGCGTCTCCGGCAGCCGCGGGCGGAAGCTCCGGGCCCTTGCATCTAAGCAGACGGAGCCCGCCGAAGAAGCCGCTCCCGAGGCCCTGCCGGAGGAAACACAGACCCCGGAGGAGAGCCCTGTGGAGGAAGCGACGCCTGCCCCGGAGGAGGAAGCGGAAGCCCCGGCAGAGGAACCCGTTCCCGGGGAGGAAGCTGGGCCCGCTGCCCAGGAGCCGGAGACTTCCGAAGAGGAAGTCGTTCCCGCTGCCGAGCCTGCCGCCCCGGAAGTCCCGGAGCCTGTGACCCCGGAGGCAGCCTCCACCTCAGAGCCTGCCCCCACCCCGGAGGAAACCTCTGTCCCGGAGGAAGCACCCCCGGCCCAGCCGGAGGAGGCCCCCACCGAGGATAAGTCCCTGGAGGACACCCTGCGAAAGCTGCCCCTGGATGAGCTTCTGCAAGACATCCGGGACCTGTAAAATCAAAAAACCACCTGGCGCATCATCGGATACGCCAGGTGGTTTTTGTATAAAAAGGTCTCGAGTTTACCGCGTGCAAGCGGGCATATTCTGCTTTTATCCCATCAGCCCGATAACGAAAATCGCCAGAATCATAATGGGCAGCACGATCATAAACAGCCACCGCATCCACCCGGCCACCTTCATGCCCTTGCCGGTGTTGGCCTCAGCCTGGTAGTTTTTGAAGCCCCAGCCCCAGCGGGTCACGCAGAAGAGCAGGTATACCAGCGACCCCAGAGGCAGCAGAATGCTGCTGACCAGGAAATCCTCGCTGTCCAGCACATCCCGGCCGCCGATGGGGTGGAAGCCGCTGAGCACATTGTAGCCCAGCACACAGGGAATGCTGGCGATGAGAATGAGAGCGCCGTTTACCACGGCGGCCTTCTTGCGGCTCCAGCCGAACAGATCCATGCACGAGGACATGATGTTTTCAATGACCGCAATGACCGTGGAGAAGGAGGCGAAGGTCATAAACAGGAAGAACAGTGCCCCCCAGACCCGGCCCCCGGCCATGTTGGTGAACACGCTGGGCAGGGTAATAAAGATCAGGTTGGGCCCGGAGTCTACCTCCACGCCATAGCTGAAGCAGGCGGGGAAGATGATAAGGCCCGCCATAATGGCCACAAAGGTGTCCAGTCCGCAGATACGGGCGCCCTCGCTGAGAAGGGTGTGGTCCTTGCTCATGTAGCTGCCGAAGATCTCCATGGCGGAAATGCCCAGGCTCAGGGTGAAGAAGGCCTGGTTCATAGCCGCGGCAATAACATTGCCCAGGCCCACGGAGCGTACATTGTCCATGTTGGGCACCAGATAGAAGGCAATGCCCTCCCGGGCGCCGGAGAGGGTGAAGCTGTGAATGGCCAGCACCACGATCAGCACCAGCAGCGCCGTCATCATTACCTTGCTGACCCGCTCCAGACCCTTGCGCAGCCCGATGCTGCACACCAGCACCCCTGCCGCCACCGTAATGGCCATCCACAGGCCCATTTCCATAGGGTTGGCCAGCATATCGGTAAAGACCTTGGCATTGGCCTCGCTGCTCATGCCGTGGGCAAAGGTGCCCGTGGCGAACTTGAAGAAGTAGTCCAGCATCCAGCCGGATACGGTGGTGTAGTACATCATCAGCAGGTAGCAGCCGAGAATGGCGAACCAGCCGTGTATGTGCCACTTGCTGCCGGGCTTTTCCAGGGCCTTGTAGCCCAGCACCGCGCTCTTGCGGCTGGCGCGGCCCACGCCCAGCTCCATGGTCAGCACCGGCAGGCCCAGCACCACCAGCATGATCAGGTAGATCAGCACGAAAAATCCGCCGCCGTTCTGCCCCGCCACGAAGGGGAAGCGCCACACATTGCCGATGCCGATGGCGCACCCGGCGCTCACCAGCAGGAAGCCCAGTCTTGACTTAAAAGATTCTCTTTCCACGATGTTTCTCTCCTGTTTTCGGGCGGGCGCTGCAGGGGATCATGTTAAGAGCCCGCTAAAATAGTATAACAATAGTATCATAGGGAGAAAATTCATCTTTGTCAAGTTTTTGCAAATCGGGAAAACGCTGATAAAATCGCCCTGAAATTAGCGAAAACAACGAAAACGAGCCCGAAACCCGGCACGATCTGCCCCGCTGTCCGAGGCAGCCCCTTTCCCCGGAAAAAGCAAAACAGGGGCTACCCAAACGGCACGATTCGTGGTATAGTATATTCTGTATAAGAATCGACACATGGGAGGGTGAGGCGTGAAGAAGTGGAAGAAGAAAATGGCAGTTTTGGTGGCGAGCCTGGCGCTGGCCTTGGGGCTTTGCGGCTGCGCCCTGGAGACCTCTGCGGAAAACCTGTTTACCCTGCCGGAGGTGCCGGTGGAGTACACGGGCCTGTCCAACACCCTCAACACTTATTTGAAGAGCGGCTACGAATATATAAACCCCACCGGCGGCAACAATATGCAGTCTCTGCAGATGATCGACCTGGACGGCGACGGCAGCAAGGAGGCGGTGGCCTTTTTCCGCTGCGCGTCGGACGAGAAGCCCCTGAAGATTCTGTTTTTCCGGTCGGAGGAGGAGTCGTTCACCCTCTTTTGCACCATTGAGTCCGGCGGCACCTCCATTGATTCCATTTCCTTCCGGGACTTTGACGGCGACGGCAAGCTGGAGGTGGCTGTGGGCTGGCGCATCAGTACAGAGGTGCAGACGGTGGCCGTGTATCGCCTGCGGGGGAATACCCCCGAGGTGATGATGCAAAGCGGATACAGCCGCTTTGTGGTGGACGATCTGGACAGCGACGGTCTGTTTGACCTGCTGCTCCTGCGCACAGATGCCGACGGCGCCACCCTGGCCGAGCATTTCCGCTGGCGGGAGGGGGAGCTGCGCAGCGGCAGCCCATGTCGCCTGAGCTGCACGGCGGCGGAGCTGAGTCGGGGCAGCATCGTCTGCGGCAAGCTGGACAGCCAGAGCAACGCCGCCTTCATCACCGGCGTGGACGAGGGCAACCAGGCCATGACCGACATATTGGTGAGCCGGGAGGGCGAGCTTAAAAATGTGACCCAGAGCCGCAGCACCGGGAAAACCGATGTCCGCTACGCCTTCAGCCAGCTCCGTCCCCAGGACATCAATAACGACGGCATCATCGAGATCCCCTATCCCGCCGACAGCACCGTTCGCTCGGCGGCCCGGGTGTTCTGCTGGTATCGGTACAATGACCGCGGGGACAGCGTCTGGGTCATGGACACCTATCACAACCAGCCCGACGGCTGGTATCTGACCCTCAGCGAAGACTGGCACGGCTGCATGAAGGGCACCGACATCATAAGCACCGACAAGGGCTCCTGCGTGACCCTGCAGTGTAACGGGGAGGCGGTGCTGTACCTGTACAGCTTCAGCGGCGAGGACCGGGACCGGGAGGCCCGCAGCGACGGGCGTACGCTGCTGATGCTCCGCTCCAACATGGCGTATGCCATGCGTATCACGGAGGAGGGCGAACGCATCGGCGTGAGCAACGAGTGGGTCAACAGCCATTTCTATTTGATCTCGACGGCTTGGGCCGCCGGAAACTGAGAGGAGAGGGCAATGAAAAAAGTACTGGTTTTAGAGGATGAGAGCAGCATCCGCAGCTTTATCGTTATCAATCTGCGCCGGGCGGGCTACGATGTTATCGAGGCCGAGAGCGGCGAGGAGGCCCTGGAAAAGCTGCAGCAGAACCCGGACATCCGGGTGGCCCTGCTGGACATCATGCTGCCCGGCATCGACGGCTTCGAGGTGTGCCGCCGTATCCGGGCCACCAATCTGCGTATCGGTATCATCATGCTCACGGCCCGGTCTCAGGAGATGGACAAGGTCACGGGCCTGATGACCGGCGCCGACGACTATGTGACAAAGCCCTTTTCTCCGGCGGAGCTTACGGCCCGGGTGGACGCCCTCATGCGCCGCTCCGGCATGGCCGAGGAGATGTCGGGCCAGCTCACCCAGCCGCCCTTCGTCCTCAACACCCGCAACCGCACCCTGGAGAAGGACGGCCGGCGTATTAAGCTCACCCAGATGGAATACGCTATTATGAAGATGTTCATGGAGAACCCGGGCAAGGCTCTGTCCCGGGAGGAAATTTTGGACCTGGTATGGGGCCGGGATTACTTCGGCGAGCTGAAGATCGTGGATGTGAACATCCGCCGCCTGCGGCTGAAGATCGAGGATAACGCCACCAATCCCACCTACATCACCACGGTATGGGGGTACGGCTATAAGTGGGACGCATAATGCAGGACAGGAGCGCCGGGGATACCGCTAAGGTCAGCCACGGCCGCAAGCGGCGCATGATGGGTATGCGCCGCCGCTGGATCATCACCAGCGTGTTTCCGGTCATCACCATTCTCATGCTCATTGCCGCCCTCAGCTCGGTTGTCTTGGTGGCGAGCTATTACAGCAATGCCCGCTTCGCCCTGGAAAATAAGGCCCGGGCCGGGGCAAGCTATTTCAATACCTATGCCATGGCCAACTACAGCGAATATTATCGCAACGCGGTGCTCTACGCCGGGAATTTCGACGAGGCGGACACCATTGAGCTGCAGTTTTTAGACCGCAATGGCCGCGTGGAAATTTCCAGCCGGGGTCAGACCGTGGGCATCACCCCGGAGACCCCGGAGGTACGCCGGGCCCTGGATACCGGAAGAATGGACTCCTTCACCGGGCGGGACCCCCTTACCAGGGAGAATATCCTGGCCGTGTCCGCACCCCTGGAGTATGACGGCGGCGTGGTAGGCGCTTTGCGCCTGGTCACTTCCACCCGGGAGCTGGATAAGCAGGTGGCCCTGCTGGCCGTAGCCGTCATGGGCCTGGCAGCCGTCATCAGCGGCGTGGTGCTGTGCGTGAACCTGGTGTTTATGCGCCGGATCGCCGCCCCGGTGGCGGAGGTGACGGAGGCCGCCAAGCGCATTTCCGATGGCAGCTACGGCATCCAGATCCCCAATAAATACGAGGATGAAATGGGGCAGCTGGTGGACAATATCAACCAGATGTCCCTGCAAATCAGCCGGAGCGAGAAGATGCAGACGGAGTTCATCTCCTCCGTGTCCCATGAGCTGCGCACCCCCCTTACCGCTATCAACGGCTGGGGCGAGACCCTCCTGGCCGACGATGGCGGCGACATCCAGCAGCTGCGCCGGGGCGTGCGGATCATTCTGCGGGAGTCCCGCAGACTCACCAACATGGTGGAGGAGCTGCTGGAGTTCTCCAAGATAGAGGACGGCCGCTTTACCCTTCGGGTGGAGCAGATGGACCTTCAGGCCGAGGTGGAGGACGCCATTTACACCTATCGGGAGCTTTTCCGTCAGGACGGCATCGACCTGGAGTATCTGAATGCCGGGGAGATGTTCGAGCGGCCCATCACCGGCGACCCGGAGCGGCTGAAGCAGGTGCTGTGCAATGTGCTGGACAATGCCGCCAAGCACGGCGGTTCCGGCAAGCGCATCACCGTGTCCATGGAGCAGGAGGGAGAGTACTATACGGTACGGGTCCGGGACTATGGCCCTGGCATCCCGGAGGCGGAGCTTCCCTATGTGAAGCAGAAGTTCTATAAGGGCAGCTCCAAGGCCCGGGGCAGCGGCATAGGCCTGGCGGTGTGCGATGAGATCATCCACCGCCACGAGGGCACCTTCGACATCGGTAATGCCCCCGGCGGCGGCTGCGTGGTCACCATCCGCCTGCCGATTTCCCGCGAAGAAGAATAAAAATAGTAGAACAAATGTTGCATTTCCTCCACGGCTGTGCTATACTGTGGGGGAAGCAGAGAGGACTTACTGACACATGGCAAAACGCGAAAAGAAAGAAACCTTCCGTACCTCCATCGGCGGCCAGGCTCTCATTGAGGGCATCTTAATGCGCGGCCCGGAGAAGCAGGCCATCGTGGTCCGGGCCCCGGAGGGCCTGGTGACAAAGGTGGAGGAGCTGAAGCTGGTGCGGGACAAGTACCCCATCCTGGGCCTACCCATTATCCGGGGCGTGGTGACCTTTTTGGACTCTATGGTCAAGGGCATCAAGGCCCTGATGTTCTCGGCGGACTACTTCCCCGACGATGCGTCTGCCCAGCCCTCCAAGCTGGATACATGGCTGGAGAAGCATGTGCCGGCGGAAAAGCTCCAGAGCGTGCTGGTAGGCGTGTCCCTGGTGCTTTCCCTGGGGCTTACGCTGCTGCTGTTCATGCTGCTGCCCACCTTTGTGGCGGGCCTGTTCCATGCCCAAAGCGCCTTGGTCCACAATCTCATCGAGGGTGTCATCAAGATCGCCATATTCCTGGCCTACCTGATCCTCTGCTCCAAGCAAAAGGATGTGCACCGGGTGTTTCAGTATCACGGCGCCGAGCATAAGACCATTTTCTGTTATGAGGCGGGCCTGCCCCTGACGGTGGAAAACGCCCGCATCCAGCCCCGGCATCATCCCCGCTGCGGCACCAGCTTTTTGTTCGTGGTGATCGTGGTGTCCATCCTGTTCTCCTCCCTGGCCTTTACCCAGGTGGAGTGGCAGAATCTGTGGGTGCGTATCGGGATGCATCTGCTGCTGCTGGTGCCGGTGGTGGGCATCACCTACGAGTTTAACCGCTTCGTGGGCCGTCATGATAACGCCGTCACCCGGGTGCTGTCGGCGCCGGGTATGTGGCTGCAAAATTTCACCACCTTCGAGCCCGACGACTCCATGCTGGAGGTGGCCATCGAGGCCCTGAAACTGGTTCTGCCCGACGAAAAAGGCAAGGACGCCTGGTAAAGAACTCTGGCGAAAATTCCTGCGGAATTTTCTGCCAAAAGGCTTACAGCCTGCCGCGCGCATAATTTTTGCGCCGGGCGCAAAAATTCCACACTGGCAGCCTGAGCGGTATTTTTCCCCACGCACATGTCGCGGTGAAAAATGATCCCCATTTTTTGCGTCTGCGGACGCAAACTCTGCGAGGCCATTTTAGACTTTGCAAGTTAAAAAATTCCAAATTTCCACAGAAAGTGACAACGAATAGTATTATGGCCATTACATATAACAATTTGTATATGGATATTCGCCAGCAGCTCCGCCTGGCCGGAATACGAGCCTCCACCCTGGAGGCCCGGGAGCTGGTGTGCTTTGCCGCCGGCAAGACCCGCCAGCAGCTCCTGCGGGACGGGCAGCTCTATGTACCCCCGGTGGTGGAGGAGCAGGTCCGCAGTCTGGTGCAGCGGCACCTGGCCGGGGAGCCGGTGGCCTATCTCATCGGCGAGTGGGAGTTTTACGGCCTGCCCCTGGACATCGACCGCCAGGTGCTCATTCCCCGCGCAGACACAGAGACTCTGGTGGACTGCGCCCTGCCCTTTCTCCGGGTGAATCCGGGCAGCCGGGTGCTGGACCTTTGTACCGGGTCCGGCTGCGTGGGCCTGGCGGTGGCCAGCCAGGTGCCGGACTGCCGGGTGACCCTGGGTGATCTGTCTGAGGGAGCTCTGCGGATCTGCCGCCAAAATATCCGCCGCAACGATCTCTCCGACCGGGTGGCCCCCCTGCAGATGAACGCCATGCAGTCCCCGCCCAGCCGCCTGGGTACCTTCGACTGCCTCCTCTGCAACCCCCCCTACATCCCCTCCGGCGACATCGCCGGCTTAGACACCTCCGTGAGGGACTACGAGCCCCGCAGCGCTCTGGACGGCGGGGAGGACGGCCTGGACTTTTACCGCGCCGTCAGCAGCCTCTGGCGGGAGGCTCTGCGCACCGGCGGAATGCTTCTTTTCGAGGTGGGCATCGGTCAGGCGGATGATGTGCTGCGCATCATGCGCTCCTTTGGCTTCGGGGATCTGGAGATCACCCCCGACCCCGCCGGCATCCCCCGGGTGGTGCAGGGCATTCTTTACGACGAGATATAACTGGCGAAAAATCTTCGATTTTTCTGCCAAAGGGATGGCAGTCTGCTGCGCGCATAATTTTGCCGCCTTGCGGCAAAATTCCACACTGGCAGCCTGAGAGGTATTTTTCACCACGCGCATGTCGCGGTGAAAAATGATTTTAATTTTTTGCCGCCTGCGGGCGGCAAACTCTGCGAGGCTTATTAAGCTAAAACTTATATTTATAATGGAATTATAATGTAGGAGGAATGGATCATGGCAGCAAAGAAAGAGCCCACCGCCGCCGCGGTGGTGGACAAGTCCGACAAGAAAAAGGCTCTGGAGGGGGCCATGCAGCAGATCGAGCGCCTGTACGGCAAGGGCTCCATCATGCGCTACGGCGATAACGCCGAGACCAATGTAGAGGCCATTCCCACCGGCTCCCTGGCCCTGGATGTGGCTTTGGGCATCGGCGGCGTTCCCAAGGGGCGCATCATTGAGATCTACGGCCCTGAGTCCTCGGGCAAGACCACCCTGGCCCTGCATATTTTGGCCCAGGCCCAGAAGAAGGGCGGCGAGGTGGCCTTCGTGGACGCCGAGCATGCCCTGGACCCCACCTATGCCCGGGCCCTGGGCGTGAAGATCGAGGATATGCTCATTTCCCAGCCCGATACCGGCGAGCAGGCCCTGGAGATCACCGAGGCCCTGGTGCGCTCCGGCGCCATTGATGTGGTGGTGGTGGACTCCGTGGCGGCCTTGGTGCCCCGGGCGGAGATCGAGGGCGAGATGGGCGACAGCTTCGTGGGTCTCCATGCCCGGCTCATGAGCCAGGCTCTGCGCAAGCTCACCGGCGTCATCGCCAAGACCAATACCGTGGTCATTTTCATCAATCAGCTCCGGGAGAAGGTGGGCGTCATGTACGGCAATCCCGAGGTCACCACCGGCGGCCGGGCTCTGAAGTTCTATGCCTCCGTGCGCATTGATGTGCGCCGGATAGAGACCCTCAAGGCCAATGGCGAGATGATCGGCAACCGCACCCGGGCCAAGGTGGTGAAAAACAAGGTAGCCCCTCCCTTCCGTGAGGCGGAGTTTGACATCATGTACGGCGAGGGCATCAGCCGCACAGGGGAGATTCTGGACCTGGGTGTGAAGCTGGACCTCATTCAGAAGAGCGGCTCCTGGTTCAGCCTGGGCGAGGTGCGCATGGGCCAGGGCCGGGACGCAGCCAAGCAGTATCTGGTGGACCACCCCGACCAGTGCGACGCCGTGGAGCAGGAGATCCGCAAGAATTTCCACAAGCTCATGAGCAACCAGTCCAAGGTAGCCGCCCGGGCTGCCGGCCGGGCCGTGGATGTGTCCGCCGACGATTTCGACGATGCGGATTGAGCGCGTGGAGCCGTCCAAGCATAAAAAGAACCGGATACTGGTCTTTTTAGAGGGCGGCGAGCTGCTGAAAATAACCGAAAACGAACTGCTGTACTATGACCTCCGCCCGGGCGCGGAGCTTTCGGAGGAGACGGTGGTGGAGCTGAAAAAGGCCGCCCAGACCTCCCAAATGAAGGCCCGGGGCGCCCAGCTCACCGGCAGCCGTATGCTGTCAAAGAAGCAGGTGGTAGAGCATCTCACCCGCCGGGGCGGCGACAGGGAGACGGCGGAGGACACCGCCCTCTGGCTGGAGGAGCTGGGTGCGGTGGACGAGGCGGCCTACGGCGCCGCCATTGTCCGGCATTACAGCGCCTCCGGCTACGGTCCCGGCCGCATCCGCCAGGAGCTGAGCCACCGGGGCATCCCCCGGGATCTGTGGGAGGAGCTTCTTTCTCAAATGCCCCCGGCGGAGGAAGCGGCGGAGCGTTTTCTCCGGGCCCGTTGCCGGAATAAAACCGTGGACGAGGCGCTTCTTCGCAAGCTCTCTGCCGCCCTGCAGCGCCGGGGCTTTTCGTGGCAGGATATCCAGGCCCCCCTTCGCCGCCTGGAGTCCGAGATTCAGGAATAAAGGAAGATAAAAACCGTGATCGTATCATTTATATCCCTGGGATGTGACAAAAACCGTGTAAACACCGAGCAGATGATGGCCCTGTGCCTGCAATCGGGCATGACGGTGCAGGAGGACTGCGCCGGCAGCGATGTGGTGGTGGTGAACACCTGCGGCTTCATCGACAGTGCCAAGCTGGAGGCCATCGAGACCATTCTCTCCGTGGCGGAGCTGAAGGCAGCGGGCCGGGTGGGTAAAATCCTGGTCACCGGCTGCCTGAGCCAGCGCTATCAGGCGGAGCTTTTAGAGGAGCTTCCGGAGGTGGACGGCATCATGGGCACCGGCAGCTACGGCGACATTGTTTCCGCCGTGGAGCAGGTGGCCGCCGGGCAGAAATTCAGCCACTTTGCCGACATCAGCGGCCCAGTGGAGGAACTGCCCCGGGTCATTTCCACCCCCATGCACTATGCCTATCTGCGCATCGCCGAGGGGTGCAGCAACCGCTGTGCCTACTGCATTATCCCGGCCCTGCGGGGCAAGTACCGCAGCCGCCGGATGGAGGACATCCTCACCGAGGCCAAGGCCCTTTCTGACAGCGGCGTAAAGGAGTGCATCGTCATCGCCCAGGACATCACCCGCTACGGCATCGACCTGTATAAAGAGAAGAAGCTGCCGGAGCTGCTGCGGGAGCTGTGCAAGCTGGACTTTCACTGGATTCGCCTGCACTACCTCTACCCCGACAGCATTACCGATGCGCTCATAGACACCATCGCATCCGAGCCGAAAATCTGCAAGTATATGGATATCCCTATCCAGCACTGCAACGATACCATCCTCCAAGCCATGCGCCGCCGGGAGACTAACGCGGGTCTGCATCAGCTATTTACAAAGCTTCGCAGCCGTATCCCCGGCCTGGTCCTGCGCACCACCGTCATCACGGGCCTGCCCTATGAGGACGAGGCCGCCTTTGAGGAGCTGTGCGACTTCCTGCAGGAGGAGAAAATCCAGCGGGCCGGCGCCTTCCCCTATTCTCCGGAGGAGGGGACCCCGGCAGCCAAGATGCTCAACCGGGTGGATAGCGACGAGGCCCAGAGCCGTGCTGAGCTGGTGATGCAGCTGCAAAGCCAGGTGATGGACGCGTTCAACGATACCCGCCTGGGCACTACCCTGGAGGTGCTGTGCGACGGCTTTGACCCCCAGGCCATGGCCTATGTGGGCCGCAGCTATGCCGAAAGTCCCGGCATCGACGGCGTGATTTATTTTACAGCGGATCGGGATGTTCAGTCCGGCCAGTTCGTGTCCGTGCGTATTACGGGCACTATGGACGGCGATCTCACCGGCGAAGTGATAGAAACGGAGGAATAACCTATGCCCATGAATACAGCCAATAAGCTGACCCTGCTGCGGGTCTTTCTCATCCCGGTTTTCCTGGTGGTGATGTACTGGGGCTTTCCCGGCTACCGGTATGTGGCCCTGGCCGTCTATGTGGCGGCCTGTCTCACGGACCTGCTGGACGGGTACATCGCCCGGCACTATAACCAGGTGTCCGACTTTGGCAAGTTTGCCGATCCCCTGGCGGATAAGTGCCTGGTCATGGCAGCCCTGTGCTGCCTGGTGGAGTCCGGGGAGTTTTACGGCTGGATATTGGCCGCGGTGCTGCTGCGGGAGTTTGCCGTCAGCGGTATGCGCCTGGTGGCCGTGGAAAAGGGCCGGGTCATTGCCGCCGGATGGTCTGGCAAGGTCAAGACCGCCAGCACCATGGTCTGCATCTGCCTGATGCTCTTCGGCATTCCCCAGGTGCTCAATTATGTCTGCCAGGGGGTCATCCTGGTGACCACGGTATATTCCGGCGTGGAATATTTCGCCAAAAACTGGGATGTTTTCAAGGAATCTTGACACCAAGGGCAAAGCCTGCTAAAATGGCTGTAAACTACATAGCGCGTTGATCGGAAAGAGTACGCGCCACAGCTTTTCCAAGAGAGGGGCGGTCACCGGCTGCAAGCCGCCCTGTGAAGCGGCGCGGAAAGTGCGTCCGGGAGCGCGGGGGATGCAGACGCCCTCCGCCCGGCCTTGCGTAAAAGGCCCCCATTGAGTGATAAACGAGAGTGGAACCGCGATTTTTTCGCCTCTCATGCCTCCGGGCATGGGAGGCGTTTTTAGTTGGAGCCAACCTGTAGGGGCGGACGCCCCTGTCCGCCCGCCCGGCCTTGCACCGACTCCTTGTAAAAAACCCTGTCATTGCGAACCAGTGACCGATGTCACTGCTGTGGCAATCCGCATCCCCCGCAAATCCGTCTATATAATAAAACTGCAACCATAAAGGAGACCTGACCATGTATCTGTATAATTCCGCCACCCACAAGAAAGAGGAGTTCAAGACCCACACCCCTGGCCATGTGGAGATGTATACCTGCGGCCCCACCGTCTACCACTTTGCCCACATCGGCAACCTCCGCAGCTATATCATGGAGGATGTGCTGGAGAAGTACCTTCGCTACGCCGGATACGATGTGAACCGCGTCATGAACATCACCGATGTGGGCCACCTGACCTCCGACGCCGACGAGGGCGAGGACAAGATGCTCAAGGGCGCCAAGCGTGAGCATAAGACCGTCATGGAGATTGCCAAGTTCTACACCGATGCCTTCTTTGCCGACTGCCGCAAGCTGAATATCAAGCGCCCGGATGTGGTCCAGCCCGCCACCGGCCTCATTGACGATTATATCAAGATCATCACCAAGCTCCTGGACACCGGCTATGCCTACCTCTCCGGCGGCAATGTGTACTTCGATACATCCAAGCTGGAGCGGTACTATATCTTCAACGACCACAACGAGGAGGACCTGGCCGTGGGCGTTCGTGAGGGCGTGGAGGAGGATGCCAATAAGCGCAATAAAAACGACTTCGTCCTCTGGTTTACCAAGTCCAAGTTCGAGGATCAGGCCCTGAAGTGGGACTCCCCCTGGGGCGTGGGCTACCCCGGCTGGCACATTGAGTGCTCCGGCATATCCATGAAGTATAACGGCGAGTACCTGGACCTCCACTGCGGCGGCGTGGATAACGCCTTCCCCCACCACACCAACGAGATCGCCCAGTCCGAGAGCTATTTGGGCCATCCCTGGTGCCCCCACTGGTGCCATGTGGCCCACCTGAATACCGAGGGCGGCAAAATGAGCAAGTCCAAGGGCGAGTTCCTCACCGTCTCCCTCCTGGAGGAAAAGGGCTACGACCCCCTGGCCTACCGCTTCTTCTGCCTGCAAAGCCACTACCGCAAGAGCCTGGTTTTCTCCTGGGAGAATCTGGATAATGCCACCGTGGCCTTTAACAAGCTCATTGCGAAAATCGCAGCCCTGGACCCGGGCGACGGCCCCGTGGACGAAGCCGCTGCCGCAGAGCTGAAGGAGAAATTCACCAAGGCCATGGATAACGACCTGAATACCTCCATGGCTGTGACGGTGCTCTACGATGTGCTCAAGGCCAAGACAAACGGTGCCACTAAGTGCGCCGTGCTGGCGGATTTCGACAGTGTTCTGGGCCTGAAGCTGCCGGAAAAAGCGGCTGAGCAGCGCAAAAAGCTGGCCCAGATGGCCGCCCGTCCCGCTGCCTTCACCGTGGTTAGCGAGAGCGGGGAGGAGGATGCCCGGGTGGAGACGCTGATCCGTCAGCGCCAGGACGCCAAAAAGGCGAAGGACTTTGCCGAGGCTGACCGCATCCGCGACGCCCTGAAGGACATGGGTGTGGAAGTCACCGATGTTCCCGGCGGCGCCAAGTGGAAGCGCATCTGAGAAAAACCCAACAAATGAGAAAAGATCGCCCGAAGCCTATCTTCGGGCGATTTGCTATATATATATATATATACTGTTAGGAACATCCTGTAGGGCGGGGTGCCCTCACCCCGCCGCCCGCCTGCGTTGCGTCTCTTGTAACCCACCCGTAGGGGCGGACGCCTCTGTCCGCCCTCCGGGTTTGTACCGCATTTCTTGTAATGTGTCACTGCGAGACCAGTTCGCAAACTGGTCGTGGCAATCCGCTTCCCCCGTCCCCCTTGCCTAAAGGGGGCTGGCACGGCGAAGCCGTGACTGGGGGATTCCTCCCCGCACCAGCTTCCCGCAAACGAACACCCCATACCCTGCACGCACCATGATTTCATCTATTTCTTCTTTTTCGGCAAATTGGCCAGGGTAACGAATACCAGGATCACCACAACCCCCGCCGCTTGCACCGGGGTAAAGGGGTCGTGCAGCAGAAGCACCCCCGCCAGCACCGACACCACCGTGCCGATGTTGCCGATCAGAGACGCTTCGGAGTTTGTGAGAGTGCCATTGGCGAAGTTCAGCAGGCCGTAGGCGCCCACAGAGGACACCGCGCCCAAAAACCATACGCTGCCCCAAAAGGCCCCGGACCGCAGCGCCGGGAGAAACAGCTCCGCCATCTGTCCCCGTCCCTGTATCAGCGCCGCCGGGACGAACACCAGCATACCCATCAGGAACATCACATAGGTCACCTCCAGCGGGCTGAACTGCTGGGAGGCCCGGCGGCTCAGGGCGTAGTAGCCCACATCGCACACCAGGGTCATCAGCAGGCAGAAGGAGCCCAGGAGGCTCATCCGGCTCTCCCCGCCCGTTTCCACCAGGGCCACGCCTGCCACGCAGGCCACGGCGCACACCACCTGCAGCTTGCTCACAGACTCGTGGCTCACGAACACATCCACCAAAATGCAGATCACCGGCACCACCGCCAGCACCGTCCCTGTGACGGCGGAGGAGGTGTAGAGAATGCTGTAATTTTCAAATACCAGATAGAAAACCGGCTGCACCAGTCCCAACAGGATCAATCCGCCCAGAGGCTTCCCCTTCAGGGAAAAGGAGAACCAGGCCCGTCCCCGGATGCGTCCCACCAGGGCGTTGAGACCCACCACCAGAGACAGCGTCACCACTGCCGCCACGAACCGGCAGCACAGCAGCACCATCGGCGCCGTGATGGACAGCGCGATGCTGGAAAACATAAAGCTGAAGCCGAAAATCACAAAGGCAACGCACGCCGTAAGCACGGCCACCGTATGCCTGCGGGAACCGGACATAAAAAACACGACCTTTTTCCTCAAAATTAACTCTATACTAACATAGAAAGTCATGCCCTGCAAGGACATAAATCCCGCCCCGCCGCATATACTGTCAGGTATATGAAAAAAGGGGAGGGAAGCGCCATGGAAAAAGACAAGAAAGACATCGACGACATGATCTATGAAGACGAATGGCAGATCAGCCAGCGGTAAATGAAATAGGACAAATCATCCTAAAAAGAAAGGCCATCGTACCGGCCAACCCACCGTAGGGGCCGCTGCCCCTGCCCGCCCCACCGCACCCCTTGTAACACTTTCGTAGGGGCGACCCTCGCGGTCGCCCGCCTGTCTTGCACCGCACTTCTTGCAAAAATCCCTGTCATTGCGAGGGCGCACCGCCCCGTGGCAATCCGCCCCAAAAAAAACGCCGAGCCGCTGCAAAAACTGCAGCGGCTCGGCGCTTAAAAGAGGGTAATCTATGTACGACTTGCTTGCTTACTTAGCGGCGCCGGCCTGCTTGGCGGCGTCGGCCTCCTTGGCCTCCTCCTCGGTGTCGATGGTGGCCATATGATCCAGCATCCGCACCACCTGGCAGCTGTAACCCCACTCATTGTCGTACCAGGCAATGAGCTTCACGAAGTCGTGGTCCAGCATCAGGCCGGCGCTCTCGTCGAAGATGCAGGGGCAGGGGTTGCCGATGAGGTCCGTAGACACCACCTGGTCCTTGGTGTAGCCGATGATGCCCTTCATGTTGGTCTCACTGGCGTGGCGAATCTCATAGCAGATCTCGGCGTAGCTGGTGGGACGGGAGAGTCTGGCGGTCAGGTCCACCACAGACACATCGGCGGTGGGCACCCGGAAGGACATACCCGTCATCTTCCCCTTCAGGGAGGGGATGACCCGGCCCACGGCCTTGGCCGCGCCGGTGGTGGAGGGAATGATATTGTTGAGGATGGAGCGGCCGGTGCGCCAGTCGCTGCCGCCGCGGGAGTCCACAGCCTTCTGCTTGGCGGTGGAGGCGTGGATGGTGGACATAAGGCTCTGCTCAATGCCAAAGACCTCGTGGATCACATTGGCCAGGGGAGCCAGGCAGTTGGTGGTGCAGCTGGCGTTGGAAACCACCTTCATGTCCGGGCGATAGAGCTTGCTGTTGATGCCGTAAACGAAGGTGGGGGTCACCTCGTCCTTGGCCGGGGCGGTGAGAAGCACACGCTTGGCGCCGCCCTTGAAATGGCGGGAGGCCTTCTCGGTGGTGTTGTTGGCACCGGTGCATTCCAGGATGTACTCCGCCCCGCACTGAGACCAGGGGATCATGGCGGCATCGTTCTCGCTGAACACGCGGATCTTGTGGCCGTTCACCACCAGATTGCCGTCCAGATTTTCCACCGTGCCCTCAAAATTGCGGAATACGGAGTCGTATTTCAGCAGGTAGACCATGTAGTCGATGTCGGCCTTGCGCAGGTTGATGCCGCACACATCGAACTTCTCCGGATTCTTCATCAAAATGCGCAGGATCACCCGGCCGATACGGCCAAAACCATTGATACCAATTTTAATCGCCATAGCAAAAGTACCTTTCTTCATCCTCAAGACTTGCCCCCGACGGAGGCGTTTTCATCTAAAATCATTATATCATGCCCACGGCGTTTGTCTTGTGCAATTTTCAAAAATCATTGACGAAAATAATCTCTTTTTTAAACTCCTTTTATAGGAATTCAACAAAAATTTCAAAAATCATACCCAAACATTCCATACATCTCAAATGAGCAAATCCAATTTTTGCCGTAAATTCCGCTCCCACCGGACACCCTTTTTTTTGTAACGCTTTCGTAAATAATGCAGCCTCCTTCTTGCAAAAAAAAATCCCCCATGCTAAACTTACCCTTATATAATGTGTCAAAAAAGCCTCCCGGAGCTTGCCTGTGCAGGCGGCACACTTTTTGCCGGAAAACCCGGAGGACTTTGGGCGCGCTGCGCCCAAAAAGAGGAGTGGATCGGATGCCGAAATTCAGCGTGAAAAAACCCCTTACGGTGTTTGTGGCTGTGCTGGCCATATTGGTGCTGGGTGTGGTGGCGTACCTGAAGATGACGCCGGACCTGATGCCCAATATGGACTTCCCCTATGTGGTCATTGTGACCACCAGCCCCGGTGCCAGCCCCGAGACCGTGGAGGCGGACATCACCAAGCCCATGGAGCAGGCCATGGCTACGCTGAATGAAATAAAGCATGTGACCTCCTCCAGCCAAAACAGCGTCTCCATGGTGGTGCTGGAGTTTGAGCAGGGCGTGAACATGGACTCCACGGGCGTGGACATCCAGCAGAAAATAGCCACCCTCCAGGGCGGCTGGGATGATACCGTGGGCACCCCCTATGTGCTGAAAATAAACCCCACCATGCTCCCGGTGGCTGTGGCGGCCGTGTCCAGCGACAAGATGGATGTGGCGGAGCTTTCCGAGTTTGTAGACAGTACCCTCTCCGCTAAGCTGGAGGGTATCACCGGCGTAGCCAGCGTCTCCGTCAGCGGCGTATTGCAGCGGCAGATGAATGTGATCCTCAGTCAGGAGAAGCTGGACGCCCTGTCCGAAAAGCTGGCCGCCGCCGTCAGTGCCCGGTTAGACGCCTCCCGGGACCAGCTCCGGCAGACCCGCCAGCAGCTTTTGGACGCTAAGGAGGCCATCCGCACGGCAGAGGAGACGGCCATTTCGCAGACGGCGGAAAAGGCCCTTTTGGCCGTCCGGGATAGCCTCCGGGAAATGGATATCCAGGAGCAGTCCCTCCGGGAAAGACTGACCCTGCTCCAAGAGCTTTTGCAGCGGAAAACCGAGCTGGAGGCAAAAAAGGCCGGCTACGATGCCCGCATTGCCGCCATTGAGAATAACCCCCTCCTGACGCCCGAGCAGAAGGAGGAGAAGATCGCCGCCATCAAGGCCGAGAGTGAATATATCCGCATCACCTCCGAGCTGGCGGAGATCGACCTGCGCTTGAAGGCCCTGGGTACGGACTGGGACCATCTGCGGGATGAAATCGAGAAAACAGCGGAGCAGCTCCGTCAGCTCCAGGAAAAGATCCGGCAATTCAAGTCCGATAACGCTGTCCTGGCTGACCTGGTGGAGAAGATCACCTCCGGAGCCATGACCCTGGCTGAGGGGGCCCAGCAGCTCATTTCCGGCAGCGTTCAGATAGACTTGGCCCTGACCCAGCTGGATTCGGGCCTGGCCACACTGGAGCAGAGCCGCTCGGCGGCCCTGGCCCAGACAGACCTCTCTGGCATGCTGCAGCTGAGCACCGTTTCCGCCCTGCTTACGGCGCAGAACTTTTCCATGCCCGCAGGCTATGTTCAGGAGGACGGCGTGCAGTATATGGTGTCCGTGGGCGATACGATCACCACCCAGGAGGACCTGCGCCATTTAGTGCTGCTGGACCTGGGCCTGGAGGGGGTAGACGCCATCCGCCTGGAGGATGTGGCGGAGGTATTCGTCACCGATAACAGCGATAAGATCTATGCCAAGCTCAACGGCGAAAACGGCGTCACCGTCACCTTTAATAAGCAGTCCAACTATGCCACGGCGGAGGTATCCAAAAACATCTCCAACCGCTTCGACCAGCTGGCGCAGGAGTACGACGGCCTGCACTTCACCGCCCTTATGGACCAGGGGGATTATATTCGCATCATCATCGGCTCCATCTTTTCCAGCCTGGCCTGGGGCGCCCTGTTTGCCATTTTGATCCTGTATCTGTTCCTGCGTGACCTGCGCCCCACGGTCATCACCCTGGTCTCCATCCCCATCAGTGTCATTTTCGCCGTGGTGCTTATGTATTTCTGCGGTGTCACCATCAACATGATCTCCCTGTCGGGCCTGGCCGTGGCGGTGGGTATGCTGGTGGATAACTCCGTGGTGGTCATTGAGAATATTTACCGGCTCCGCTCTCAGGGCGCCAATGTGCGCCAGGCGGCGGTGGCCGGAGCGGGCCAGGTGCTGGGGGCCATCACTGCCTCTACCCTGACCACCGTGTGCGTGTTTCTGCCCATCGTGTTCGTGGAGGGCATTACCAAGCAGCTCTTCACAGACCTGGCCCTGACCATGACCTTCTCCCTCCTGGCCAGCCTTCTGATTGCCCTGACCCTGGTTCCGGCTATGGCGGCGGGTATGCTGCAAAAGCAGAAGCCCATGAAGCCGGGCCTGCTGGATAAGGTCTATCCCGGCTACCGCATGGCCGTGGCCTGGTCCCTGCGCCACAAGGCTGCGGTGCTGGGTACGGCGGTGGTGCTGCTGGTAGGCTCGGCAGCTTTGACCATTCACCGGGGCTTCGTGTTCATGCCCGAAATCGACCTGAACACCGTCAGCGCCACCATCACCATGCCCGAGGGCTGCGACCATGATAAGGCCGCCGAGCTTGCCGACGAGGTGACCCGCCGGGCGCTGACCATTGACAATGTCCAGACCGTCGGCGCGGCCATGTCCTCCAGCTCCGCCATGTCCATGATGAATATGGGCGGCATGGGCGGCACCGGGGGTGACTACGATGTTACGGCCTATATCATCGTCCCGGAGGGGGAGAGCGGCAACGCCGCAGGCCGGGAGCTGGTGGAGCTGTGCAAGGATATGGAGTGTACCGTCTCCTATGCCGGCGCGGCGGACAGCATGACCCAGATGCTCACCGGCAGCGGCATCACCCTGCAGGTGTACGGCGATGATATGACCGCGCTCCAGGAGGCCGCCAAAATGGCCGGAGAGGCCCTGGAGGGCGTTACCGGCGTAGAGAGCGTTTCCAACGGCTTGGAGGATGCCGTCCCCGCCATCCATATCACCGTGGACCGGGAGAAGGCCATGACCCACGGCATGACCGTTGCCCAGATCTATATG
The DNA here is from genome assembly GCF_018326305.1 of Vescimonas fastidiosa. NCBI lineage: Bacteria > Bacillati > Bacillota > Clostridia > Eubacteriales > Oscillospiraceae > Vescimonas > Vescimonas fastidiosa. The sequence goes on from NZ_AP023416.1 coordinate 526,094, forward strand.
CAGGTGGCCCAGGCCCTGTCCGGCACCACCACCGGGGCGGACATGACCTTAGACGGTCAGGATATGACCGTCACCATCGGGCGGCCCCAGGAGCAGCAGGTGACCCTGGATAACCTTATGGACCTGGAGATCACCCCCGGCTCCTCTACCGGCAGTGCCATGAGCTCTATGTCCGGCGGCACGGGCAGCGCTATGAGCGGCTCCTCCATGAGCGGCAGCTCCATGGGCGGCTCCTCCCTGGGCAGCTCCGCTGCGGCTGCTGCCTCCGCCGATAGCTTCAAGCTGGGCGAGGTGGCCACCCTGGAGCGCACCGTGAGCCTCAGCACCATCAGCCGTCAGGAGCAGCGCCGGTGCATCACCGTCACCGCCGCTGTGGACGAGGATCACAATGTGACCCGGGTCTCCTCCGAGGCCATTCGGGCGGTGGAAGCCCTGACCCTCCCGGCGGGCACCACTGCCGAGTTCAGCGGCGAAAACGAGACCATCATGGAGGCCATGCAGCAGCTCCTGCTCATGCTCCTGCTGGGCATACTGCTTGTGTACCTGGTGATGGTGGCCCAGTTCCAGTCCCTGAAGTCTCCGTTTATTGTCATGTTCACCATCCCTCTGGCCTTCACCGGCGGCTTTATCATCCTTCTTGTGTGCGGAGTGGAGCTGAGCGTGGTGTCCCTCATCGGCTTTGTGATGCTGGTGGGCATCATCGTCAATAACGGTATCGTCCTGGTGGACTATATCAACCAGCTGCGCCTGGAGGGCATGGACCGCCAAGAGGCCATCATTGAGGCGGGCGTCACCCGACTGCGCCCTATCCTGATGACCTCCATCACCACGATCCTGGGCCTGCTGGTCATGGCCTTTGGCGGCGATGCAGGCACAGCCCTGATGCAGCCCATGGCCCTGGTCTGCATCGGCGGATTGGTCTATGCCACCCTCATGACCCTCCTGGTGGTGCCGTGTATGTACGACATCATCAGCCGTAAGGAGCTGCGCAAGGTGTCCGAGAGCGACCTGTCCTACGAGGAAAAGACCCCCGCTGAAACACCGTAAAGCCCTTCCGCCCGTAAAAGACCCCCGGAGAAAAATCGCGATTTTTATTCAATAGCTGCACGCAGGGCGATACCGAAACCGGTATCGCCCTGCGTCAGTCTTTGACAGACTGACCACCCCCTTGGCGGGTGGCCGCTTTTTTTTACGCAAAAAAACACCTTCACCGCGGTGCAAGTGCGGTGAAGGTTGGTGTCAATTCGGTGCCAATTCGGTGATGGTTTTCGGTGCCGTTTCGGTGCCGTTTTTACGCCGGACACACCAGAGTGCAAATGGCCTTGGCCGCGTCCCGGGGGAAGTTTTTTTCCCGGTTGCGGAGCATGGTCTCCGGGTCGATGGCGCCGGAGAAGAGACCCCGGATCAGCGGGGGCAATTCCGCCTCGTCCGCAGCGGCCAGGGCATAGCCCCGGGAGGACATGAACTCCAGATTTCTGGTTTCGCAGCCGGGGACGGCATCCAAATAGAGCAGGGGGACTCCGGCGGCCACGGCCTCGGTGGTGGTAAGACCCCCGGCCTTGGTGACCAGGGCGTCGCAGCCGTGGAGGTACAGGGGCATCCGCTTGGTGAAGCCCACCACCTGGATCTGCGGGTACTCCTCCAGGGTGAGCTTGCTGCTGCGGTAGAGGCGGCGGTTGCTGCCGCAGACCATGACCAGCTTGTCCTCCGACGGGGAGAGCTCCCGGGCGATCTTCTCCGCTGCCGAGCGCATGGGGCCTGCCCCCATGCTGCCGCAGGCCAGGACGACGACATGGCGCTTATTCTCCAGGTGGAGGGCGCGGCGGGCCGTCTGCTTATCCAGGGGGCGGATGAAGTCCGGGGAGACAGGGATGCCCGTGGCGTGGAGCCGGGAGGGGTCCAGCCCGGCGGCGGCAAACTCCTCCAGCAGCGCCGGGTGGGGGATGCAGTAGCCGTCCATATCCAGCTCACCCACGCCGGGGGAGCAGGTGTAGTCCGTGGCCACGAACCAGGCGGGAAGGGACAGCTCCCCCCGGCGGCGCAGCTCGGTTATCATCATGGCCGGGAACACATGGACACAGATGGCGGCATCGGCCCCATCGGCCCGGAGGGCTTCCCGGAGGAGATCGGCCCCCTTGATGGACTGCTCATACAGCAGTGGGGAGGGGTTTCGCTCCTCCAGGCGGTAGCCTACGCCGTAGAGCTTGGGGGCATAGCGGTAGGCAAAGTTGTGGCCCTTGCTGATAAAGTTAGCCGAGGACTTAGGCAGGAAGGCCAGGGCATCCCGGATAACAGGGGTGTGGCCCCGGGCCGTCAGCTCCCGGCCGATGGCAGCGGCGGTGCTGTTGTGCCCGCCGCCGGTGGCGCAGGTGAAGATCGTCACTTTCATTTTGCTTTTCTCGCTTTCCGCATAAGGCGCAGCAGCCGGGGACGGTTATACCGCTGGATGATCTGAAAGGGGAGGTTTCCCAAAAGAATGTATACGGCCACGATGCAAACCATCCAGCCGCTTCGGCAAAGGGCGAAGGCACCCAGAGACAGAAGGCCCAGGCAGAAGTGGACGCACTCGGCCACGCAGGTCTCCTGCACCAGGAGGGCATAGTCGGTTTTCCCGTCGGGAGCAAGCCGCTTTTTGACCATATCGCCCAACAGGCGGCTCATGTCCGGCACCTTGTCCTTCCAGTGGTGGACGCCCAATTTGCGCCAAAACCGGCCCTCCTTTTCAAAGGGGGCGGAGGCCCAGGGCCATCGGTCACCGGAAAACCAGCGGCGGGGCAGGGCCTGGCCCACGGGGTGGGCCAGCAGGCTCAGGGCCAGAAGGTAGAAAACGCCTTTCAGAAGCGGCGGCATGGGGAGATCATTCCTTTCTTAAAAACAGAACGCCCAGGGTCTTGGGGCCGCAGTGGGAGGAGACGGTACACCCGGCCTGGGTGATGAACACCTCCCGGAAGGGGGCTTCGGCTTTGACCTGCTCTGTCAGCTCCCGCAGCGTTTCTTCGGACACCTGGCCGGAGTGGGTGATAAAGACCCAGTCCTCCACCACGGACTTGCCCGCAAGGCGCTGGGAGATGTACTGGGGGTAGACCTTTTCGATAGACCCGCGGTATTTCTTGCAGACCACCAGATTGCCCTCCCGCATTTCCAGGCAGGGCTTCAGCTTCAGCACATTGGCACCCAGGGCGGTGACACCGCTGCAGCGGCCACCCTTCCACATGAACTGCAGGGTGTCCAGGACGAAGCTGGTGTCGCTGAGAGGGGCCAGACGGCGCAGCTCCTCCGCGATCTCCGCAGCGGGCAGGCCCTGGTCCCGGAGCTTGGAGCCCTGGAGGGCCAGGAGAGCCCCGCCGGTGGAGAGCTGGCGGCTGTCTACCACATGGATGCGGTGGGCTGCCTCCATTTCCGTGGCGGCCAGGAGGGCGTTTTGACAGGTGCAGGAGAGGTTGGAGCTGATGTCGATATGGACGATGTCAAAGCCCTCGTCCAGGATGGGGGCAAAGAAGTTTTTGAATTCCTCCGGGCTTACCGCCGCCGTCTTGGGCAGGGTGCCGTCCTTTTGATAGTCGGCATAGAGGTCCAGCGCGGTGTAGCTGCCGTCGTCGGGGAAGGTGCGCTGGCCGCTCTGGATGGTCAGGGGTACGGTACGGATTTGGAAGCGCTCCAGCAGAGCGGGGGTAAGGTCGCAGGTGCTGTCATATGTGATGCATACGGGTCTGGACACGGCAAGGTTCCTCCTATGTCTTGTATTACAGTATAGCATTATAAGGGAGAAAGCTCAAGCGAAACTCAAAATTAGGGTCGTTTTTTGAGAGGAAATGTGGTAGGATGGGGGGAGAAAGAAAAATGGCCTTTGGAGAAGGGAAGAATCGCCGACAGACCACAGCAGGCAAGGGGGCCGAGGGGACGGGGGATGCGGATTGCCACAACCAGTGACATCGGTCACTGGTCTCGCAATGACACGATTTTTTGCAAGGGGAACGGTGGGTTTCTTTGTGGTGCGTAGGGGCGGGGCTCTGCCCCGCCCGCGGGCGGGGTAGAACCCCGCCCCTACGGAGGGTTGCAAGTAGTACAGGACGCGGGCCGATGTGGGGAGCGAACTGAGCGCTGCCGGTGGCAGAAGCAGCGAAGTGAGCGAGTGGCCGCGGTCAAAATTTTAAGCGTTCGCCGTAAGGCAGCGCAAAAATTTTGGGCACCGCAACAGGACCATCGCCCCCTACGGAGGGCTGCGAGGAATGTGTGGGCTGGGTATCGGCCCTTGCGGAAGTTTTTTGACAGGGAGGGAATGGTATGTTTCGGATTTTGGTGGCGGAGGATGACGAGAGCACCCGGCTGCTGATGTGTGAGGTTTTGCGTCAGGCGGGATATGAGCCGTGCCCGGCCTGCAACGGCGTGGAGGCCCTGGAGGTGATGGAGCACTACCAGTGCGACCTGGCGGTGGTGGACATCACCATGCCCCGGATGGACGGCGTCGCCTTTACCCAGACCCTCCGGGAGGGGAACTGCGATCTGCCGGTGCTGATGGTGACGGCCCGGGTGACCCAGGAGGACAAGCGCCGGGGATTCCGGGCAGGGTGCGACGACTACATGGTAAAGCCCGTGGACGAGGAGGAAATGCTCTGGCGCATTGAGGCGCTGCTGCGGCGCTACCGCAGCACGGCGGAGCGGCGGCTGACGGTGGGCGGCACGGTTTTGGACCGCAGCTCGATGCAGGTCATCACCCCCGGAGGCGTTCAGCAGCTGACGGCCAAGGAATTTATGCTTCTATTCAAATTATTATCCTATCCCAGAACATTATTTACCAAGCGTCAGCTCATTGACGACATCTGGGATCTGGACAGCGAGGTGGATGAGCATACGGTGGAGGTATACATCTCCCGGCTGCGGGAGCGGTTCCGGGGGAGCCCGGACTTCGAGCTGCGGACCATCCGGGGGTTTGGGTACATGGGAATGCCCAAGGAGGACGAGAATGCAAAGCAGTAGGGTGAAAAAAGAGAATCCTCCGGCCCGGCTCCTATGGACTATGTTTTTGCTGGTGCTGGGGCTGGTGGTGGTGTACGGAACCCTGGCTCTGGGCATTTTTGCCCTGGTGCAGCGGCTGGTGCGGCTGGACGAGAGCAATTACACCCTGGTATGGCCCATTCTCATCTTGACGGTGAGCGCCATTTTGGGCGTGGTGCTGGCCATCTTCATTTTCCGGGGATATTTGGCGCCGCTGTCCCGGCTGATGCAGGCCACCCAGGCGGTGGCTGCCGGGGATTACTCGGTGCGGGTGGAGCTGCGGGGAGCCCGGGGCGAGGTGGCGGACTACATCCGCAGCTTTAACAAAATGGCCGAGGAGCTGGGGAGCGTGGAGATGCTGCAGTCGGACTTCGTGAACACCTTTTCCCATGAATTCAAGACGCCCCTTATCTCCATCCGGGGGTTTGCCAAGCTCTTACAGAACCCGGACCTCTCTGCGGAGCAGAGGGCCACCTATGCCGGGACCATCGCCCGGGAATCGGAGCGGCTGGCGGCCATGAGCACGCATATTTTGGAGCTGACCCAGTACGAAAACACGGAGATCGTGTCCGGCAAGACCCTATACAGCCTGGATGAGCAGCTGCGCCGGTGCATCCACCAGCAGGAGCGGAGTTGGCTGCAGAAGGGACTCACCGTGGAGGGGGACCTGGACCGGGCCGATTACTACGGCAATGAGGAGCTGGTGGAGCATATTTGGTCGAACCTTATTGCAAATGCCATCCGCTTTACTCCCGCCGGAGGACAGATCACCGTGGTGCTGCGGAAGGAGCCGGGGGCGGTGAGCGTGGCGGTGTCGGACACGGGCATCGGCATGGACGCGGAGACCCAAAGGCACATCTTCGACAAGTTTTACCGGGGAGAACAGGGCTCAGACAGCCGGGGGAACGGGCTGGGGCTTTCCATTGTGCGCCGGGCCGTGGAGCTATGCGGCGGCACGGTGGAGGTTTTTTCCCGGCCCGGAGAGGGGGCAACCTTTACGGTGACGCTGGGAATGGAGGACAGAGGAGGGGGAAAGGAGAGGGGCTTTCAGGGAGGAAAATGAAAGTTAGGAAGATTTTTCTTGCAAAATCGGGAAGATATGTGCGATTATTTCTTGACGAAAGCCATATTATTATGTATGATAGAAATACCAATGTTTGGAGGAATGAAAAATGAAAAGAATTCTTGCACTTGTGCTTTGCACACTGATGACCGTCGCCTTACTGGCCGGATGCGGCTCTAAGAAAAACGACGATACCAACAACGACAAGACCTGGGTCGTGGCTACCGACACCACCTTCCGCCCCTTTGAGTACACCGACAAGGACGGCAACTTCGTGGGCATTGATGTGGACATCATGGCCGCTGTGGCCGCCGACCAGGGCTTTAAGTATGAGCTGAAGAGCCTGGGCTGGGATGCCGCCATCGCCGCCTGCAAGTCTAAGCAGGCCAACGCCATGATCGCCGGCGCCTCCATTAAGCAGGACCGCATCGACAGCGGCTGGATCTTCTCTGACGGCTACTACACCGCCACCCAGTGCATGACCGTGCGCACCGACAGCGACATCAAGGGCTTCGGCGACCTCAGCGGCAAGGCTGTGGCCGTGAAAACCGGCACCATGGGCGCTACCTACGCCGAGAGCCTGAAGGATCAGTACGGCTTCACCCTGAGCTACTATGAGGACTCTCCCACCATGTACCAGGCCGTCATCGGCGGCCAGGCTGTGGCCTGCTTCGAGGACACCCCCATCATGATCACCACCATTAAGGAGAACGGCTACGACCTGAAGGTGGTGGAGGGCAGCGAGAACGACGGCGCCGACTACGGCGTGGCCGTCTTCGACGAGGAGAACCGGGCGTTTTTGGACCTGTTCAACAAGGGCCTGGCCAACATCAAGGCCAACGGCACCTATGACAAGATCATTGCCAAGTATCTGGGCTGATCTGACCCGCAAATAAAGAATAAGTACCGCTGTGCCGCTTGGGCGGCACAGCGGTACTATAAGGAAAAGAAAAGGAATGCCACATGACACATCTAATTGCTGATTACGGCAACATACTGCTCAAAGCAATGGGCCAAACGCTGCTGCTGGCGCTGTATGGCCTGTTTTTTGCCTGCATCATCGGCGTGATTTTCGGTATACTCAGCGTACTGAAAAGTAAGGTCTGCAACGGTATCGCATTCGTGTTTGTGTATCTGATCCGGGGCGTGCCGATGATTGTGCTGGCCTACTTTGTATACTTCGGTGTGCCGTTCTTTGTGAACAACTACACCTCCGGGAGCCTGCTGCTCAGCGCGCTGCAGGCGGGCACCATCTGCCTGGCGCTGAACTGCGGCGCCTATATGTCCGAAATTATCCGGGCCGGCATCCAGTCGGTGGATGTGGGGCAGATGGAGGCGGCCAGAAGCCTGGGCCTGCCCTACTGGCGGGCCATGCACCGGGTGGTGATGCCCCAGGCCATCAAGACCATGATCCCCAGCATCATCAACCAGTTCATTATCACCCTGAAGGACACCTCTATCCTGTCCATCATCGGGTTCCCGGAGCTTATCAATGCGGCGAAGAATGTAAACGCCGTAGAGGGCAAGGTCTTTGAGATCTGGGCGATTGTGGGCGTGATGTATCTGATCGTTATCAGCATACTGTCCATCATTGCCAAGCGCTTGGAAAGGAGGCTCAATGCAGGCCGTGAACGAGGGTAACATTAAGATCCATGTTGAGGATCTGAAAAAGAGCTTCCACAAATTGCAGGTGCTGCGGGGTATCTCCACGGACATCTACGAGGGCGAGGTGGTGGTCATCATTGGCCCGTCGGGCAGCGGCAAGTCCACCTTCTTGCGGTGCCTGAATCACCTGGAGCAGATCGACAGCGGCAAGGTCGTTGTGGACGATGTGGACATTTTTGACCGCAAGACCAACATTAACACCACCCGGGAAAAAATCGGCATGGTGTTTCAGCATTTTAACCTGTTCAACAACATGAATGTGCTGCGCAACCTGATGCTGGCCCCGGTGGACCTGAAAAAAGCCACCAAGGAGCAGGCACGGGCCAAGGCTCTGGAGATGCTGGAGCGGGTGGGTTTGGCCGACAAGGCGGAGAACTTTCCCAGCCAGCTTTCCGGCGGACAGAAGCAGAGGGTGGCCATCGCCCGGGCTCTGTGCATGGAGCCGGATGTGATGCTCTTTGACGAGCCCACCAGTGCACTGGACCCGGAAATGGTAGGCGAGGTGCTGCAGATCATGAAGGCCCTGGCTGCCGACGGCATGACCATGGTGATTGTGACCCACGAGATCGGCTTTGCCCGGGAGGTGGCTGACCGGGTGCTGTTCATTGATGAGGGCTGCATCGTGGAGGAGGGGACGCCGGAGGAGATATTTAACCATCCCAAGACGCCCCGGGCCATTGATTTCCTGAATAAGGTGCTGTGAAGCGTATGCTCCCCGACCCGCGAAAACGCGGGTCGGGGAAAACTGTCGGAAAAACCCTCCGGGTTTTTCCGACAAAAGGCTTGCGGTCTGCTGCGCGCATAATTTGTCCGTCCATGACGGACAAATTCCACACTGGCAGCCCGAGAGGTATTTTCTCTCACGCACATGTCGCGAGAGAAAATGATTTAATTTCTTTGCCGCCTGCGGGCGGCAAACTCTGCGAGGCTTTTTTGACACGCTGCCCCGACCCGCGAAAACGCGGGTCGGGGTTATTTTTTTGGAGCAGGGAGAACGAGGGACGGGGAGAGGCGTTCGCCCCTACGGAAGTGTATCTTGCGGTGCGTAGGGGAGGGGCTCTGCCCCTCCCGCGGGCGGGGTAGAACCCCGCCCCTACGGAGTGTAGCGAGAAGTGCGGTGGGGCGGGCCGATGTGGGCATCGGCCCCTACGGGCACATAACAAGAGGTGCGGGGGAGAGCGGAATCCCCCAGTCACGGCTTTGCCGTGCCAGCCCCCTTTAGGCAAGGGGGCCGAGGGGACGGGGGTACGGATTGCCACAGCCAGTGTGCGCACTGGCTGTGGCAATGACATGGTTTTTCATGGGGTGCGGTGTGCGGCGGGACACATGGGTCCCGCCCTACAGCCGAACATTTTGTAGGGCAGGGCCCGCGTGCCCTGCCGTGAGTGCGGTACAAGCCCGGGCCCGATAACACAACACCTTGTAGGGCAGGGCCCGTGTGCCCTGCCGTGGATGCGGTACAAAACCGTCGGGCCGATGTGGGGAGCGAACTGAGCGCTGCCAGTGGCAGAAGCAGCGAAGTGAGCGAGTGGCCGCGGTCAAAATTTTAAGCGTTCGCCGTAAGGCAGCGCAAAAATTTTGGGCACCGCAACAGGATCATCGACCCCTACGGGCGGTTTGAAAGAAGTCTGCGGGGCGGGCGACCGCAAGGGTCGCCCCTACGAAAGCGCTACAAGGGGGGGCAGGGGAGAGCGGAATCCTCCAGTCACGGCTTTGCCGTGCCGGCCCCCTTTAGGCAAGGGGGCCGAGGAGGACGGGAGAAAACAGAGGCTTTTTGACACGATAAAGCCCCCGCCGGGGGGCGGGGGCTTCAGAAGGGGTATATGCGGAGAGGGGGATCTCCGCGGAGGGGGCTATTCAGCGTAGGTCGGTTTTAAAATCAGTCCTCCGTATGGGCGGCAGCCACAGCGTTGGAGATGATCTGCACCTCGTGGGCAGGCTCTTCCTTTTCGGGGACCAGCTCCTCGGCAAAGTGGCGGTAGGCACCCAGACCTGCGCCGGCGGGAATCAGCTTGCCGATGATGACATTTTCCTTCAGACCCACCAGGTGGTCTACCTTACCCTTGATGGCGGCCTCGGTGAGGACCTTGGTGGTCTCCTGGAAGGAGGCGGCGGAGAGGAAGGAATCCGTGGCCAGGGAGGCCTTGGTGATACCCATAAGGAGCTGGGTATAGGTGGCTTCCTTCAGGGGCTCGCCGGTTTCGGCGTTCACCTCGCCGGCGGCGATGCGGTCGCGAAGCTTGGCGTTCTCGAGCTCCACCTCCAGGACATCGGCCATGGCGCCGGAGAGCAGGTTCGTATCACCGGCCTCCTCCACCCGGACCTTGCGCATCATCTGACGGACGATGACCTCAATGTGCTTATCATTGATGTCCACGCCCTGCTGACGGTACACCTTCAGAACCTCCTGGATGAGGTAGTTATGCACGGCAGACGCACCGCGGATACGCAGCACATCGTGGGGGTTCAGAGCGCCGTCCTGGAGCTGCTTGCCCTTTTCGATAACATCGCCATCCCGTACCTGCAAGCCCGTGTGGGGCATGGAATAGGTGCGGGTATCCCCGTCATCGGCGGTGACAATGATGTTCAGGAGGCTGCCCTTGGCGGCATCCTCAAAGCGGACCTTACCGGCGATTTCAGACAGGGTCGCCATCTTCTTGGGCTTACGGGCCTCAAACAGCTCCTCCACTCGGGGAAGACCCTGGGTGATGTCGCCGCCGGCCACGCCGCCGGTGTGGAAGGTACGCATGGTCAGCTGAGTACCGGGCTCACCGATGGACTGGGCCGCGATGATACCCACGGCTTCGCCGGGGGCAACGGGCTTGGAGGTGGCCAGGTTCATGCCGTAGCACTTGGCGCAGATACCGCTGTGGGCCTTGCAGGTCAGCACGGTGCGGATCTCGGCGGAGTGAATATCGAACTTCTCCAGCAGGGCGGCATCGTCCTCGGTCATCATGTGATCCTTGGAGATCAGCACCTCATCGGTGCCGGGCTTCAGGATATCCCGGACGGGGAAGCGGCCCTTCAGACGCTCGGAGAACTTCTCAATGACCTGACCGTTTTCCTCGATCTCGGAGACAACGATGCCCTTATCCACGCCGCAGTCATCCTCGCGGATGATGACATCCTGGCACACATCCACCATGCGGCGGGTCAGGTAGCCGGAGTCGGCGGTACGCAGAGCGGTATCGGCCAGGCCCTTACGAGCGCCGCGGGAGGAGGTAAAGTAGTCCAGCACGGACATACCCTCCCGGAAGTTGGCCTTGATGGGGATCTCAATGGTCTTACCGGCGGTGTTGGCCATCAGGCCGCGCATACCGGTGAGCTGACGGATCTGCTTCATGCTGCCGCGGGCGCCGGAGTCGGCCATCATAAAGATGGGGTTATACTTATCCAGGCTGGCGGTGAGGGCATCGGTAACATCGGCGGTGGTCTTTTCCCACTCGCGGACCACCAGCTTATAGCGCTCTTCATCGGTGATGAAGCCCATGTTGTACTGGTCCTCGATGTCCACCACCCGCTGCTCGGTCTCGGCAATGAGCTGGTACTTCTTCTCAGGCACGGTCATGTCGGCGATGGAGATGGTGATGGAGGCGCGGGTAGAATACTTATAGCCGGTGGCCTTGATATTATCCAGCACCTCGGCGGCTACGGTGAAGCCGTACTGCTTGATGGTGCGGTCCACGATCTTACCCAGGAGCTTCTTGCCGCAGATCTCGGTGATCTCGTAGTCGAAGAACTTGTCGGTGGGGGTGCCGTCCTCATTCAGCCGCTTTACGAAGCCCAGGTTCTGGGGAATGTTGCGGTTGAAGATGATGCGGCCTGCGGAGCCCCGGACCACATGGGCGGTCTTGACGCCGTCCAGCTCCTTCTCCACACGGACCCAAACGGGCTGGTGGATACCGATGATATGCTCATTATAGGCCATGAGCACCTCATCCTCATTGCGGTAGATATTCAGGGGGTTATGGGACTTTTCCTCGTCGGTGAGCTCATCGTAGCTCTTACCGGCCAGGGAGAAGTCGATATTCTCGGGCCAGAACTCGTCGTTTTCCAGCTGGCTCATGCCGTTTTCAAAGCGCTCAATGGTCAGGTAGTAGGAGCCCAGCACCATATCCTGGGTAGGCACGGTGACGGGGCCGCCGTCCTGGGGACGCAGGAGGTTATTGGCCGAGAGCATCAGCAGCCGGGCCTCGGCCTGGGCCTCGGCGGACAGGGGCACATGGATGGCCATCTGGTCGCCGTCGAAGTCGGCGTTGAAGGCGGTGCAGTTCAGGGGGTGCAGCTTCAGAGCGCGGCCATCCACCAGCACCGGCTCGAAGGCCTGGATGCCCAGGCGGTGCAGGGTGGGGGCGCGGTTGAGCATGACGGGGTGGTCCTTGATGATCACATCCAGGGCATCCCACACCTCGGTGACACCCTTATCCACCATCTTCTTGGCGGACTTGATGTTATTGGCCACGCCGTCCTCCACCAGCTTCTTCATAATGAAGGGGCGGAACAGCTCCACGGCCATCTCCTTGGGCACGCCGCACTGGTAAATCTTCAGCTCGGGGCCTACCACGATAACGCTGCGGCCGGAGTAGTCCACACGCTTGCCCAGCAGGTTCTGACGGAAACGGCCCTGCTTACCCTTGAGCATATCGCTCAGGGACTTGAGAGCGCGGTTATTGGCGCCGGTGACGGGACGGCCACGGCGGCCATTGTCGATCAGCGCGTCCACGGCCTCCTGAAGCATACGCTTTTCATTGCGGACGATAATATCCGGGGCCTTCAGCTCCAGCAGGCGCTTCAGACGGTTATTGCGGTTGATAACGCGGCGGTAGAGATCATTGAGGTCGGAGGTGGCGAAGCGGCCGCCGTCCAGCTGCACCATGGGGCGCAGCTCCGGGGGGATCACGGGCAGCACATCAATAATCATCCACTCGGGCTTGTTGCCGGAGAGACGGAAGGCGTCTACTACCTCCAGGCGCTTGACGACCCGGGCCTTCTTCTGGCCGGAAACGGTCTTGAGCTCCGTGTGCAGCTCCTGGCTCAGGGACTCCAGATCCACCTGCTGCAGCAGCTTCTTCACGGCCTCGGCGCCCATGCCGGCATCGAAGTCGTTCTCATACTTCTCGCGCATATCCCGGTACTCTTTTTCAGAGAGGATCTGATTGCGTACCAGAGGCGTCTCACCGGGATCGGTGACGATATAGGCGGCAAAATACAGGACCTTCTCCAAAATCCGGGGGCTGATGTCCAGCAGCAGACCCATGCGGGAGGGGATGCCCTTGAAGTACCAGATGTGGCTGACGGGGGTGGCCAGCTCAATGTGGCCCATGCGCTCCCGGCGCACCTTGGCACGGGTGACCTCCACGCCGCAGCGGTCGCAGATCTTGCCCTTGAAGCGGATCTTCTTATACTTGCCGCAGTGGCACTCCCAGTCCTTGGTGGGCCCGAAGATCTTCTCGCAGAACAGACCGTCCCGCTCGGGCTTGAGGGTGCGGTAGTTGATGGTCTCCGGCTTTTTCACCTCGCCGAAGGACCACTCACGGATCATTTCCGGAGAAGCGATACCGATTTTAATAGCATCAAATGTTGCGTAACTCATTGTAAAAGCTCCTCCCTTCCTTAATACTCGTCGTCATCGCCGATGTCGTTATAGGAAGCGTCAACTTCCTCGTCATCGACCTCTTCATATCCGGCATCAGCCAGCTCGCTCTCGTCGGCATAGCGGCTCTGGCGGTCGTCGTCGGCATCCATCCGGGCCAGGTTGAAGGTATCCAGGGCGTCCTCGTCCTCCTTCAGCTCGATCTCGTTGCCGTTTTCGTCCAGAACCTGAATGTCCAGGCACAGGGACTGCAGCTCCTTCACCAGCACCTTGAAGGACTCGGGCACGCCGGGGGTGGGCACATTGTGACCCTTGACGATGGCCTCATAGGTGCGCACACGGCCGGTGACATCGTCGGACTTCACGGTGAGGATCTCCTGCAGGGTGTAGCTGGCGCCGTAAGCCTCCAGGGCCCAAACCTCCATCTCACCGAAGCGCTGGCCGCCGAACTGGGCCTTGCCGCCCAGAGGCTGCTGGGTGACCAGGGAGTAGGGGCCGGTGGAGCGGGCGTGGATCTTATCGTCCACCAGGTGGTGGAGCTTCAGGAAGTAGACATAGCCTACGGTGACCTTATTATCGAAGCGCTCGCCGGTGCGGCCGTCATAAAGCCAGCTCTTGCCCTCGGGATCAAGGCCCGCCTGCTCCAGGGCGGCGGTAATGTCCTTATCGGTGGCACCGTCGAAAATGGGGGTGGCCACCTTCCAGCCCAGGGTCTTGGCGGCGTAGCCCAGATGGACCTCCAGCACCTGACCGATATTCATACGGGAGGGAACGCCCAGGGGGTTCAGAACGATGTCCAGAGGCGTGCCGTCGGGCAGGAAGGGCATATCCTCCTGGGGCAGGACCCGGGAGACAACGCCCTTATTACCGTGGCGGCCGGCCATCTTGTCGCCCACCTGGATCTTGCGGCGCTGGGCGATATAGACACGGACCACCTCGTTGACACCGGGGCCCAGCTCATCGCCGTTTTCACGGGTGAACACCTTGGCGTCTACGATGATGCCGCTCTCGCCGTGGGGTACCTTCAGAGAGGTGTCACGGACTTCCCGGGCCTTTTCACCGAAGATGGCCCGCAGGAGCCGCTCCTCGGCGGTGAGGTCGGTCTCACCCTTGGGGGTAACCTTACCCACCAGGATGTCCCCGGCGTGGACCTCGGCACCTACGCGGATGATGCCGCGCTCGTCCAGATCCTTCAGAGCATCCTCACCTACATTGGGGATGTCCCGGGTGATTTCCTCGGGGCCCAGCTTGGTGTCCCGGGCGTCGATCTCGTACTCTTCAATATGGATGGAGGTATATAGGTCCTCCTTCACCAGACGCTCGTTCAGCAGCACGGCGTCCTCGTAGTTATAGCCCTCCCAGGTCATAAAGCCCACCAGAATGTTCTGACCCAGGGCGATCTCACCCTGCTCGGTGGCGGGACCGTCGGCCAGGACCGTGGGGTCCTCACCGCCATGGACCCGCTCGCCTACGGAGACGATGGGCTTCTGGTTGATGCAGGTGCCGTGGTTGGAGCGGAGGAACTTAATGAGCTTATACTCCTTGGTTTCGCCGCTGTCGTAGCGGACGGAGATGGCTCGGGCGTCTACCTTGGTAACGACACCGTCGCCCTCGGCCAGGACGGCCACCTCGGAGTCCAGGCAGATCTTGTGCTCCATACCGGTGCCCACAATGGGGGCGTGGGGCTTCAGCAGGGGCACGGCCTGGCGCTGCATGTTGGCGCCCATCAAGGCGCGGTTAGCGTCGTCGTTGGGGAGGAAGGGGATCATGGCGGTGGCGATGGACACCATCATACGGGGAGAGATGTCCATATAGTCCACATACTGGGGCTCCACCTGAATGATTTCGTCCCGGTGACGGCAGGTGATACGCTTGCCGGTGAGGCGGCCCTCCTCGTCTACCGGCTCGGCAGCCTGGCAGACCACATACTGATCCTCCACATCGGCGGTCATGTAATGGATTTCGTCGGTGACCTTGCCGGTGGCATGGTCCACCATGCGGAAGGGGGCCTCGATGAAGCCGTACTCATTGACCCGGGCATAGGTGGCCAGGTAGGAGATCAGGCCGATGTTGGGACCTTCGGGGGTCTCGATGGGGCACATACGGCCATAGTGGGAGTAGTGGACATCGCGGACCTCCATGTTGGCACGCTCACGGCTCAGACCGCCGGGGCCCAGGGCGGACAGACGCCGCTTATGGGTCAGCTCCGCCAGGGGGTTGGTCTGGTCCATGAACTGGCTCAGGGGGCTGGAGCCGAAGAACTCCTTGATGGCCGCGGTGACGGGCCGGATATTGATAAGGCTCTGGGGGGTGACCACATCCAGGTCCTGGATGGTCATGCGCTCGCGGATGACACGCTCCATGCGGCTAAAGCCGATGCGGAACTGGTTTTGCAGCAGCTCGCCCACGCAGCGCAGACGGCGGTTGCCCAGATGGTCGATGTCGTCCTTGGTGACCAGGCCGTGGGCCAGGGCGTTCATATAGTTGATGGAGGCGAGAATGTCGTCTACGATGATGTGCTTGGGAACCAGCTGGTCGGCATGGAGACGGCACTGGTCGATGAGCTCCTGACCCTGGTACTGGCCCAGCAGGTCCTGGAGAATATCGAAGCGGACACGCTCCTTGATGCCGCACTGGGCCTTGGGGTCAAAGTCCACATAGCGGCTCATGTCGCACATACGGTTGGTGAAAATGCGGACGGTGGAGCCGTCGTCGGCACGGACGGAGACCTCGGCTACGCCGATGGCGTCCAGCTCCCGGCACTCCTTGCCGGTGAGGACATGGCCCTCGTCAAAGAGAATTTCGCCGGTGGCGGGGTCCGCCACGGGCAGGGCCAGCTGGCGATCCCGGGCAATGGCCCAAAGGGTGAGCTTCTTATTGAACTTATAGCGGCCCACGATGCTCAGATCGTAGCGCCGGGGATCGAAGAACAGGTTATTGAGCAGGGTCTCGGCGGAGTCCAGGGTAGGGGGCTCGCCGGGGCGGAGCTTGCGGTAGATCTCCAGCATGGCCTCCTCGTAGGACTTGCAGCCGTCCTTTTCCAGGGTGGCCACGATGCGCTGGTCATCACCGAAGCGGTCGAGGATCTCGCTGTCGGTCTTGAGACCCAGGGCACGGATCAGGCAGGTGATGGGGAGCTTGCGGTTTTTGTCGATACGGACCCAGAAAACCTCGCTGGCATCGGTCTCATACTCCAGCCAGGCACCGCGATAGGGGATGACCGTGGCCGTCAGCAGGGGCAGATCGGTCTTCAGGTCCACCTCCTTGCCGTAGTAGATGCCGGGGGAGCGGACGATCTGGCTGACCACCACGCGCTCGGCACCGTTGATAACGAAGGTGCCGGAGTGGGTCATCAGGGGGAAATCGCCCATGAAGATCTCCTGCTCCTTGATTTCGCCCGTCTCCTTATTGTGCAGACGCACGCTGACCTTCATGGGGGCCGCATAGGTGGCGTCCCGGGACTTGCACTCCTCTTCATCGTACTTGGGCTGCTCGTTCATGCTGAAGTCGATGAAGCTCAGCTCCAGGTTCCCGGCATAGTCGCTGATGGATGCTACATCCTCAAACACCTCATGCAGGCCCGTCTCCAGGAACCACTGATAGCTTTTCTTCTGGATCTCCAGCAGGTTGGGCATCGCCATGACCTCTTCGTGTCTGGCAAAATTCTTGCGCAGGGTTTTGCCGTAATACTTGTCCTTGGCCATCTTCAATACTCACGCCTTTCTTGCTTTTATGTCAACATTTTTGCTTAACGGATTGGGGGATGACGGTGGGGTGGGGCTCTGCTCGGAAGCGACACGCACGGGATAGTTGTTTCTTTTCCCGCTTCCCGGCTTGTAATTGCCAGCTGAAGATGGTATGCTATGAGCAGATCGTAAAAGGGGATATAGCCCCACTATCCGAACATAATCGATTTATTATAGCAAGTCAAGCCCCTGCTTGTCAAGGGCTTTTTGTTTTTTCCGGGGACAGACCCCGGTTTTTTTGCGTTTTGGGAGGGGAAAAAGCCGGAGAGGCACCCTGCCTGGGGCAAAAAAGCAGCGCACCGAAAAGTCCTTTCGGTGCGCCGGGGATTCTCTCACGCACAGGTCGCGAGAGAAAATGATTTTATTTCTTTGCCGTCCGCGGGCGGCAAACACTGCGAGGCTTTTTTGAAACGCTGAGGAGACCGGGGAAAAACCGTAGTTACTTGTGATAGAGCTTTTTTACCTCATATTTCGGCTCGCAGCTTACCTGGATGCCCAGGCGTTTATAGAGCTTGGCATCCTCCTCGGAGAGAATGACGGAGAAGTGGGCATCGCTGCCCCGCAGATCATCCAGCTTTTTCAGCACCCGCTCCGCCAGGGGGTTGGTGACGGCGGAGATGGACAGGGCGATGAGCACCTCGTCGGAGTGCAGGCGGGGATTGTGGTGGCCCAGGTGACGGAGCTTCATGTCGCTGATGGGGGCGATGATGGAGGCCGGGAGCAGGTCCAGGTCCTTGTCAATGCCCGCCAGGAGCTTCACGGCGTTAAGAAGCATGGCCGCAGAGGGGCCCAGAAGGGAGCTGGTCTTGCCGGTGACGACACGGCCATCGGGCAGCACCATGGCGCCGGCGGGGGCGCCGGTGGCCTGGGCCTTATCCAAAGAGGCCCGGACCGCCGGGCAGATGTCCGGGGTGACGCCGGCCTGCTGCATAACGATCTCCAGCTTGCGCACCACGCACTCGTCGCACTTGCCTCTGACCCGGTCCACCAGGCCCGCATAGTAGCGGCGAAGGATCTCCATGCGGCTGGCCTCCTGGCAGGCGGCATCGTCCACAATGGCAAAGCCCGCCATATTCACGCCCATGTCCGTGGGGGATTTATAGGGGGAGTTGCCCTGGATCTTCTCAAACATAGCGTTGAGCACCGGGAAAATCTCCACATCCCGGTTATAGTTCACGGTGGTCTTGCCGTAGGCCTCCAGGTGGAAGGGGTCGATCATGTTTACATCGTTGAGGTCGGCGGTGGCCGCCTCGTAGGCCAGGTTCACCGGATGCTTCAGGGGCAGGTTCCAGATGGGGAAGGTCTCGTACTTGGCGTAGCCCGCCCGGACGCCCCGCTTATTTTCGTGGTAGAGCTGGCTCAGGCAGGTGGCCATTTTGCCGCTGCCGGGGCCGGGAGCCGTGACCACCACAATGGAGCGGGTGGTCTCGATATAGTCGTTTTTCCCCAGGCCCTCATCGGAGACAATGTGGGCCACATCCGAGGGGTAGCCGGCGATGGGGTAGTGCTTGTAGCTCTTCACGCCCAGGTCAGTGAGGCGCTTGATGAAGGCGTCGGCGGCGGGCTGCCCGGCATACTGGGTGATGACCACGGAGCCCACATAAAAGCCCAGACCCCGGAACACATCCGTCAGGCGCAGCACATCGTCATCGTAGCTGATGCCCAAATCGCCGCGCATCTTGCTCTTTTCAATGTCTCCGGCGCAGATGGCGATGACGATCTCCACCTCGTCCTTCAGAGTGGCCAGCATACGAATCTTGCTGTCGGGCCGGAAGCCGGGCAGCACCCGGGAGGCATGGTAGTCGTCAAAGAGCTTGCCGCCGAACTCCAGATACAGCTTGTCGCCGAACTGGCTGCGGCGCTCCTTGATATGCGCGGCCTGCAGGGCCAAGTATTTGTCGTTGTCAAATCCGATCTTCATATGCAGCACCTCTTCTAAGCGTCTCATTTTCAAAATAACATGGCAATTATACATCGCAAAGCCGCCGGGGAAAAGGCCTTTTCCCCATTTTCGGGGGCCAAACTTTAAGGGTAAAATTTGTGGAAAATTTGGAGGCGGGACGGCTTGTTTTTCGCAGTCATTTAGGATATACTTAAAAATACCCCTTTTTTTCACCCGGGGCGGCAAGCCCGGCAGGGCGTTTATAAAATGGCTATTTTTCGGGAGGCTTCTATGCGCTTTCACATTATGCAGAAAAAGATCAACCAATCTACGGAGGAGTACCGGGCTTTTTTCGAGACCGACAGCATCGACGAGGCCAAGGACTTCGCCATGCGTCTGGCCTTTGACGAGACCAACAATGTCTATGTGCAGGACACCAAGCGCGGGGAGATCGTCCGAGACTTTGATGCCCTGGTCTACCGGGTCTGACGGCGCGGATATACACAATATTATATTTATGGCACCGGTCCTGCGCAAAAGCGCAGGACCGGTGCTTCATTTTATATTATAATGTGGGGCTGTCCGGTGCGCCTTCGTTGCTTTTATCCGCCTCTGCCGCAGGGCAATCCGTCCCGGCAGCGGCTGGCGCCGGCTCCGGCGGGGTCTCCCTTTGGAAGGCGGCCGCCCCGGACAGGGCGTCGGCCCGGCCCGCTTCATAGGCGGCGTTTTTCGCGCTCTCCATCTCCTGCTTTCGGGCGTTTTCGGCCCGGGCAGCCTCCTTCTGCGCCGTCCGCTGGGCTGAGGCCCGGGCAATGGCCTTTACCAGCACATACACCAGCAGCGCCGCCGCCAGCACCAGACCCACCCAGCCGGGGGCCCGGATGCGCCAGAAGTTCTTCACCTCGAAATATTCCTGCAGCATCCCCTGGTAATACAGCACGAATCCCAGCCCTATGCACACCCCTGCGCCCAAAAGCGCCAGAATGGCCCGGAGCCTGGCCCGTCCTTTTCGCACGAAAAAGTCGATCACCAGCGCGATGGCCAGCAGAAACAGCGCCGGCGACTGGCAGCACAGCACATATCCAAAGGTATGATTCATAGCAGTCTCCTAATTTTTTACAGCATATTTTTGCCGCGCACGATATACCGGCCCCGCTGCCCGCCGAGGACTTGCCCGTTTTCCACCGCCAGCTGACCCCTCAGCCAGACCTGGCTCACGGAGCCGCGGGTCACGAAGCCCTCGTAGGGGGTGTATCCGGCTCGGCTCTGCATATCCTCCGCCCGGAGAACATGGTCCGCCTGGGGGTCATAGACTACGATGTCCGCATCTGCGCCGGGGGCGAGGATGCCCTTGCGGGGGAACATACCGTACAGCTTAGCCGGATTTTCCGACAGGACCCGGCACATGGTGGCCAGGGAAATCTTCCGGGTGGCTACGCCGAAGGAATACACCAGCTCGCCCCGGGCCTCCACCCCGGGCAGGCCCCCGGGTATCTTGGTGAAGTCGCCCCGGCCCGCCTCCTTCTGCGCCAGGGTAAAGGCGCAGTGATCCGTGGAAACGGTCTGGATTTCGCCCTTGCGCAGTCCGGCCCACAGAGCCCGGCAGTCCTCCGATTTGCGGATGGGCGGTGCGCACACATAGCGGGCGGCCCGGGAATAGTCCTCATTATAATACACACTGTCATCCAGCACCAGATACTGGGGACAGGTCTCCACATACACCTTTTGCCCCCGACGCCGGGCGGCGGTGACCTCCGACAAGGTGGCGGCGTTGGTCAAGTGGACGATGACCACCGGGATGTCCACCGCCTGGGCGATGCGCAGCAGACGGCTCACGGCCTCCGCCTCCAGAAAATCGGGCCTCGTCTCCGGGTGGGAGGAAACGCCCATCCGGCCGGCGGCCTTCTTCTCCTCGATGAGGGCGCTAATAACCCCGCTGTTTTCGCAGTGGACGCCGCAGATGCCGCCCTTTTCCTTCAGCTTTTTTAGGGCCTTGTACATGGCCTCATCGCCGATCATCATGGCCGGGTAGGTCATGTACATCTTAAAGGAGGAAATGCCCTCGGCATACATATCGTCGATCTCTTTTTCAATGGACGGATTCCAGTCGTCAATGGTCATGTGGAAGCCGTAGTCGCACCAGCAGTGGCCGTCGGCCTTCTTGTGCCAGAGGTCCAGGCCGTAGCGGAGGGACTCACCCTTGTTGGGGCAGGCGAAGTCCACGATGGTTGTGGTGCCGCCCCGGATGGCGGACTTGGTGCCGCTGTCGAAGTCGTCGATGGTGGTGGTGTTGCACACATCCAGGTCAAAGTGGGTGTGGGCGTCGATAAAGCCGGGCAGGAGAAGCTTCCCGGATACATCCACCACCCGGGCCAGGGGGTCCCGGAGGCTGCGGCCCACCTGCAAAATCTTCTCGTCCTCCACCAGCACATCCGCCCGGCGGGTGCCCCGTCCGGAGACCACAGTGCCGCCTTTCAGCAAATATCTCATCTCAGGCCCTCCTTATTTTATAAACAAATTATATCCTGTGCATCCATAAGCCTCGCAGAGTTTGCCGCCCGCAGGCGGCAAAAAATTGGGATCATTTTTCACCGCGACATGCGCGTGGGGAAAAATACCTCTCAGACTGCCAGTGTGGAATTTTGCCGCAAGGCGGCAAAATTATGCGCGCAGCAGGCTGCAAGCCTTTTGTCGAAAAATTCCAAAGGAATTTTTGACAGGTTTATTATACCACACCCGCAAAAAAAGTCTATAAAAATTGAAAAAAACCGCGCCCTGTGTTATAGTAGGGCCCAAAGGAGGAATGCTTCATGCTGGACTTAACGGAAAAACTGCTGCAAAGCCACCCGATCTATAATGGCCGCATCATCCGTGTGCGCAGGGACGAGGTGCTGCTGCCCGACGGCGGCCACGGCCTGCGGGAGGTGGTGGACCACCCCGGCGGCGTGGGTATCCTGGCCCTGGATGACAAGGGACAGGTGGCCCTGGTGCGCCAGTACCGCTATGCGGTGGGCGAGCATCTGTGGGAGATACCTGCCGGCAAGCGGGAGAAGGGCGAGGAGCCCCGGATAACGGCCCGGCGGGAGCTGCATGAGGAGGTAGGCGCCGACGCCGAAAGGTGGACGGACCTGGGGACGCTCATCGCCTCCCCCGGCTGCTACGCTGAGCGGCTGTACCTGTATAAAGCGGAGGGACTGACCTTTACCCGGCAGCATTTGGATGAGGACGAGTTTTTGGAGGTGCGGTTTTTCCCCTTTGAGGAGGTTGTGGAAAAATGCCTGAACGGCCAGCTCCAGGACGCCAAAACCGTGGCCGTCGTGCTCAAGGCCAAGGTGCTGAGGGAAAAGAGTGGCCTATAAAGCCCGGTTGCTTTTTCAACCGGAACAGGCTATAATGTTCATCGATTCATTACAGGAGAGGCGGTATACAGGTGCTTTTCAATTCACTGAAATTCATGGTCTTTTTGCCGGCGGTGCTGGTCCTCTACTGGGCCCTGCCTCATCGGTTTCGGAAATATCTGCTCCTGGCGGCCAGTTACTATTTTTATATGTGCTGGAAGCCGGAGTTTATCGTGCTGATCCTGTTTTCCACAGCGGTCAATTATTTTTGCGCCCTGTGCATCCGGCGCTATCCCGGGGCCAAAAAGCCTATGCTCATTGCCGACCTGATCGTTAACTTCGGACTTTTGTTTTTCTTCAAATACCTGAATTTCTTCGGTGAGACCCTTACGGCCCTGTGCCGGGCGGTGGGTATCCCCTTTACCGCCCCGGCTCTGGACATCATCCTGCCGGTTGGCATATCCTTTTATACCTTCCAAACTCTCAGCTACACCATCGATGTGTACCGGGGCAAGATGGAGCCCGAGCGGGACTTTATCACCTTTGCTCTGTTTGTGTCCTACTTCCCCCAGTTGGTGGCCGGCCCCATCGAGCGGGCGGATAACCTCCTGCCTCAACTCAAAAAGGAGCAGGTTTTCCGGTATGACCAGGCCGCCCATGGCGTCCGGCTCATGGTCTGGGGCTTTTTCAAAAAGTGCGTGTGTGCCGCTTACCTGTCGCGGTTGGCGGACGCGGTGTATAACGATGCTTCCTATGCCTCCGGCGGCGCGGCGGCCTTGGCCACGGCAGCCTTTGCCCTGCAAATTTACTGCGACTTCGGCGGCTATTCCGACATCGCCCGGGGCTGCTCGGAGATGATGGGTGTGGAGCTGATGGTGAACTTCAAAGCGCCCTATTTCGCCCTCTCCATGCGTGATTTCTGGAAGCGCTGGCATATCTCCCTCACAAGCTGGTTTCGGGAGTATGTGTACTTTCCCCTGGGTGGCAGTCGCCGGGGCTTTGCCCGTACCCTGCGCAACACACTGATTGTATTCGCCCTCAGCGGCTTGTGGCATGGTGCCAGTTGGACCTTCGTGGTGTGGGGGCTGCTCCACGCCCTGTACCTCTGCGCAGAGCTGATTTGGAACCGGCTCCGCCGCAACGCCCCCAAGGCTCCCGGCCCCTGCTGCAAGGCGCTTCTGTTGCTGAAAACCTTTGTCCTGGCGTGTATCGCGTGGACATTTTTTCGGGCGGACACCATGGCCGACGCCCTGGCCGTCCTGGGGGCTGCTTTTGCGGGACTGCGGCATCCCCTGACCTGGATGCAGGATGCCTGGCATCTGCTGACAGCAGGCGGCACCCTGACGGCGGCCATCACCGTCTTTTCCGTACTGGTCCTGCTCCTGGGCGACCTGCTGGACGAAAAGAACGACGCCATGGCGGCGGTGGGGCGGCTGCGGCCTGCGGCTCGGTACGCCCTGTATGTGGTGTTTTTGCTGGGTATACTCCTGCTGATCCCCAAAACTACGGCAGCGCCGTTTATCTATTTCCAGTTTTAAGGAGGCTGGCCGATGAAACAATTTTTGTGTCGCTGTGCCGCCCTGTTTTTGGTGGTCGCCGTGCTGCTCTGGGTGGGCGGCTTGGCCTATAAGCATACAACCACCTACAAAAACCTGGACCGCACAGAGGAAACGGAGAAATACCACGCCATGCCCGACGGCATCACCTTCGCCGTGTTCGGTGCATCCCATGGCCGCGACGCTTTTCAGGCAGCGGACTACCCCGACAAAACCTTTTTCAATTTTTCCATGTCCTCCCAGACCCCGCTCTACGACCTGATGCAGCTCCGGCAGTTTCGGGGGCATCTGACTCCTGGTGCTACTGTGGTGGTGACGGTGAGCTATATGTCTCCCTTCTGGACGGAGTCGGAGGACAGCTTTTCGGACAAGCAGGAGCGCTACTACCGCATCCTCAGCCCCCAAAACATTGTGGACTGCGATGTGGGCCATTGGGTGCTGGTGCGTTGGTCACCGCTGCTGACCAACGACTGCACCGATGTTCTGTCGGCGTTCATCCACCCTCCGGAGCTGCGGGCAGACACCAACACCCTCTACGGCCAGCAGGTCCTCTCGCCTCAGGACATTGCAGGCGAGCAGCAGCGCATCCAAAAAGACCACCTGACCGCCGTGGAACCGGCCATGCCCGACGGCAACCCAGTGATGCTGGATGCACTCCGGGAAATAGCGGCTCTCTGCCGGGAAAACGCCTGGAACGCGGTGTTTGTGACCCCTCCCTACCCGGATGTCTATACCCAGTGCTATTCCGCCAAAATTTTAGGGTGCTTTCAAGACCTTATGACGAGCCTGAGCGCAGAGACGGGTGCCCCCTGGCTGGACTATTCCCGGGACGCTGACTTTTCAGGGCAGTATTCCTATTTCAAGAACATCGACCACCTGAACCTGTCCGGAGCCAAAGCCTTTTCACAGGCCCTGCAAGAAGATTTAGCAGCCCTTATTTCTTGACCCCACAAGAAAACCCTTGCGCTTTGGAGGCATTTCCGTTACACTGAAGGCAGAGCTATGTGCCGAGAGGAGAATTGCGTATGAGTAAAATGCAGAAGATTGCCGTAGTGTTCCTGGTTATTGCCGCCGCCAGTGGGATCCTGCACAAAACAGGCGTGTCCTATGTGCCGGGGCTTACGGCGCTGACCCTGTGCGTGGCTATGTGCGCAGAGGGGGCGGATATGCTCAAGGGCACCGGAAAAAAGAAAAACACCTCCCGCCGTCTGGCGGCCATTCTGGTTTTGGCCTTCGGACTGTTTAACCTGGTGGTGGGCGGCTTTGAGATATACAGCTATGTGCTGGGCCTGTGAGGTGACCTATGGAAGCCGTTATCACCAAGGCTGCCGCCGCTGACCTGCCCGCCGTGGCGCAGATCTATGAGGACATCATCGCCCGCCAGGACCGGGGCGGCCCCTACATCGGCTGGCAGTCCGGGGTGTATCCCACTCTGGAAACGGCCCGGGCGGCCCTGGAGC
Source organism: Vescimonas fastidiosa (assembly GCF_018326305.1). NCBI lineage: Bacteria > Bacillati > Bacillota > Clostridia > Eubacteriales > Oscillospiraceae > Vescimonas > Vescimonas fastidiosa. The sequence continues at coordinate 551,392 of NZ_AP023416.1, forward strand.
GGGACGAGCTCTTCGTGCAGCGCCGGGGGGAAAAGGTCGTGGGCTCCGCCATCATCAACCAGACCCAGGTGGATGTCTACGCCCAGGCTGCCTGGCAGTATCCGGCGCAGGACAGCCAGGTTATGGTCCTGCACACCCTGGTTATCGACCCCTCGGAGAGCGCCCACGGCTACGGCGGTCAGTTCGCCGCGTTCTACGAGGCCTATGCCACCCAAAACGGCTGCCCTTACCTGCGCATTGACACCAATGCCCGCAACGAGGTGGCCCGTAAATTCTACAAAAAACTGGGCTATCGGGAGGTGGGCATCGTCCCCTGCCGGTTTAACGGCCTCCCGGATGTAGACCTGGTTATGCTGGAGAAGAAAATTTACTAATGGAGCTGCGACAAGCGCTGAAAAGCACCCCGATGAGGGGTGCTTTTTTGGCGCTGCCGAAAAAGCCGTGGGGTTTCCGGCAGAGAGCTTTCCGCTTGCGGGCGGTATGGACTGCGAGCTTTTTATGCAGCGTTGATGGCTGGCCCGGGAAAAGCTCACTCCGAGAGCAGAATGCGGTCATTATCCAGGGCTTTACCGGCACCGCTTTTGAACTTGGCCAGCAGGTCGTCTACGGTCATGCCGGAGCGCTCCGCCCCGGAGACATCCAGAATGATATGGCCGCTATCCATCATCAGGGTGCGGTTGCCCAGCTCCAGGGCCTGGTGCATATTGTGGGTGACCATGAGGGTGGTGATGCGGTTTTCCGCCACGGTCCGGCGGGTGATCTCCAGGACCTTTTCCGCTGTGGCGGGGTCCAGGGCGGCGGTATGCTCGTCCAGCAGCAGGAGCTTCGGCGGCTTGAAGGTGGCCATCATCAGCGTCAGCGCCTGACGCTGGCCGCCGGAGAGCAGGCCCACAGGCTGCTTCATCCGGTCCTCCAGGCCCATGTCCAGCTGGGCCAGCTTTTCCCGGAAGGCGGCCTTTTCCGCCCGGGTCACATGGCTGAGCCAGCCGCCGGAGGCCGCCGCCAGGGAGAGATTTTCCTCAATGGTCATATGGGGGGCGCTGCCGCGCATGGGGTCCTGGAACAGGCGGCCGATCTGCCGGGAGCGCTGGTATTCCGGCAGGAAGGTGATGTTTCTTCCGTCCAGATAAATGCTGCCGCTATCGGTGAAAAAGCTGCCGCAGATGGCGTTAAAGAGGGTGGATTTGCCTGCGCCGTTGGAGCCGATGATGGTGACGAAATCTCCCGGGGCCAGGTGCAGGCTCAGGTCCTGCAGGGCCACCTTTTCATTGATGGTGCCGGGGTTGAAGGTCTTGGAAATGTTTTCAATCTTCAGCATAGCGGCGGGCCTCCTTTCTTGCGGCCATACGGCGGCGCAGCATGGGAAGTTGCTTTTTGAAATAGGGGGTGGCGATGGCCAGCACCACGATCACCGAGGACACCAGCTTCAGCATGAAGGCTGGCATATCCAGCCGCAGGGCGATGGTGTACACCAGGCGGAAGGCAAAAGCGCCCACCACCATGCCCATGGCCCGTTTGAAAATGCTGCCCTTGCCCAGCAGCACCTGACCCATGAGCAGGGAGGCCAGGGCGATGGTCACCATGCCGGTGCCGATGTCGATGCTGACGGATTTCTGGCTCTGGGCCAGCAGACAGCCGGACAGGCCCGTGAAGGCGTTGGCCACGCACAGGCCCACGATGGTGGTGAAGGTGGGGTTGATGGAGGAGGAGCGGACCATGTCGGGATTGTCGCCGGTGGCGCGGATGGCCAGACCCAGGCGGGTGCGCAGAAACAGGGTCAAAAATACCACCACGGCGGCTACGGCGATGATCGCCACCAGCAGCTTATACTGCTCGGAAAGGACGGTGCCTTGCAGCAGAGCCCGGGCCTTGGTGAACACGGTCTCGGTTTTATTCATGTTCAGCAGGGAGGAGCCGCCCATGACGGCGATATTGATGGAGTAGAGCCCGGTGTTGACAATGATGCCCGCCAGGAGGCTGTCGATGCCCATTTTCGTTTGCAGCAGGGCGGTGATGAAGCCGGAGAGGACTCCGGCGGCCATGGCGGCCAGGATGGCCAGGTAGGGATGCCCGGCAATAGCCACCGTAGCACCCACGGCGGCGCCCAGGGTGAAGCAGCCGTCGGTGGACAGGTCGCACACATTGAGCATGGAGTAGCTCAAAAACAGTGCCAGCACCGTCAGCGAGCAGATGAGGCCCAGCTCCAGGGCGGTTTGGACCAGGGATAAAATGTTCATGGGGGATCTCCTTTGATGAAGAGTGATGGGGGGGCGGGGGGATGCGGATTGCCACAGCCAGTGTGCGCACTGGCTTCGCAATGACACATTGTATGAAATGCGGTACGAGTCTGGGCGGGCGGCCGCAAGGGTCGCCCCTACAGAGCGTAACAAGAAGTGCCATGGGCGGGGCGATGTGGGGAGCGAACTGAGCGCTGCCGGTGGCAGAGGAAGCGAAGTGAGCGAGTGGCTGCGGTCAAAATTTTAAGCGACAGCCGTAAGGCAGCGCAAAAATTTTGGGCACCGCAACAGGACCATCGGCCCCTACGGAGGGTTGCAAGAAGTGCCTGCGCGCGGGCCGATGTGGGCATCGGCCCCTACGAAATATAACAAGAGGTGCGATCGTTATCGGGCGGCGGGGCGAGGGCAGCCCGCCCTACATTATATTATGTTACTTTGTGGTGCGTGGGGGAGGGGCTGCAAGCGGCCTTTCGCCCGTCAACAGGGCGGGGGAGCGCCCCGCCCTGTGGGTGGAATTTTTGCTTCTTACTTATTCAGATCGTCGAAGTTCTCGGCGGTGACGATGGACTGGACCTTGGTGCACAGGGGGGCGAAGGTCTTGGCCAGGTCGTCGTAGTTCAGACCCAGCTCCTTGCAGATGTCGGTGTTGATGGTGGCGGTGCCGTTGTCAAAGGTCAGCACGGGGGTGGTGGCGGGCTTATTGCCGTCCAGGAGAATACCGGAGACCATGTTGGCAGTTTCCACGCCCAGGTTGGCATAGTCCACGCCGTAGCCCAGGAACGCACCGTTCAGGGCGAAGGAGTCAGCGCCGGTGTAGTGGGGGATACCGGCCTTGGCCAGGGTCTCGTAAATGGCCAGCTCCGCGGTCATCACGGTGTTGTCGGTGGGGGTGAACACGGCGTCGGCCTTGTCGGCCACGATGCTGCTGACGGCCAGGCTGATCTCATCGGTGGTGGTGCCGTTATACTCCTTGTAGGACACGCCCTTCTTGTCCAGGTATGCCTTGGCGTTTTTGATGGGGGTGGTGGAGGAGTCCTGACCCTGGTCATACAGCAGGGCGATGTTCTTGGCACCGGGGTTGGCGGCGAAGATCAGGTCCAGGATGGCGTCGGTGTCCAGATAGTCGGAGGTGCCGGTGATGTTGGCGCCGGGGGCCTCCAGGCTCTCCACCAGGCCGGCGCTGACGGGGTCGGACACGGCGGCAAAGACCACGGGGATGTCGGTGCCCTCGGTGGCGGCCTGCATGGCCACGGCCACGGGGGTGGCTACGCCGATCATCAGGTCTACCTTGTCGGCGATGAAGTTGGCGATGATCTGATTCAGCACGGCGGAATCGGCGTTGCAGTTATCATAGCTGATCTCAAAGGTGACGCCCTTCTCCTGGCCGATGGCAGCCAGCTGGGTTTTGATGTTGTCCACGATCTGATTCAGGGATGCGTCGTCCACATAGTTGCAGATGCCGACCTTATAGGACGTGGCGCCGGAGGTGCTGGTGGAACTGTCGTTGTTTTTTTTGCCGCAGGCGAAGAGGGACAGGGTCAGCAGGGCGGCCAGGGCCAGGGTCAGCACACGCTTCAGAATGTTCTTTTTCATTTTTGTTTACCTCCAAAATTTAATATAGGGTTTTGGGTAGCGGATGGAGGGGCCGTTGCCGGCGGCCTGGATTTTAAAAACAAAAAAGACCTCTGCCCCACATGGGACAAAAGCCTTTGCTTCTGCGATACCACCCAAATTGACATCTTGCGATGCCCACTCGCTTTTACGCACCATCATGCGTACCCCACGGATAACGGGAGGGTTCCCGTCGGACCCTACTTAGGAATGTTCCTGTTCAAGCCGCCCTCGGAAGGCCATTCACACCGCCGCGCACCGCTTCGATCTCACCACCCGAAGCTCTCTTAGGATGCTCTGTGCTGAGCTACTCTTCTTCCTCACAGGTTTGTCGTTTGAAATTAAGCGCATTATAATCGCATTTTGGGCCTTTGTCAAGAGGGAAAACGAAAATATTTTGAGAAAATTTTGGGAAGGGGAGAGGCGGATTGCCACGGGCGCGGTGCGCCCTCGCAATGACACCTCACAAGGGGGTGCGGCACAAGCCCGGCGGGCGGACAGAGGCGTCCGCCCCTACGGACGGGTTATTGGTGGTGCCGTGTGCGGCGGGACACATGGGTCCCGCCCTACAACCATTTTTGTAGGGCAGGGCCCGTGTGCCCTGCCGGGAGTGCGAAAAAAACCAGGTCGGGCCGATGTAGGCATCGGCCCCTACGGAAGCGATTGTAGGGGCGGACGACCCTGTCCGCCCGATGTGGGTGCGCAATATTTTTGTAGGGCAGGGCCCGTGTGCCCTGCCGTGGGTGGCGCGGTGGGTATCAGGTACCAACTCACTCCGTCATTCGCCGCAGCAGGTCCGCCCGGTAGGGGAGCTTTTGGGCCAGGTCTATGGGGGTATAGCCCCAGGCGTTTTTTATGGACAGATCCAGGCGGCACCGGGTGAAAAGCAGGTCATACAGCGGGGCCATGTCCCGGTCCGCCAGTTTGGGATGGCTGATGAGATACTGGAGCGCCACCCGGCCTTTCGCGTCCGGCTGGTTTATATCAGCCCCGGCATCTATCAGCAGCTTTGTCAGCTCCACCGTCTGCGCCATGTTGTGCTTCGGGCGCGAGAACAGGATGTGAAACAGGGTTTCGTTTTCACTGTTCGTGCCCGTCAACTCCGCACCCTGGGCGATGAGAAAACGAACTATGTCATATCGGTCCTGGGGCGACTGGTGGGCCATGGCGTCAAATACGATGGTGGAGCCGCCGTGTACCTCGTGAAGCCGCTGCGGGTCGTAGACCTCCATGAACTGCGCAAGGGTCTGCCGTTTGGCCGAAAAATACATATCCATTTGCTGGGAAGCCTCCTTTTTGTTAGCGTTTCGCATCAGCCGCAGCGCCAGCTTCGACAGGGCGCTGATGGCGTGTGCCGCGTCAAATCCCATGATGTTCTCCTTTCTGACGGTTCACTCCTCCACCGCTTTTTTCCTTTTGAGAAATGGAAAGCCCGCCTCCATGGTCACCAGGGCCAGCATCATCAGCGCTGCCCCCACATAGCCCCGGGGAGCCAGCCGCTCCCCGGCGAAGAAGAAGGCCACGATGGCCGAAAACAGCGGCTCCAATGTAAAAATCAGCCCCACATGGACCGCAGAGGTGTGCTTTTGCTGCACGGCGGTGATGGCGAAGGCGATGCCTGTGCAGAAAACGGACAGAAACAGGACGCTGCCCCAGCCTGTGGGGGTTTGGGGCAGGCAGGGGGTCTCAAACAGCAGCGACAGCACCAGCATGGCCGCACCCGTCACCAGCTGCTGGAACACGCCCAGCTGCAGAGCATCTACCTCCGGCTGGTGTACCGCGTGCTCCACCACCAGGAGGTTGATGCCGTAGCCCAAGGCGCACAGCAGGCAGATAAGGTCTCCCGGCGCCGGGCGAAAATCATTTCCCAGGGTCAGCAGCCCAAGGCCCACCGTGCAGAGAACCAGGCACAGCAGCATCCGCCGCTCCGGCTTTTTCCGGTACACCAAAAAGGTCAAAAGGGGTGTGGTCACCGCCGGCAGGGAGCAGATAAACCCGGCGTTGGAGATGGAGGTATACAGCAGGCCCACGGTGGCGCCGATGTAGGTGAGGGTAAGGGAAAGGCCCGCCGGGACCGCCCACAGCAGGGTCTTGCGGTTTACATGCCGCAGCTTGGGAAACAGCACAATGCCCAGCAGCACAAAGGCCAGCAAAAACCGCACGGCGCACAGGGCAAAGGGCGGCATCTCCCCCAGGGCCAGGTCGGACAGGTAGTAGGAGCAGCCCCAAAAGCCGGTAATCAGCACCAGCAGCAGGTCGGCTTTTCTCTGTGTTGTCATGGGGGGGACCTCCTATCATAGCAAAGCGGGGAGGCAGGAGCGACCTACCTTCCCACTTATCATATACTATTTTTATCCCGGGTGCAAGGGCGGCTTTCCGACCCCGCAGGGGAGGCGATGCCTCTGCCGCCACGGACCGCTCGGACCGTTTCACCGCAAAAAAATCGAGTGTCCACATCCAACTCTCAGGTTGGTTATGAACACTCGATATGGTGCCGGTGACCGGACTCGAACCGGTACGCTGTCGCCAGCGGTGGATTTTGAGTCCACTTCGTCTACCAATTCCAACACACCGGCAGGTGCTGAATTATTATAGCGCACTTTCGGGCCTATTTCAAGAGGAAAATTTGCATTTGTCGGGGAAATCGTTCACGCCCCGGCCTGGGGGCGGCAATCGCTGTGGTTTTTTGGAGCGGGGCCTGAAGCAGTGAAATGCACGGCGCAAAAGCGCCGTGCATTTTATGTACGCATATCCGAAAAATATTACAGGTAGTTGCGCATACCCTCGGTGGCGGTACCCTCGTCCATGCTGAGGGTCACAGTGAACTTCACACTGTTTGCCTCGCTGAAGCGGTCCAGCCAGTGCAGGAAGTTCTCTACATCGGGCAGGCTGTTGCTGCCTACCACCTTGGAGAGATTGTCTACAAACACATGGGAAATATCGTAATTGCCGGCGTACAGGCCGCTGATGAAGCCTCGCAGGCACTCAAAAGAATTCAGATTATATTCCTTGCCATTGACCAGACGCACGCTGGACTTAATGTCAAAGGTCATATCCGCACCGGGCTCGATGCAGACCACGCTGCCGTTTTCGGACTCCACGGCACTGTGGATCAGGTCGATGAGCTGCTTTGTTTTACCGGCGCCGTTCGCACCCATGATCAGTCTAACCATAAGAGATCACTCCTTTGTGTATTTACCAATACTATACCACACTTCTGCGGCAATGGCAATGGAGAAAGCAAAATTCATGAAAACTTCATGAATCATTTTCCGCCAGCCGCGCCCGGAGACTTTGCCCCAGATCCTCGTAGCCGGGCTTTCCCAGCAGAGCAAACATATTCTTCTTATAGGCCTCCACCCCGGGCTGGTCAAAGGGGTTTACATCCAGCAGGTAGCCCGACAGGCCGCAGGCGTAGCAGAAGAAGTAAATTAGCTCTCCCAGAGTGAATGCGCTGCGCGCTCCGCAGCACACGCGGATGTTGGGCACGCCCCCCTCCACATGGGCCAGGAGAGTGCCGTCCATGGCCTGCTGCTTTAAGTCGCTCATGGTCTTGCCCGCCAGGAAGTTCAGCCCGTCGCCGTTTTCCGCATCGAAGGGGACGGCCAGCTCCCCGGCCCGGGGCTCAAAGCGCACCACCGTCTCAAAGAGATTTCGCCGCCCCTCCTGGAGATACTGACCCATGGAGTGGAGGTCGGCGGTAAATTCCACGCTGGCCGGAAACAGGCCCTTGCCCTCCTTGCCCTCGGACTCGCCGTAAAGCTGCTTCCACCACTCCGCCATGAAGCGGAAGAAGGGGTCATAGCAGGCCAGGACCTCAATTTCCATCCCCCGGTGCTGCAGCTCGTACCGGGCTCCGGCATACTGCCAGGCGGGGTTGGCGTCCATCCCCTCCCGGGCGCAGTCGGCCTCCATGGCGGCCGCCCCGGCCATGAGCTGCTCAATGTCGATACCCGCCACGGCAATGGGGAGCAGCCCCACCGCCGTCAGCACACTGTACCGCCCGCCGATGTCATCCGGCACCACGAAGCTCTCGTAGCCCTCCGCCGCAGCCAGGGCCTTCAGGGCGCCCTTATTCCGGTCAGTGGTGGCGTAAATGCGCCGGGCCGCCTCCTCACGCCCGTATTTCTGCTCCAAAAGCTGGCGGAAGAAGCGGAAGGCCACCGCCGGCTCCGTGGTGGTGCCGGACTTGGAGATGACATTCACGGAAAAATCATGCCCCTCCAGCAGTTCCATCACCTCGGCCAGCTGGTCGTTATCCAGGCCGTTGCCTACGAAATAGATGTTGGGGGTATCCTTCTTTTTCAGATTGTAATTAGGGGAGCACAGGCACTCGATAACGCCCCGGGCCCCCAGATAAGACCCGCCGATGCCGATGACCACCAGCGCCTGAGAATCGCCCCGGATCTTCTTGGCCGCCGCCTTGATGCGCCCGAACTCCTCCCGGTCGTAGGTTCGGGGCAGGCTTACCCAGCCGGTGAATTCGCCCCCGGCCCCGGTGCCGCTGCGCAGCCGCTCGTGGGCCAAATGCAGCCGGGGGGTCAGCGCCGCCTCATAGGGCAGCGGGATAAAGTGCCGCATATGGGAAAGATCAACACGGATCATAATAGCGCCCTCCTGTTTTGTTCTTTTTCCTATGTTACATCTATCCGGCGAAAAATACAAGAGAAATCCGGCGGTTTTCTTACCCGAAAACCGCCCGCTGCAGCAGACGCAGAAACAGGCCGCTCCAGGACATTCGCTCCACGCCCTCCGCTGCCGTCAGGGGGATCTCCCGCAAAATCTCGTCCCCGCAGCGCACCGTCAGTGTTCCCACCTGCTGCCCCTTTTCCACTGGGGCGGTGAGACACTCCGGCAGGTCGGTGCCGTAGGTCAGGCTCCCGGCGCGCTCCTTTTTCACCAGAAGCACATTCTCAGCAGGGGTCAGGGCAGCGGCTTTGGACGCTCCCAGCTTCACCGGTACCGTAGGCGGCTCCGGCGGGGCAACATGGGCCAGGGCGTAGGCGGAGAAGCCGTAGTTCAGCAGGGTCTTGGCGTCCTCAAAGCGCTGCTGGCTGGTCTCGTCCCCCAGCACCACGGCAATAAGCTCCATGCCGTCCCGCTCTGCCGTGGCCGAGATGCAGTAGCCTGCCGAGCCTGTGGACCCGGTTTTCAGCCCCGTAGCCCCCTCATAAAAGCGAATGAGCTTGTTGGTATTGGAGAGGCCGAATTCGCCGCCCCGTATGGTGTCCATCCAGATGGTGGTAAAGCGCCGAATGTCCGGGTGGCGCAAAATCAGCGCCCGGCTCATGAGGGCAATGTCATAGGCGCTGGTCACATGTCCTTCGGCGGGCAGGCCCGTGGGGTTTACGAAATGGGTGTCCTGCATACCCAGCTCAGCGGCCCGGTTATTCATCTGCTGCACGAACAGCTCCGTCACCCCGGACACCTTTTCCGCCAGGGCCACGGCGGCGTCGTTGCCGCTGGAGACGCACACAGCCTTCAAAAGCTCCTCCACGGTGATCTGCTCCCCCTCGGACAGATACACCTGACTGCCGCCCATGGACGCGGCACCCGCGCTGACGGTGACTGTGTCCTCATACTTCAGCTCCCCGCGCTCCATGGCCTCCATGACCAAAAGCAGGGTCATCACCTTTGTGACGCTGGCAGGCTCCAGTTTTTCATGCTCGTTTTCGGCGTAGAGCACCTGCCCTGTCTCCTTCTCCATCAGCAGCGCCGCCGGGGCCTCCACCGGCAGCTCTACCGCCTCTGCCGCCGGGACAGCCATCGGCAGCAGCGCCAAAAGCAGCGCTAAAACTCGCTTTTTCATCGTCCACCCTCCCCAAATAAGCTGGCCTATCCTATGCCGCAAAAAGAAATTTCATGCTTACCGGCATTTTTCGGTTGCAAAGGACGGATTTCTCTGCTATAATAGCTATCGCGATGCAGGGTTAGTACATCGGTAGTACATCGGCTTCCCAAGCCGAGGAGGCGGGTTCGATTCCCGTACCCTGCTCCAAAAAGAAAGACACCCCTAAAGAGCGTTGACATAGGAAAACAAGCAGAAACCCAGTAAAATCAACGCTTTTAAGGGCAGAGGGCAAACAGGTTAGCTCAAAAATTGAATAAACAAGCGTCAAAAGGGATGTTACCGCAAGGCAGCATCCCTTTTCGCATACGCCCACGCCGTAGATTTTGAGAAAAGTCTACGGCGTTTTTTTCTGCCCAAATCTGAGAGGAGGTGCAGCCACAATGTACTTTACGAACGGCAGCAGCCGTGCGTTTGAAATGCTCATGCGGGGAAAGCCCGGCTTTGACCGCTACGAAAACGGCGGCTGTGCCGACTGTGAGGATTGCAATACCTGTCACTTTTACCGTCCGCATTGGAAGTACCAGTTCTGTGTGTACGCGGAATGTCCGTATGAGCCGGGCAAACTGACTGTCCTCCGGCGCGGCACGGCGAAGTGAGCGAAAGGAGCTGATAACCTATGGCAGTATTTCGGGTGGAGCGCAACAGCGGGTACACCGTCATGTCAAACCACCATCTGCGAAACAAGGAGCTGACCTTGAAAGCCAAGGGGCTGTTGTCGCAAATGCTGTCCCTGCCGGAGGATTGGGACTACACCCTCGCAGGGCTGTCCCATATCAACCGTGAGAGCATCGACGCGATCCGCACCGCCGTATGGGAGCTTGAAAAAGCCGGATATATCCTGCGACGGCAGGGACGCGATGAAAAAGGCAAAATGACTGCTATCGAATACACCATTTATGAACAGCCGCAGCCGATGTTGGAAAATCCAATGCCGGGTAAACCGATGTTGGAAAATCCGACAGCGGATAATCCGACGTCGGAAAATCCAACGCAATTAAATAAAGATAGATCAAGAACTAACTTATCAAAGAAAGAAAAATCAATTACAGATCTATCAAATACCGATTCCTTTCCTATCCTTTCCCCTGACCCCTCACCTTGCGGGGCTGCGCCGGAACGGAAAGGAACGGAAGCGTTCAAACAGAGTGCCGTAGATATTTACCGTGAAATCATCATGGAGAATATCGAGTACGACGAACTCATGCAGGACCCCAAAATGGACAAGGAGCGTTTGGACGAGATTGTAGACCTCATGCTGGAAACTGTCTGCTCTGCGCGAAAGACGCTCCGCATCGCTGGCGACGATTACCCCGCCGAGCTGGTAAAGAGTAAATTCTTGAAGCTGAACAGCAGCCACATCGAGTTTGTCATGGACTGTATGCGGGAGAACACCACGAAGATCCGCAACATCAAGCAATATCTGCGGGCGGTGCTGTTCAACGCTCCGTCTACCATCGACAACTACTATACCGCCCTCGTCGCTCACGACATGGCAAGCCCTGATTGGGGCAAGCCGAAATCAGGCATCCCGGACTATTCCTGTTCGCCGGGCGAGAGCCTATGAGGATATGGCTGATCTGGCGGGTGCGCCCGCCCTGACTGCGGCAGAAAAATCGAAAGGAGTGATAACCGTTGCAGGAAGAAGTGACCCGAAAGACGATTGCCCTTGCAATCAAGACGGCAAAGCTGGACGGAAAGGTGCTGCAAGCCGCGCTGCGGAAGCTCTTGCAGCTCTACCGCAAGGCAAGGGACACGCCCCATCGCGGCAAGCAAACGCTGAAACAGCTTATGCGGCATGGCACAGGCGTTTCCAATATCGAAATCACCGATGCGAATATCAAAGCCTTTGAAAGCACGGCGAAGAAATACGGCATTGATTTTGCACTGAAAAAGGCAGATGACCGATACCTTGTGTTTTTCAAGGGACGGGACGCGGACGTGCTGACGGCAGCGTTTCGGGAGTTTTCCAAGAAAAAACTGGATAAGGAGCGCAAGCCCTCTGTGCGACGCGACCTTGCCGAGAAGAAGGCCGAAGCCGCTCAGACCGCCAAGCGGGACAAGGTGAAAAATATGGACAGGGGGATCGACCGATGAAGCCGGAAATCAAAAAGCAAATCATACTCCATCTCCCATATCTTGCCTTTGTCTATCTGTTTGGAAAGGTCGGACAGGCGTTCCGGCTGGCGCAGGGTGTGGATATATCTGCAAAGCTGCTGCATATCGGGCAGGGCTTCTCCGCTGCCTTTGCCAGCGCCGCCCCCAGCTTCCATCCCAGCGATCTGCTGATTGGGCTTGCCGCAGCCGTGATTATCCGGCTGGTGGTCTACTCCAAGCAAAAGAACGCCAAAAAATACCGCAAGGGCATGGAGTACGGCACGGCACGTTGGGGTACAGCGGCAGACATCAAGCCGTTCATTGATCCTGTCTTTGACAACAATGTGCTGCTGACCGCCACGGAACGGCTGATGATGTCCAACCGCCCCAAAGACCCGAAGAACGCAAGAAACAAGAATATTCTTGTCATCGGCGGTTCTGGCAGCGGAAAGACACGTTTTTTCTGCAAGCCCAATATCATGCAGCTTCACAGTTCGTATGTCATTACTGACCCCAAAGGCAGCCTGATTTGCGAAGTGGGACAGCTTTTGCAGCGAGCAAAATACCGCATTGCCGTTCTCAACACTATCAACTTTTCCAAGAGTATGCACTACAACCCCTTTGCGTATTTGCGCACGGAGAAAGACATTTTGAAGTTGGTCAACACCATCATTGTCAATACCAAGGGCGAGGGCGCACAAAGCACCGAAGATTTTTGGGTGAAAGCGGAGCGTCTTTATTATACGGCGCTGATCGGCTATATCCACTACGAAGCGCCGGAGGAAGAAAAGAACTTCATCACCCTGCTTGACATGATAAATGCCAGCGATACCCGCGAGGACGACGAGGATTATAAAAATCCCGTGGATCTTCTGTTTGACCGATTGGAGGAACGCGAGCCGGAGCATTTCGCGGTGAAGCAATACCGCAAGTACAAATTGGCTGCTGGCAAAACAGCTAAGTCGATTCTGATTTCCTGCGGCGCACGACTTGCTCCCTTTGACATCAAAGAGCTGCGCGACCTGATGGCCTATGACGAGATGGAGCTTGATACCATCGGAGATAAGAAAACGGCGCTGTTTCTCATTATGAGCGACACCGATTCGACCTTTAACTTTGTCATTGCCATTCTCCAATCCCAGCTTACCAATCTGTTATGCGACAAAGCCGATGATGTGTACGGCGGGCGGCTGCCCGTTCATGTGCGCTTTATTCTGGACGAGTTTGCCAACATCGGTCAAATCCCGCAATTCGATAAGTTGATTGCCACCATCCGAAGCCGTGAAATATCGGCTTCTATTATTTTGCAGTCGCAGAGCCAGCTAAAGGCGATTTACAAGGATAACGCCGATACCATAGTCGGCAACTGCGATACCATGTTGTTTTTAGGCGGTAAGGAGAAAACAACCCTGAAAGAAATCTCGGAGATATTGGGCAAAGAAACCATCGACAGCTTCAATACCTCAGAAAATCGGGGAAAGGAAATCTCCCACGGCTTAAATTATCAGAAATTAGGAAAGGAGCTGATGACACAGGACGAAATTGCAACAATGGACGGCGGAATGTGTATCTTGCAGCTACGTGGTGTACGCCCGTTCTTCTCCAAGAAGTATGACATCACCAAGCACCCACGCTATAAGTACCTGTCCGACGCCGACAAGAAGAACACCTTTGATGTAGAACGCTACATTCGGGTGCAGCGAAAAAAGAAGAAACATCCCTCGGCAGTCATTGTGCCGGAGGAACCGTTTGACCTCTATGAGATTGAGTTGTCCGACGAGGACGCTGATTTTACCGTCGCAGAATAACGCGGCAAAAGGAGCTGTTTATGGAACTCTCGAATTATCAGGCATTTATGGAATGTATGCGCAAGTGGGAAAAGATTGGCTGCAACATCCTCTGCGGTCTTGCCCTTTGGGAGCAGATGCAGGATTGTGACAGGCGCGGTGTTCCCTACACAGATATTGACATTGAAGCGGTTTCGCAGGATGTAGCCTACCGCCTTATGATGTCGCATGACAGGCTGTATGCACTTGCCCTGTACGAATGGACAGAGCAGCACTTCGCCCAGAACAGCGATACTTCCGATGCCGCAGCCGGAGAAAACGGCTGCAATTTTCCTACACACAACAATTCAACATGATTTTATGGAGGTACGAATATGGCATTTTTCAATAGCGCAGTTGGTGTTTTGCAGACCCTCGTGATCGCACTCGGTGCAGGCCTTGGCATTTGGGGTGTGATTAACCTCTTGGAGGGCTATGGCTCGGACAACCCCGGTGCCAAAAGCCAGGGCATGAAACAGTTCATGGCTAATTAAAGGGAACAAAAAGAAAGGGAATGCACAATCCAGACGGTATCAGCGGCAGGCTACAAGAATAAATTGTGATTTCACAAGATTGGTGTTATAATAAGAGAAAAGTTCCTGCCGGGGCAACCGCCCCGGTGGTATGGATAGAAAGGCAGGAAAACAATATGCACATCAGCTATAAACCACTCTGGCACACACTGTTAGAGCGTGATATGAGAAAAGAGGATTTAAGGCTTGCTGCTGGTATGACAACAAATATGATTGCCAACATGAGCAAAGAGGGAAAGCACATCAGCATGGATACATTAGCCCGTATCTGTGAAACTCTGAATTGTGAGATTACTGATGTGATTGAGTTAGTACCAGACGAGCCTGCTTCCACAGGAGGTAAGGAACATGAGCGAATTGAAACCAAGAATAACGGAAAACGGAATTGATTATATCCTTGTCGGAGATTACTACATTCCAGGCTTGAAACTGCCGGAGGAACACCGCCCTATCGGAAAGTACGGACGAATGCACCGGGAATATTTAAGAGAAGTCCACCCAGCCAGATTGAATACATTGATACTGACCGGAGAATTGTTGACATATCTTGCAGACCTGAATGAACAGGCACAAAAACGGTTAGACACTATCATGGAGCAGATGAAAGCTACCGAGGGCGTGACAGAGGAATTGAAGTGTACCCGACAAATGGAATGGGTGCAGCGTTGCAATAACATTCACAACAGGGCAGAAGAAATTGTTTTGTATGAGATGATTTATTCATAACGGGAGCAATTAAATCGGAGGTATATAAGATGATTGAAATTGTATTTGGTGAAAGTGCCTGTGGAAGTTTGAAAATTGCCCAAACTTACGGCAAGGGAAAGTATAGAGGAAGTGCTGTTTCAATATTTATGAGGCACGAAGACGGGAGTGTTCCATCTTCAGATGAAATGAAAAAGGCACAGCTTCAAGCACAGGAACAAGAACGCATTGCTTGGGAGAATGCTATTCCATTGGGAGGCAAGAGCAGTGATGTTTATTGTTTTGATATGGTTCTTAGTGTGGGAGATATTTCTGATAATGGAATTGGCGAACAGCGGAAAAATATTTTCAAGAAAATGCTGTCTGTCTGCTTTGTAGAGGATTTAGATTATCAGGTTGAAGAAAAAATACAGAAAATTAAAACTACATTGACCTCAGTGATTGAACGATATGTAGCTGGGGAAGAAATTCGCATTTGGTATAGCTATAATCCAGATGAGCTTTGTGGTATGTATTGGCTTATGAAACAACTTCAACCATTAAACTGCCAGACAACAATTTATTTGGTTAAGTTACCTACATGGGAATATGGAAAAGAAAATACTATGACATCCAAAATAGCATGGGGCGAGGTGTCTCCTGGCGAATGGGGAAACTATATAACTCTACAAGAGAAAGCTAATCCTGTATTTCTTTCAGCTTGTACTATGAAATGGAATCAACTTCAAAATGAAAATGCACCTTTGCGTGCAATGTTAAATGGTAAATTGCAAAGCGTTTCAGAAGATATATATGATAGTTTCATTCTTCGTGAAATTGCGGAACAGCCAGAGCAATTCAAAATGGCTATTGTCATAGGTAATGTTTTAGGAAAATATCAACTTGGAATTAGTGATGTATGGATTTCCAATCGCATTGATAAAATGCTTGAAGATGGTGTGTTGGAAATTATACAGGACGCACCAAAGGGAGAAACAAATTATCGCCGAATATTAAGAAAACGAATGAAATAATAACCACAGCACAAACCGCTGCTACATGGAATCCAACAAACCATGCAACAGCGGTTTTCCTTTACCGTTTTTTCCTCTGGCTGATAGGCGTTCCCATTTTCTTTGATTTTTTGAGAATACGAATGAACCAGCGAAATTCTTCTTCTGACAGGTTTTTATAGTTGATACCAAGCTGCTTGCAGTAAAGGATAACCAGTTTTTCATCTCGACTGCCCTTGAAATTTTCGACCGCTTCCAGATTTTCTTTCAGTTCATCGGCAACGGTAGTTTGGGGCGCACTCTCGCTGTCCTTTTTGTGGAATTCCCGAATATCCCGGATAATCAGGTTGAGGTCATCCAGAACCATGTGACTGAAATACTCATCATCACTGATATGTGCGGCTTGCAGCACCTTCAAATGCGGGTCATCTTCGCCGGGGCGATACCGTTCAATAATTTCATGCCGGACGGTATCAACAAGGGAGTTGAGATTTTGGATTTGCATGGTGGCAATCCCGTCCACATAAATCTCAATGTCCGCAAGAAACTTGATAAAGTCCTTATGGGTGGCAAGTTCGCAGAGCAGACGGTTGTTAATCCGACCGCTTTTCAGCAGTGCCACCATCTCATCGTTCAAATGCAGCTCCGTCAGTGGCGTGTTGATCTGCTCCCTGTTCTCTGTCCGGCACAGCAGATAATCGACGGAAACCCCATAGAAGTCTGCCAGCGTGATAAGGTTGCCATGATTGATTTCCTTATAATCCTCTTTTTCATAACTGCCAAGGGCTGATTTAGAAATGCCCGTCAGCTTTGATAGTTCTTCCAGATTTAAGCCTTTGTCCTTGCGGAGTTCCCAAAGGCGTTCCTGTATGCTTGTTGCTCCTTTCATGGGCGCACGCTCCTTTCCAATGGTTTCATTGCTGCCGCTTATCTGGATTATATCACACTTTCCGCAATCGTGGAAATTTCTGATTTTTACCCCTAATTCCTACTTTGTGGACATACGGCACAGGGCACAAAAATGTTCTATGATACAGGTAGTTCATCGATGGATTATTCCAATCGAATGACCAGCCTGTGTGGGATATGCTTCCCCGGCGATGTAGCGCCATGACTTTTGGCAGGGATGTGGAGGAACCCTGACCGAAACGAGCGTACCAAAGGGAGCGATACGCCGCTGTGAGATTCAGGGGAGGAACGACACCGGGGAGAACTGGCGAACTGACACCGAAATGATACCGAAACACGACAATCTGATAGGGGGATAGTCTACCCTATCGCTGATACTTCGGGAGATTTTAATCGGCTCTATGACCGTAATTTTGCCGAAAATCGCCCCGAAACCATACACTAAAACGGGAGGAAATACAATATGCCGAGAATGAGCAAAAAGAGGAAGCATGAGCTTTCCTTTTACCTCAATGACCGGGGGCGTGTCACTTACAACGAATTATGCCGGAAATGCCAGCATGGGTGCAAGCAGAGCTTCCGGGCGGTTGTGATTGACTGCCCCCGTTATTTATCCAAACGATCAAAGAAAAAGGAGGAACACACCGAATGAATTTTGAATTTATGACGATAGACACACCATTGCCGCCCTGTATGCCATTTCCCAGAGCGTTGACAGGATTTCCAGTCAGCAGCACCGCAAAGGTCATGTACTGCCGGATGCTGGACGCTATGCTATCCAAAGAGCAGGAGGACGAGAACGGAATCCTGTTTGTCTGCTTCCCTGTCACAGCCATTGCCGCAGTCCTGTCCCGCAGTCCCATGACGGTCAAGCGTTCTCTGAATGAACTGGAAAACGCCGGACTTATCATGCGGGTGCGTCAGGGCGTGGGAGAACCGAATAGGATTTATGTGCTGATACCGGGAAAGGAGGACGCTGCCCTTGCCTGATACCTCGAAGCTGGAAAAGCTCAACCGGGAGCTGGAGAAAAGCGAAAAGAAACTGCGGAAAGCCATCAATGATGAAAAGGCATTGCAGCACCAGTTAAAGCAGCTTACCCGAAAGGAACGGACGCACCGGCTCTGCACTCGTGGCGGTATGCTGGAAAGTTTTCTGCAAGAGCCGGAACGCCTAACAGATGATGATGTCATGCTGTTGTTGAAACTCATTTTTCACAGGCAGGACACGCAGGAACTATTGAAAAAAATGCTGGAACGGGAGAAGCCGGAAACCCCTTAGTTTACTAAGGGCGCAATTATACACCACCCAGAGGTTGGTGCATTGCGTTCTCCGAAGGCTCCTCGCCGGAGAGCTGTGATTTTCCGCAGTCATGGTCTGCTCCAAATCAAACAGGGGACGCTACACTTCCCCTGCGCTGGCTGCAGCCAGCTACCCTTTTGTGGACTTGCCTGTTGGGGACACCTTGCGGTGCAAGCTGTTCCCAGCCGACAAGTTTCATAAAATATGCTATCTTTTCGATAATCGATGAAGTATAATAAAGTCAGAAATAAATCAGGAATTTGAGGTCAAGGCTTAAACGTGAGGTTTATATGAAAAAATACCAATGTCCTTGCTGCGGATATTTTACCTATAATGTTCCGGCAAATGAAGATTGTGGGTATATTTGCCCCGTTTGTTTTTGGGAGAATGACCCGTTCATTGCTTCTGATAACGAACCAAGCGACTCTAATCATGGAATAACGCTAAAAGAAGCGAAATCCAATTTCTCAAAATTTGGTGCTTGTGAAAAAGAAATGTTATGTTATGTCCGACCACCAAGAGATGATGAAAAAGAAATTTCATAGCGACAACTTCCAACTTGTAGAACTGAAAAATTAGAAGTTGTAAAGGAGTGTGATAAAATGGAAACACTTTTTGACCAATACAAAGAACTGAATATAAATGGCTCTTTGATTTGTCTTGAACAAGTTGAAGATATTTATTCTTACTTCTGCTATCCGACCAATGCAAAGGCAATAGGTTTTGAAGGAAGTATTATGTATTGCTTTATTGAGCCGTATGGGGAAATGGTTTTTGCCTGCAATCCTGATACTTGTGCAGATGTTTTTGTTTATCCACTGGCAAGAACCTTTGAGGATTTTATGAGACTTATTCTTGCTTGTGGTTCTACTAATCCTATTGAGCAGATTATTTGGATGGACAAAGACAAATTTGAAAAACACCTCAAAGAGGAAGAAGCAATCCGCACAGAGGAACAGAAAGCGACATTAAGTTATCTTGAAACAGAATTAGAAATTTCCCCTATTGATAACCCTTATGACTATGTAAAAGAACTGCAATCTCGCTTTGACAATAGTGGCATTGAGTATAGTGATGAATACTATGATGTTTTGGGGATTGATAGAAAATAACAACAAATAAATTCCAGTTCGTCAGCTTCACATCGGGTCAACTTGTCCCGAACTTTTACAACTAAATACCCGCCGCCCACACAGCGGCACACCGAGCAGGAAATCTGAAAGAAAGGTTTCCTGCTTTTTTTCTGCCCAAAATGAGGTGGTAAAACGCCACCCCGTCCACCAATTAGCGAAAGGAGGGACACGAAATGCCCTGTCCACACAACGAAATCACGATTGTTCAGCGCAGTCAGCGGCAGTCTGCGGTTGCCGCCGCTGCTTACCAGAGTGGCGAAAAACTGTTCTGTGAATATGACCAGCAAGTGAAGCACTACCCGGAAAAGCGTGGTATCGTCCACAATGAAATCCTGCTCCCACCTAATGCCCCACAGGAATATGCAGACCGCAATACTTTGTGGAACGCCGCCGAAGCGGTGGAAAAACAATGGAACTCCCAGCTTGCAAGGCGGTGGGTGCTTACCATCCCCAGAGAGATACCGCCCGACCAGTATGCTGTCCTTGTCCGGGAGTTTTGCCAGAAGCAGTTTGTTTCCAAAGGCATGATTGCTGACTTTGCCATCCATGACCCCCATCCGCCGGGACACAATCCCCACGCCCATGTCATGCTCACTATGAGGGCAATAGACGAACATGGGAAATGGCTTCCCAAGAGCCGCAAGGTTTATGACCTTGATGAAAGCGGAGAACGGATAAAACTTCCGTCCGGCAGGTGGAAAAGCCACAAGGAGGATACGGTTGACTGGAACGACCAGAAATATTGTGAAATCTGGCGGCATGAATGGGAAGTAATCCAGAACCGCTATCTGGAAGCCAATGACCGCCCGGAGCGTGTGGACTTGCGTTCCTATGCCAGACAGGGGCTTGATATTATCCCTACTGTCCATGAGGGGGCTGCTGTCCAGCAGATGGAAAAGCGTGGTATCCAGACAAATATCGGCAACCTGAACCGGGAAATCAAAGCTGCCAACCGCCTAATGAAGTCCATCCGGCAGCTTATCCAAAACCTCAAAGGCTGGATTACCGAGCTGGGAGAAAAACGGAAGGAGCTGCTTGCACAAAAAGCGGCGGAGGAAGCGACACTTCTTCCCAATCTGCTGATGAAGTATATGGAGATACGAAAGGAAGAACGGAAGGACTGGACGAGGGCTGGACAGAACCGGGGGACTTCACAGGACTTAAAGGCAGTCAGCGAAGCCCTATCCTATCTCCGGCAAAAGGGGCTTTCCACTGTGGAGGACTTAGAAGCATTTCTGGAATCTTCCGGGAAATCAGCCGCAGATTACCGCAATCAGATGAAGCCAAAGGAAGCCCGCAGCAAAGTGATTGACGGGATTCTTGCCAGCCGGACAGACTGCAAGGAATGTAAGCCTGTCTATGAGAAGTACCAGAAGATATTTTTTAAGAAAACAAAGGAGAAATTCAAACAGGAACACCCGGAGGTTGCCCGGTATGAAAAAGCCGCCACCCACCTTGCCAAGCACCCAGATGATAAGGACAGTACCCAAAAGGAGCTGCAAGAGGAGCAGGAAACGCTTCTGGAAGAAATTGCAGCTCTGAAAACACCGCTGACCGAGGTACAGGAGGATTTGAAGAAGCTGCGGGACATCCGCTACTGGGTACGGAAAGCCACACCCGGCACAGAGGAAAGCAAAGAGCCGCCCAAGAAGCAGCCCATCAAGGAAGTCTTGCAGGATAAGACAGACGAGAAAAAAGCACAAAGAACTGCCCCGGAGCAGACAAAACACAAACAACAGGATATGGAACTTTAACAGGCACTTGCCATTTTCAATCAGAGAATGTCAGGTGCTTTTCTTTTTTTCAAGGAGGGATAGATTTGAATGTATTTGAAGCTGTGAAGCAGTCCGTCACAACAAGACAGGCTGCGGAGCATTATGGAATCCGTGTAGGCCGGAACGGGATGGCTTGTTGCCCGTTCCATCACGATAAAACCCCAAGCATGAAGCTGGATTGGCGTTACCACTGCTTCGGCTGCGGTGCGGATGGGGATGTGATTGATTTTGCCGCCGCCCTGTATGGGCTGGGAAAGAAAGAAGCCGCCGTACAGCTGGCACAGGACTTCGGGCTTTCCTATGAGGACTGGAAACCGCCGGGGAAGGTAAAAAAGCCCAAGCCCCGGCAGAAATCCCCGGAGGAACAGTTTCAGGAAGCAAAAAACCGCTGCTTCCGTATTCTTGCCGATTATCTTCACTTGCTTCGGGCATGGAGAAAGGATTATGCCCCGCACTCCCCGGAGGAAGCCTTACAGAAGCAAGACCAAGTGGAATATCTGCTGGATGTGCTGCTCTTTGGGGAGACAGAGGAAAAAGCAGCTTTGATTACGGACTACGGAAAGGATGTGATACAGCTTGAAAAGCGAATGGCAGAGCTTGCCGCCGCAAACGCAGCAAGAACTAAAAAACACCATGAACGCCATGCAGCCGCCCCAGAGCATTGAGGAAATCAAGGCGGGGCTGGGAACTACCGAGAAAGGCGGTGTCCGTCAGAGCATACGGAACTGCCTGACCGTATTCCAGCGTGACCCGCTGCTTTCCGGGGCTATCGCATACAACATCCTGACCGACCGCAAGGACATCATAAAGCCCATCGGCTTCCACAGGGAAAGCACCGCCCTGAACGATACGGACATGAAGTATCTGCTTCTCTATCTGGAAGAAACCTACGGGCTTACCAATGAGAAGAAGATTGATAACGCCATCGGGATTGTGGCGAATGAAAACAAGTACCATCCCATCCGGGACTATCTCAATACCCTTGTGTGGGACGGGACAGAACGAATCCGTTTCTGCCTGCGGCACTTTCTGGGGGCTGACGCAGACGATTACACCTATGAAGCGTTGAAGCTGTTCCTGCTGGGCGCAATCTCACGAGCCTTTCAGCCGGGATGCAAATTTGAAATCATGCTCTGTCTGGTAGGCGGTCAGGGGGCTGGCAAGTCCACCTTCTTCCGTCTGCTGGCAGTCCGGGACGAGTGGTTCTCCGATGATTTGCGGAAGTTGGACGATGACAATGTGTACCGCAAGCTGCAAGGTCACTGGATTATCGAAATGTCGGAAATGATGGCAACCGCCAACGCCAAGAGCATTGAGGAAATCAAGTCATTTTTAAGCCGACAGAAAGAGGTTTACAAGATACCCTATGAAACCCACCCAGCAGACCGCCCCCGTCAGTGCGTGTTTGGCGGCACTTCCAATGCCCTTGACTTCCTGCCCCTTGACCGTTCCGGCAACCGCCGCTTTATCCCCGTCATGGTGTACCCGGAGCAAGCCGAGGTTCACATTTTGGAGGACGAAGCCGCTTCCAGAGCCTATATCGAGCAGATGTGGGCAGAAGCGATGGAAATTTACAGAAGCGGAAGGTTCAAGCTGGCTTTCAGCCCTGCCATGCAGCGGTATCTCAAAGAACACCAGCGGGATTTTATGCCGGAGGACACCAAAGCCGGGATGATACAGGCGTATCTTGATAAGTACACCGGGAGCATGGTCTGCTCCAAGCAGCTCTATAAGGAAGCCTTGAACCATGCCTTTGACGAGCCGAAGCAATGGGAAATCCGGGAAATCAACGAGATTATGAACCAGTGCATTTCTGGCTGGCGGTACTTCCCGAACCCAAGAATGTTTTCCGAATATGGCAGACAAAAGGGCTGGGAGCGTGAAAACCCGGCAACGGACTCCGGCAACCCGTCTGAAAAAACGATGGACGGTTTTGTGGAGGTCACAGAACAGATGGAGCTTCCATTCTGAAAATGACAGCCCGTTGCACCCCCTGTTGCTATCCCGTTGCCGAGCCGGTTGCCGGGGAAAACCCCTTATTTCCGGGCTTTTCTCCCTTATAACAACCAAAACAACAGAAAAATAAAAGAAAAGTATAAATAGTAATCATCGCCAGATTGAGATTGTTTGCAAGGTCTTTTGAAGCCCGTTGCCGGACTTCGTTGCCGACACCCTCTGTCTGGCTATTTTCATGTATGGAGGATAACTGCCTATGGCAAAAAACAAAACAGAGATTCATGTGACTACTGTGTTTGACGGGGAGCTTGACGCAACCGATGTGTTCGTCAGCCTGATTTCCCAGAAATACGGCAAGACAAATACGAAAGAATATCTTGCTAAAAGGAAAGATATGAGCTATAATGAAGATGAGGTTCAAAAGAGCCAGATACCGTCTGGATTGTGTGGGTAAATGGCTATGATGAACGAAATGGAATACAGAACAATCGGTTCGGCACTTGCCGGAGGGTATCGTGCAGCGGTCTATTGCAGGCTGTCAAAGGACGATGACCTGCAAGGCGAAAGTGCCAGTATCGCAAACCAGCGTGATATGCTGGAAAAATACTGCGAAAAGCAGGGATGGGAGGTTGTGGCAGTCTATCAGGACGATGGCTTCACAGGTCTTAATATGGAGCGTCCTGATTTACAGAGAATGTTGAGAGCCATTGAGCGCAGGCAAATCAACCTTGTCATCACGAAAGACCTCAGCCGACTGGGGCGTAACTATCTGCAAACCGGGCATTTGATTGAGGACTTTTTCCCAAGAAACGGTGTCCGCTATATCGCCATGAATGACGGTATCGACACCCTGCGGGATAACAACGATATTGCCCCGTTCAAGAATATCCTGAACGAGATGTACAGCAAGGATATTTCCAAGAAAGTCCATTCCTCTTATCTTCTGAAAGCGCAGAAAGGACAGTTTACCGGGTGTCTTGCCCCGTTTGGGTATCGGAAAGACCCGGAGGACAAAAACCATCTGCTCATTGACGAGGAAACCGCCCCGATTGTGCGGCTGATTTTCGGATATGCCCTAAACGGTCATGGTCCGAACTATATCCGCAGACGGCTGGAGGAAGAAAAAATCCCCTGCCCCACATGGTGGAACCGGGAACGGGGGCTTCGCAATACCCGCACCAAATGGGAAAAGAAAGACCCGGAAAACGGGCGGTATATGTGGGACTTCTCCGTTATCAAAGACCTTTTGATGAATCCCGTCTACACCGGGGCGATTGCTTCCCAGAAAAAAGACTACCGCTTCAAAATCGGCACGATTGGGGAAAAGAAACCGGAGGACTGGGTTGTGGTTGAGGGACAGCACGAACCGCTGATTGACCGCATGAGCTTTGATATTGTGCAGAACAAGCTGAAATCCCGCCAGCGTCCGGGGCAGACCAATGAAATCAGCCTGTTTGCCGGACTGATAAAATGCGGCGAGTGTGGGAAGTCGCTGACGATACGCTACACAAACGCAAAACATCCCCAGCGGATTTACTCCTGCAAGACCTACAATGCCTTTGGAAAGAACCACTGCACCCAGCACCGGATTGACTATGACACCCTTTACAGCCATGTGCTGCGGAAAATCCGGGAATGTGCCAGAGCTGCCCTGATGGACGGGGAAGCGGTTGCTGACCGCCTGACCAATACCTGTGAAGCCGAGCAGCGGGAACAGCGGGAAGCAATGGAACGCTCCCTTACAAGGGACGAGGAACGGATTGAGGTTCTGGACAAAATGGTCATGCGGCTTTATGAGGATATGATTGCAGGGCGTATCAGTGAGCAGAATTTCAACACCATGCTGGAAAAGACACAGACCGAGCAGACGGAGCTTAAAACAAAAGTGTCCGAGGGCAGAAAGCGGCTGTCCGATGAAGTCCAGCTTGCCAATGACGCAAAACAATGGGTGGAAGCCATTCAGGAATACGCCAACATCACAGAGCTGGACGCAGCCACCCTCAACCGCTTAATCAAAGAAATCGTCGTGCATGAGCGCATTGACGAAGATAAAACAAGACACATTTCTATCGAAATTCATTTTAATCTCAAACCCATCCCGGAGGTGGAACAGGTCACTGCCTGACCTGTCCCGCCGGGACGGTTCTCTTAAAAAATACCATATAGATTTTTTGTACGCCGCCGCCCGCCATCGAGCAGAGTTTTACACCTAATTGGGGATAAAACAGCTCATGGCGGGCGGCGGCGTTGCCTTGATTGGCGGCGTTCTTGTCCCGCTGCTCTCCGGCCTGTTCAGCTAACCGATTCTGAAATACACCGCCGCGCCGCCCCCCTGACCGGGGGCGGCGCGGGAAAGGAGGTGCTGCCTTTTGATTATTGATTGGCTGGAGGAATGGTTTAAGGGCGTTCTGATCGACGGAATCATCGGCAACCTGTCGGGGCTGTTCGATACAGTGAATACAAAGGTGGGTGAAATTGCCGCTGATGTCGGAGCGACGCCGCAGGGCTGGAACTCCGGCATTTTCAATATGATCCGCAACCTGTCCGAATCCGTCATCATCCCGATTGCAGGTGCAATTCTCGCATTTGTAATGACCTACGAGCTGATCCAGATGGTGACAGAGAAAAACAATCTGCACGACATTGACACCTTTATGTTCTTCAAATGGGTGTTCAAAACTTACGCGGCTGTTCTGATTGTCACGAACACTTGGAATATTGTCATGGGCGTTTTTGATGCAGCGCAGCAGGTCGTCAATCAGAGCGCAGGCGTGATAATCGGCAATACCAGCATTGACATAGATTCCATTGTGGGTGATCTGCAAACGTCGCTGGAAGCTATGAGTCTTGGCGGACTGATTGGACTGTGGTTTCAATCTCTGTTTGTCGGGCTGACGATGAACATTCTTTCCATCTGCATTATGCTGGTGGTCTACGGGAGAATGATTGAAATATATCTTGTGACCTCGTTGGGACCCATCCCGCTTGCTACCATGACAAACGGAGAATGGCGCAATGTCGGGCAAAATTATCTGAAATCTCTGCTGGCGCTGGGCTTTCAGGCGTTCTTGATTATGGTGGTCGTGGGCATCTACTCGGTCTTGATCCAGAGCATTTCCGCGACGGGCGACGTGTCCGGCGCAATCTGGCTGGCAATGGGCTATACGGTGCTGCTGTGCTTCTGCCTGTTCAAAACGGGCAGTATGGCAAAGGCCGTGTTCAGCGCCCATTGACGGAGGGCTTGCCTATCAGAACATACAACATCATTTACGCAGACCCGCCGTGGCGCTATGAGCAGCGAAAGGTGCAGGGCGCGGCAGAAAATCACTATCCCACCATGAGCATTGACGAGCTTTGCGCCCTGCCCGTGCCGGAGCTGGCGGCGAAGGACTGCGCCCTGTTCCTCTGGGCGACCTTTCCGCAGCTTCCCGAAGCCCTGCGGCTGATCCGCGCATGGGGCTTTCGGTATAAAACCGTGGCGTTCGTCTGGCTCAAACGTAACCGTAAAAGTCCGTCATGGTTTTACGGTATGGGCTACTGGACACGAAGCAATGCGGAAATCTGTCTGCTGGCGACCAAGGGCAAACCAAAACGGCAGTCGGCAGGCGTACATCAGTTTATCATCAGTCCCATTGAGCAGCACAGCAAAAAGCCGGATGAAGCGCGGAACAAAATTCTTGCGCTCATGGGCGATCTGCCCCGCGTGGAGCTGTTCGCCCGGCAGAAAACGCCGGGCTGGGACGCATGGGGCAATGAAATTGCAAGCGATATTACGCTTGCGGAAAGGAGTTAGCACATGGCCTATGTGAATGTGCCAAAGGATTTGACGAAAATCAAATCCAAGGTGCTTTTCAATTTAACAAAGCGGCAGCTTATTTGTTTTGGGCTGGCGGCGCTCATGGGAGTGCCGCTTTTCTTTTTGCTCAAAGGCGGCATCGGGACGACGGCTGCGGCAATGGTGATGATCGTTGTCATGCTCCCCGGTTTTCTGTTTGGGGTGTATGAGAAGAACGGGCAGCCCCTTGAAGTGGTAGGGCGGCAAATCATAGAAAGCTGCTTTCTGCGCCCCAAGGAGCGCCCCTATCAGACCGTCAACGCATACGACGCCCTTGTGTGTCAATATCAAATGGAACAGGAGGTAAAGGCGATTGTCGAAAAGAGCAGACAGCGCGGAAGCAAAAAGCATGGCGGACAAGCCCAAGCTCACCCGCGCCGAAAGAAAACAGATTGAAGCCGTCATTCGTAAATATCGCGGTGACGGCAAGCCCCATACCGCGCAGGACACGATACCCTATCAGATCATGTACCCGGACGGCATCTGCTATCTCGGAAACAGGCGCTATTCGCAGAGCATTGAGTTTTTTGACATCAACTATTTGCTTGCGCAGCCTGACGATCAGACGGCTATTTTTGAATATCTCTGCGATCTGTATAACTATTTGGATTCTTCCATCTATGTGCAGTTCACCTATCCCAACCGTAAGTCCGATCGGGAGCAGCTTGCTCGGAGCTTTGAAATGCCGCCCTGCAATGACGGTTTAGATCCGATCCGACAGGAGCAGACGGACATTCTCAAGCGGCAGCTTGCCCGCGGCAACAACGGCAGCGTGAAAACCAAATACATTACCTATACCATTGAAGCCGATAACCTCAAGGCGGCACGGGCAAGGCTGTCGCGTATCTCGCTGGATATTCAGGGCTACTTCAAAATCATGGGTGCGGTGTCCCGTGTGCTGGACGGCAAGGAGCGTTTAGAGGTGCTGCACGGCATCATGCACCCGGATGGAGAACGCTTCAACTTTGACTGGAAGTGGCTTGCCGCTGGCGGGCTTTCCACCAAGGACTTTATCGCGCCGTCCTCCTTTGCGTTCAAGAATAGCCGTATGTTCCAGATGGGCGGCAAGCTCTGCGCTGCAAGTTTTTTGCAGATCATTACGCCGGAGCTGACCGACCGCATACTGACCGATTTTCTTGATACGGACAGTAGCCTTGTCGTCAATGTCCATATTCAGGCATTGGAGCAGACAGAAGCCGTAAAAATGGTGAAGCGGAAAATCACAGACCTTGACGCTATGAAAATTCAGGAGCAGAAAAAGGCTGTCCGGGACGGCTACGATATGGATATTCTGCCGTCCGACCTTGCCACCTACGGTGGTGCGGCGAAAAAGCTGCTGCAAGATCTCCAAAGCCGCAACGAGCGGTATTTTCTGCTGACGTTTCTTGTTCTGAACTACGGAGATACCAAACGCAAGCTGGAAAACGATGTGTTCCGTACAGCAGGCGTAGCGCAAAAGCACAACTGCACCCTGACGCGGCTGGACTTCCAGCAGGAGCGCGGTCTTGTGTCCTCGCTGCCGCTGGGGGAAAATCAAATCCATATCACGCGGGGCATGACGACCTCGGCCGTGGCAATCATCGTTCCCTTTGTGACGCAGGAGCTATTTCAAGGCGGCGATTCCCTCTACTACGGGCTAAACGCCAAGTCCGGCAACATGATTATGCTTGACCGCAAAAATGCGCGTTCACCCAACGGCCTTGTATTCGGCACACCGGGCGGCGGCAAGTCATTCTCCTGCAAGCGGGAAATGATCGGTGTGCTGCTGAAAACCCACGATCATGTGCTGGTATGTGACCCGGAGGGCGAGTATGCGCCGCTGGTAAAGCTGCTGCATGGGCAGATTATCAAGCTCTCTCCCACCAGCCGCGATTACCTGAATCCGCTGGACATCAACCTGAACTATTCCGAGGACGAAAACCCGCTGGCGCTCAAATCCGATTTTGTGCTGTCCCTCTGTGAGCTGATTATGGGCGGCAAGACCGGGCTGGAAGCCATCGAACGCACCGTAATTGACCGCGCTGTGCAGCGTATCTATCAGCCCTACTTTGCAGACCCGCGCCCAGAGAATATGCCGATCCTCTCCGACCTCCATGCCGCGCTGACAGCGCAGCATTTGCCGGAAGCCGACCGTGTGGCACAGGCGCTTGATCTGTATGTGTCGGGATCGCTCAATTTCTTTAACAACCGAACGACGGTTGACATTGACAACCGCTTTGTCTGCTTTGACATCAAGGAGCTGCCGAAGAACCTGAAAAAGCCGGGTATGCTGGTGATTCAGGATCAGGTTTGGAATCGTGTCACCCGCAACCGCAACACAGGCGTATCGACATGGTACTACGCGGACGAATTTCATTTGTTATTAAAAGAGCCGCAAACCGCAGCATACAGCGCGGAGATCTGGAAGCGATTCAGAAAATGGGGCGGTGTGCCAACAGGTGCGACGCAAAACGTCAAGGATCTGCTGTCCAGCCCGGAAATCGAAAATATTCTGGAAAATTCAGACTTCATCTGTATGCTCAACCAAGCGGCGGGCGACCGCAAAATTCTTGCTGAACGTCTGAATATCTCGCCGGAGCAGCTAAAGTTCGTTACCAACTCCCCACCCGGCGAAGGGCTGCTGTTCTTTGAAAATGTGATCCTGCCCTTTGCAGACAAGTTCCCACGGGACACCGAGCTTTACCGCATTATGTCCACCAAGCCAAGC
This sequence comes from Vescimonas fastidiosa, assembly GCF_018326305.1. Lineage (NCBI taxonomy): Bacteria > Bacillati > Bacillota > Clostridia > Eubacteriales > Oscillospiraceae > Vescimonas > Vescimonas fastidiosa. The sequence continues at coordinate 580,856 of NZ_AP023416.1, forward strand.
GAGGTGAACGGCGTATGATGATGGAGCTTGATACCATTCTCTGCGGCGACAGTCTGAATGTGCTGAAAGCCCTGCCGGAGGGCAGTGTTCATTGCTGCGTGACCTCGCCGCCCTACTACGGGCTGCGGGATTACGGCATGGACGCACAGATCGGGCGGGAAGCCACGCCGGAGGAATACATTTCGCGGCTGACAGCGGTATTCCGCGAGGTGCGCCGGGTGCTGCGCCCGGATGGGACCTTGTGGGTAAATATCGCGGACAGCTATTGCGGCACAGGCAGCAAAGGTGATACCCGTGACCCCAAATATCCGCAGGGGCGCAACGGGCAGAACATTTCTCTCTGTCAAGCGGTGCGGGGCTGCAAGCAAAAGGACATGATCGGGATTCCGTGGATGCTGGCCTTTGCGCTCCGCGCCGACGGCTGGTATCTGCGCAATGACGTGATCTGGGCAAAGGGAAACCCCATGCCGGAGAGTACCAAAGACCGCTGCACCCGCAGCCATGAGCATATTTTCATGCTCACCAAGAGCAGGCGTTATTTCTATGACTGGCTTGCCATTGCCGAACCCATTGCCCCCACGACCGCCCTGCGCAAAAAGGCGGGGCGCGGCGTGGGCAAGTATTCCGCTCCCGTGCCGGGACAGCCGCAGACGCAGAATATCAATAAGCCGAGGGAAAAAGGCAGCATCACCGACGACATGATCTTGCCCGTCCGGGCAAAGCGCGATGTGTGGTTTATCAACACCGTGCCTTACAAGGGCGGGCATTTTGCCGCCTATCCGCCCCTGCTGGCAGAAACCTGTATTCTGGCTGGCTGTCCCATGGGCGGCATTGTCCTTGACCCGTTCATGGGCAGCGGCACGACGGGGCTTGCGGCAAAGCGGCACGGCAGGCATTACATCGGTATTGAGCTGAACACAGAGTTCTGCTCTCTCGCACAGACGCGAATTGAACATGACGCCGACAAACGGCGCGGAAAGGGGAATTTGCCGTGATATACGATACGCGATACATCATTGAGGGCTGGCACTACCGCCTGTTGATTTTGGACTTGTATCTGGTCTTTGTGGAGAATGTCAGTTTGGCGCGGCGGCTATCTGCTGCCAAAAGCCAAAAGGATTTTCTGCGGCTGCAAAAGCAGGCTGATCGCTATCAAAAAAGAGCGTACAAGAAAATGCACAAATGGGGCATCCCCAAGGACTGCGAATCCTTTGCGATTGATACGCTGCAAAAAGCGCTTGAAAAAAAGTATCTGACACCACTGCCCGATGATGCAGAAGAAACTGAAATTTGATTTCGTTCTCCATGTGGGGGACAGATCGGAGGTGATACCCATTGAAAGAGCAAAAGCCCCGCTATAAGCTCACCCAGCGCATGACCCGCGATGGCGCGGTACTGGACAATCAGGCTACGGGTGAAGAAATCCACATTTCCGGGCGCGATGCCGAAAAACAACTTTCCTCGAATGAGCAGCCTGTCCAGATGGGAAAACGCGACGCACCTATGAATCCGGCAGAGGATGCCCTAAAGCACAGGCGGCAGCTTCGCGCACAGGAGCAAAAAGAGCCAGAAAAGGAGCAGTCAAAACCGCAGCAGCCAAGCACCGAGCCGTTCCAACCGCAGGGCGGCAGCCCCGTTTCTCATATCCCGCAGGACATTCCAACGTCCGCCGTGCCGGGCGGTACAGCGGAAAAGCTCTTTGACCGTGCAGCCGCAGAGCATGACGCACACAAGGCGCGGCAGACAGCGCGGATGTCCCGCAACGCGGCGCAGCAGCGGTATTCTGCATCCCGTTTGCAGTTTTCCGAGGAAGAACGCGCCGCGCCGGAGCTGCGCAAGCATATTCACCGTGCGGAAAAGGCCGCCGACAAGCTGGATGCGGCGCAGGCAGCAATCCCCAAGAAACGGGTGCTGCGCAAGGAGCGTGTTTTTGACGAAGCCAGCGGAACAGCCAAGACCAAGCTGCGCTTTGATACCGTGGATAAGTCCCCGCCCAAGCTGAAACCGAATCCGTTAGGCCGTCCGCTGCGGGAGGTCGCAGTACAGGCGCACGGAAAAATCCATGAGGTCGAGCATGAAAACGTCGGTGTGGAAAGCGGGCATAAGGCAGAGGAACTTGCCGAGCATGGCGCAGGCGGTGCAATTCGCTGGGAGCGCCGTCACCGCAAGCTGAAACCCTACCGCGCTGCGGAAAAGGCCGAGCGCAAAGCCGTAAATGCCAATGCAGAATATCTCTACCAAAAGGCGCTGCATGATAACCCTGAAATGCTCTCCGGCAATCCGCTCAACCGCTTTTTCCAGAAGCAGCGTCTAAAGCGTGAGTATGCCAAGGCTGCAAGAACGGCAAAGGCTGCGGGCAGCACCGCGCAGGCAACCGCCAAAAGCGCCGAAAAAACCGTAGAAGCCACGGCGACGGCAGCGAAAAAAGCGGCAGAAAAGGCAAAGGAAGCAGCGGAGTTCGTTGCCCGCCATTGGAAAGGTGTGCTGGTCGTTCTGGCTGGTTTCCTGCTGATTGTCATGCTGATCGGCGGGCTGCAATCCTGCTCTGCGCTGGTGGGCGCGGCTGGCGGCGGTGTGGCGGCATCCAGCTATCAGTCGGAGGACGCGGACATTCTTGCCGCCGAAGCCGCCTACTGTGCGCTGGAAGCCGAGCTGCAAGAATATCTCGACACCTATGAACGCACCCATGATTACGACGAATACCACTATGACCTTGACGAGATCAAACACGATCCTTATGTCCTGGCATCGATCCTCTCCGCGCTGCATGACGGCGCATGGACGGCAAGCGAGGTGCAGGGGACGCTGCAAATGCTCTTTGAAAAGCAATATATTCTCACAGAAACCGTCGTGACCGAGGTGCGCTACCGCACCGTTACCCGGACAGACAGCGAGGGCAACGAGTACGAGGTAGAAGTTCCATATAACTATTACATCTGCACCGTAGAGCTGGAAAACTTTGACCTCTCGCATATCCCCGTCTATATCATGGGCGAAGAAACGCTGTCCAAGTATGCGCTGTATATGTCGGTGCTGGGCAACAAGCCGGAGCTGTTCGGGGATAGCGAGTACATCCCCAAGTACATCACGAACCGCCCGGAGGAATATGAGATCCCGCCCTCTGCAATGGAGGACGAAACCTTTGCCGCCGTTATCACAGAAGCAGAAAAGTATTTGGGGTACCCCTATGTGTGGGGCGGCAGCAGCCCGTCCACCTCCTTTGACTGCTCCGGCTTTGTGAGTTGGGTGCTGACAAACAGCGGCGTGTGCAATACGGGCAGGCTGGGCGCACAGGGGCTTTACAACATTTCCACCCCCGTTTCCAACCCGCAGCCGGGCGACCTCGTGTTTTTCGTCGGGACATACGATACTCCGGGCGTTAGCCATGTGGGAATCTACGTCGGCAATTCCATGATGATCCATTGCGGAGATCCGATTTCCTATTCCAACCTGAACAGCAGCTATTGGCAGGTACATTTCTACGCCTACGCCAGACCGCCGTACAACTAAGGAGGGCGGCTATGCTGACGCTGATCCCTGTTTCTCTTGCGCAGGCGAACGAGTTTGTGCGGCAGCATCACCGCCACCACAAGCCCGTCGCCGGACACAAGTTTTCCATTGGCTGTTCTGAAAATGGGCGGCTTTGCGCCGTTGCCATTGTGGGACGGCCTGTGAGCCGCTATTTGGACGACGGCTTTACGCTGGAGGTCAACCGCCTATGCAGCGATGGCACGAAGAACGCTTGCAGCATCCTCTATGCGGCAGCGGCACGGGCTGCGCGGGCGATGGGCTACCGCAAAATCATTACCTACACCTTAGACACCGAAAGCGGCGCGAGCTTACGCGCCGCAGGCTGGACGAACGCCGGACTTGCGGGCGGCAAGGCATGGACAGGCAGCCGCCGTCCTGCCCAGCCGCTCTATCCGGCACAAATGAAATACCGCTACGAAAAGCGGTTGAATGAAAGGAGCTGCTAACCTATGGCTATGAGCAAAATTGACCGCATTGACCGTGAGATTGAAAAGACCCGCGGCAAAATCACCGAGTACCAAAACAGGCTGAAAGAACTGGAAGCCCAGCGCACCGAGCAGGAAAACTTTGAAATCGTCAATCTTGTCCGCTCTATGTGCATGAGCCGCGATGAGCTGATGAACTTCCTGCGCGGCGGCGGCAACGACGCGCCGCCCGTGGAAACCGCCTATCACGAACAGGAGGACATGACCGATGACGAGGAATAAGCATTTTCGCTCTGTATTCGCCGCGCTGCTCTGCGCGGTGCTGTGCATGACGGCCTTTGCCACCGTCGCGTATGCGGACGGCGGCGACTACTACGATGACGAGCTGCCGCCTGAAACGTGGCAGGAGGAAACGCAGCCGGAGGACAACACGATTGTCCCCGGCACTCCGTTCACCGAGGACGGCATCGCTGCGACCCGCGATCTTCTCTATGATAAACACACCAATAAGCAGTTTATCACCGTGGAAACCCGAAATGGGCATACGCTGTATATCGTTATTGACTATGACAAGCTGCTGGACGAGGAAGAAGAACGCTATCAGACATATTTCTTAAATCCCGTAGACGAAGCCGACTTGATGGCGCTGCTGGAGGACGACAGCCAGAACACGCCCGTTGTCTGCTCCTGCACCGAAAAATGCACCGCTGGCAAGGTCAATACGAACTGTACCCTCTGCAAAACGGATATGACGAATTGTGCCGGAAAGGAAGCGACGCCGGAGGAAACAGAACAGCCCGACGAGCCGATGCCAGAGAAGAAAAACAATGTGGGCGGCATTCTGATCCTTGTACTGTTCCTTGCTGCGGGTGGCGGCGGTGCGCTGTGGTACTTCAAGCTGCGCAAGCCGAAATCCAGCGTCAAGGGCGGCGACGAGCTGGACGAGTTCGATTTTGACGAGGATGACGAAGCCGAAGAATACGGGGATGATGAGGACGCAGACAGCGCCAGCGATCCCGACGAACAGGAGAATGAAGAATGAGTGTTTTGATTATTTGTGAAAAGCCCTCTGTGGCAAAGACCGTTGCCCTTGCGCTGGGCGCTGCGGAGCAAAAGGACGGGTATCTTTCCGGCGACGGGCTGCTGGTGTCGTGGTGCATCGGGCATCTTATCAGCATGGCAGACGCGGGCAGCTATGATGAGCGATACAAAAAGTGGCGCTATGAGGAGCTTCCCATTCTTCCGCAAACGTGGAAATATGCCCCTACTCCCGGCAAGGAAAAGCAGCTTGCCGTTCTGAAAGAGCTGCTGCACCGCAGCGACGTTTCCGAGGTGGTGAACGGCTGCGACGCCGGGCGCGAGGGTGAGCTGATTTTCCGCTTTGTCTACGAACAGGCCGGATGCACGAAGCCCTTTTCCCGTCTTTGGATTTCCTCTATGGAGGACAGCGCCATCCGCGAGGGCTTTGCCGGACGCCGAGCCGGAACGGAATACGACGCGCTGTATCAATCGGCGCTGTGCCGTGCGCGGGCAGACTGGCTTGTAGGCATCAATGCGACGCGGCTTTTCTCCGTGCTGTATCACAAGACCCTGAATGTGGGACGGGTGCTGTCGCCCACGCTGAATCTGCTGGTGGAGCGCGACGGAAAAATTACGATGTTCCACAAGGAGAAATACCACATCGTACATATCGGCTGCGGCGGCGTGGACGCAGAAAGTGAACGCATTTCCGACGCTGCCGCTGCGGATACGCTGAGAACGGCTTGCGAAGCGTCGCAGGCCGTTTGCGTTTCTCTCAAAAAAGAGAAGAAAACCGCGCTGCCGCCGAAGCTCTTTGACCTTACCTGCTTGCAGCGGGAAGCCAACCGCGTTTACGGCTTTACCGCCAAGCAGACCCTTGACTATGCGCAAAGCCTGTATGAAAAGCGTTTTCTGACCTATCCCCGCACCGACAGCAATTATCTCACCGAGGATATGGCGCAGACGGCAACTGACCTTGTTGCGGCGCTGCTGCCTGTGCTTCCCTTTATGCGGGGCGCGGAGCTTGTGCCGGAGATCGGGCGCGTCATCAACAGCGCCAAGGTTTCCGACCACCACGCGATTATCCCCACGGCGGCCTTTGCAGGCAACGGCTTTGACGGACTGCCGGAGAGCGAAAAGAAGTTGATGTCCCTTGTCTGCTGCAAGCTGCTGTGCGCCGTTGTAGCGCCGCAGGAGTATGAAACCGTTACGGCGGCCTTTGACTGCGGCGGCAAGCCGTTCACCGCCAAGGGCAAAACGATTCTGATTGCGGGCTGGAAAGACATTGACGCCCGTTTCCGCGCCACGCTCAAAGCAAAGCCAGACGAGGGCAGCGCAGAGGATGTGGCGCTGCCGGAGCTTTCCGAGGGGCAGATTTTTGAAACGGTCACGGCTTCTGTCTCCGAGCATTACACCACGCCGCCCAAGCCCTACACCGAGGATTCGCTTCTGTCCGCAATGGAGAACGCGGGCAAGGAGGATATGCCGGAGGATGCAGAGCGGCAAGGGCTGGGAACTCCGGCAACGCGGGCAGCGATGATTGAAAAGCTGCTCTCTGCCGGATTTGTCGAGCGCAAGGGCAAAAGTCTTGTGCCGACCAAGGACGGCATCAATCTCGCTGTCATCCTGCCGGATATGCTGAAATCGCCGCTGCTCACCGCTGAATGGGAAACCCGCCTGACGGAGATCGCCAAGGGCAGCGACGACCCGCAGAGCTTCATGCAGGGAATCGAGGATATGACGCGGGAGCTGGTGAAGCAGTATTCCCACATCACCGAGGACGGTAAAAAGCTGTTCGCACCGGAAAAGGAAGCAGTCGGCATCTGCCCACGCTGCAAAAGCCCTGTCTATGAGGGCAAGAAGAATTTCTACTGCTCTGACCGCTCCTGCCGCTTTGTCATGTGGAAGAATGACAAGTTCTTTGAAAGCCGGAGAAGCGTCTTTTCCAAGAAAATCGCCGCCGCACTCCTAAAGGACGGCAAGGCGAAAGTCAAGGGGCTGTACTCTGAGCGCACGGGCAAGACCTATGACGGGACGGTGCTGCTGTGTGATACGGGAGAGAAGTATGTGAATTACCGTATCGAGCAGAGAAAATGATCCGGCTGAATGACGCGCAGCATCGCAGAGTGAAAAAGCTGACCCGCTGCCATTGCGCTAACAATGTGCGCGGGTGCTGTCTGCTGCTGGACGATGGCGAACCGTGCGTCTGTGTGCAGGCCATCAGCTATTCGCTACTCTGCCGATACTTCCGGGAAGCGGTGCTGCCCGCAGACCGGGAGCTATGCGCGGATCTTGCAGCCACGGCGGACACCCGCAAGAAATGCGAGCTGTGCGGTAAGCCCTTTCCCGCCCGCAGCAACCGCGCAAAATACTGTGACCGCTGTGCGCCCTATGCTGCCCGGCGCAATGCAGCCGAGCGCAAGCGCCGCCAGCGGGCAAAGGCGCGGTGTGTCACGGTTTAAGGGCTTCAAAAGCCTTGCGGCAAGCGGTTTTCCAGATGCGCTTTTGGAGTATGCAGGGTATTCCTATGGAAACTACGGAAAACGGCTTTGAAAGCGTGACAGAACGCATTTTACGGAGATAAAAGAACGATTCAGTAACGCAGCAAGCATAGGGAGTGTGGCTACAACTCCCGAAAATCGCCGTCCGGCACAGACCGGGCGGCGATTGCTTGTTGGGATAGTCCCAAACCCTTATGTCAGAAAGGAGCGCAGACGTGGACGAACACCTTTTGGAAGTATATCTTATCAACACCGCACGGCATACCGAGGAAACGCCTGTTGCGGAATGGGTATCGCTGCCCACCGACGCCGAAACGATGAAAGCCGTTTTTGAACGGCTGGGCGTAGACGGGAGCGACACGGAACAGTATCAGGTATCTGCCTTTCATTCCTCTCTGGACGGGTGGAGCGAAGCCTTGAAACCCGGCGAAAGTCTGGACGACTTGAACTATCTTGCCGCGCTGCTCACCCAGCGCAGCAACGAGGAACGCGACAAGTTTGCCACTGCCGCGCAGTACGGCGACCATGCGGCAAGCGCGGCGGACTTAATCAACCTGACGCACAATCTGGACTGCTACTGGCTTTATCCCACCGTACACAATTCCGACGATTACGGGCATTACCTCATTGACGATCTGGACGAGCTGGAATTGCCGGACGCCGCCAAGAGATTCTTTGATTACAAGAGCTATGGGCGCGAAGCGGTCAAAGAGGATCGCGGCATTTTTACTGATTATGGCTATGTCTACAATAACGGCAACGATTATGCAGAATGGTACAAAGCCAACCAAGTGCCGCAGGAATATCGTCTGACTGCGCAGCCTACCCCCCAACGGGATATGGACGAGCTGCCGCAGGGCGCGGCGCTGCCCGCAGAGCCAATCCCCGTGCGTCCGCTGGTGCTGAACGCCACCGACACACAGGGCAGAATCAAGGAGATCACCGAGCATTTGGAACAGGGCGTACAGGAGGTCTTTGAAAGTGAGCGGTATCGGGATTATCTGAAAGCCATGTCCCGCTTCCACAATTACAGCCTGAACAATACGCTGCTGATCGTCATGCAGAAGCCGGACGCATCCCTTGTCGCAGGCTACGGAAAGTGGCGCGACGAATTTGAACGCCATGTCAAATCCGGCGAAAAGGGCATTAAAATCCTTGCCCCCGCGCCCTACAAAATCAAAAAGGATGTGGCGAAAACCGACCCGGACACCGGGCAGCCCGTGATCGGCGCAGACGGAAAACCAGTCACGGAGCAGCAAGAGGTGACGATTCCGGCGTTCAAGGTGGTGTCGGTATTCGATGTGAGCCAGACCGAGGGCAAGGAGCTTCCCGACATTGCCGTGGACGCGCTCACGGGCAATGTGGAACAGTACGAGGATTTTTGGCGAGCCTTGAAGCTGACCTCTCCCGTTCCCGTGACACTTGAAAAAATCGACGGCAGCGCACACGGCTATTATGACCTTGCAGAAAAGCGCATTGCCATTGACGACGGCATGAGCGAGCTGCAAACCATCAAGACGGCGATCCATGAGATTGCTCATGCCAAGCTGCACGATATTGACCTGAACGCGCCGGAGCAGGCGGAGCGACCCGACCGCAGCACCCGCGAGGTGCAGGCGGAAAGCGTCGCCTATACGGTGTGCCAGCATTTCGGACTGGACACGTCGGACTACTCCTTTGGCTACGTCGCCGGGTGGAGCAGCGGCCGCGATATTAAGGAGCTGAAAGCATCCCTTGAAACCATCCGCACCGCCGCCAGCGAGCTTATTTCCGAAATCGAGGGGCATTTTGCAGAGCTTCAGGCGCAGCACACCGCAGAGCAGGAACAGGCTGCTGCGCAGGATATGCCGGAGAACACCTTTTCCATCTATCAGCTCAAAGACGGCGACGCAACGCGGGATCTCCGATTTGGGCCACTGGAACAGGTAAAGGCCGCCGGGCTGCGGGTTGACCGCGAAAATTATGAGCTGGTCTATACCGCATCCCTCTCCGATACGGACACGCTGGAGGACATTTTCGTTCGCTTCAATATGGACAGACCGCAGGACTTCACCGGGCATAGCCTTTCCATGTCCGATGTCATTGTGCTGCGTCGCGGAGAACAGGAAACGGCGCACTATCTGGATCGCGGCGGCTATACCGAAGTGCCGGAGTTTTTTCAGCCGGAGCAGGCCGCAGAGCAGGAAGCACAGGCTGACGCCCCGCCAGCGGAACGACCGCTGACAGAGCTACAGAAGCAGGCTGTTGAAATTGCCAAGCGGTATGAAACGCTTTCCATGCAGGAGAAAATCGGCGTGATTGCGCAGGCGTTCGGCTGCACATCCGGCACGATTGAAACCTCGCCCTGCACGGGAAAATGGCGCGGCACAAGTGATATTTCCATTCGCTTTGATAACGGCAGCTCTCTGTTTTTGGGCAACCACATGACGCGAAAAGCCAAAACCAAAAAGGTACAGCAGGAGCTTGTCGATAGCGCGTTGGTACGGTACAACCCTGAAATCATCCGCATTGCAAAGGAAACTGCTTATACCGCCCTCAAAGAGCGTGAGCTTCAGGACAATGCCATTGCCGCAGAAAAGGGCTTGAAGCCCTACACTCTGCTGAATGTGGAGTTCAACGACGGCGCAGATCAGCAAAGCAGCGGTTACATAGGTTGGTACTATGCGACGCTGGCGGTGGACGGAAAAATCTGCACGCATTTGGAAACAGGCTTGAATCACGACATCGCATCCGGCAGCGTAAGCCCGACGCCCACGCGGGAAAATTACTACGCAGCCGGAGCGCTGAAAGAAAGTGATGTGGACTATGTTTTCAACAACGTCGGCTTTTCCTCTGCTTCCGGCCTTTACTCTCTGCATCTGAGCGACGCCGCATGGGGACGCGCCGAATTGGAGCTTGCGAAAAAACTGATCGACGATTACTGCCGCGAAGAATTTCATTCCGGCGCAGATTTCAGCGACCTGTCCGCCGTCGGCATTGGACACACGACCATTACGGATGATGAAATCCCCATTCAGGCATACGCAAACCTGACAGACTTCCGCGTTGAAAAATATTTGGGTGACGTGCTGATTGAAAGCCAACAATATGAATCGCTGGCTGCGCTGATCCAAGGCGAGCTGAACGATTTGGAGTTTGACGACTTGACCTATGCCAGCGACGAGCAGATTGCCATGTTCCACGACCAAGAGAAAGTGTCCGGCAAGGAAGCGCCCTCCCTTGATCCTGCGGTACAGCCTGTCGTGACGATTGTTTGGAGCGAGAGCGATAAGCTGCAAGAGGGTGAACAGCTCCCGCTTGCCCGCGCTGACGCACTTTTTAAGGCGCTGGACGATGAAAAGCGTTCCGAGCGTGAGAAGCCCGGTTATACAGGCGGCTGGTACGATAAAACCAAATTCCGCATTGACTGCACATTCCACGGGGAACGCGACAGCTACGAGGGACGGCAGGACTTTGGCGACGGGGACGGCGCTCTGATCGACCATATCCAAGCCTATCACGAATACTATGCCAAGGACGAAAACTGGAAAAACTTTGTGCTGCACAACGAGGGTGCGGAAGCGTGGGAAAAGGACAAGGCCGAACGCGAAATGCTTCTCACCGAGTTCGTGCCGTATATGCGGCTGCACTGCAATCTCTCCGAGCAGGAGCGCACCGCTGCGGCTATGCTGGAAAACGGAGAAACCCTGACGCCGGAGCAGACAGCATATTTTCATGAGGTTCTTGCTCATGTGGACGCTTGCCGGGAAAAGCTGAACGCGGGCGATTATCACCTGCCCGATCCACCGCAGCTTTCCGATTTTGATAAAGAGCTTCAGGACTACAAAGCCCATGTAGAAAGTGAGATCGCACAGGAAGCCGAAGCCGCAGGCATAACCGTGGAGGAATATGCCGCCAATGGCTACGAGCCGCAGGAGCAGCCCGCCGACGTACAGGAGCAGCCGGAGAAAGCGCCGCCCGCAGATACCGCGCCGGAGCAAACCGCCGTCAGGTATTACACCATCAATGAGGGCGCTGCCCGCCGTGCCAACGATGCAAACAGCTACCGTGACTACGCCGCAGGCAGTGCCACCGCCGAATATCGGCAGATGGTAGATCAGGCAGCGGCGATTGCGCAGCGGCAGAAAGAGCGCGTCGATCCCATGTACCATGAGAAAATTGACGCGCTGCTGGACACCTACGCCCGCAAGCTGGCGGAAAATCTGAACGACCACTATGCCATTGAAGCCCGTGTTCCCTCGATCCTCGTTGCAGGCGGCAGCAATTTCCCCGTTCGCAAGAAAGAGAAGCAAAACGCCGCCCGTGACCGCAATATGCAGGAATGGCAGGATGTTCAGGGGATTTTGGACAAGATCCGCAGCACAGGCATGAGCGGTATCAGCATGGACGACCCGCAGGCGGCGGCAAAGCTGGAAGCCAAGCTCGTCAAACTGGAATCGGCGCAGGAAACCATGAAAGCCGTCAACGCCTATTTCCGTAAGAATAAGACTTTGGAGGGCTGCCCCAGTCTGACGCCGGAGCAGATCACCAAATTGCAGCAGGAAATGGCGCAGTCCTGGCATCTGGATAAGAGCCGGCCGTATCCCGCCTATATGCTCTCCAACAACAATGCCGAGATCCGCCGCATCCGTGGGCGCATTGAACAGGTGCGGCAGCATGAGGACACCAATTTTGCCGGATGGGAATTTGACGGCGGGCGCGTGGAAGCCAACAAAGCGGATAACCGTCTGCAAGTGTTCTTTGACGGTAAGCCGGATGAAGCGGCGCGAGACGAGCTGAAAGCAAACGGCTTCCGCTGGGCGCCCAGCGTCGGCGCATGGCAGCGCCAGCTTAACAAAAACGCATACTACGCCGCAGGGTACATTTCCTGTATTCAGCCTATCTCCGGTGAAAAGCCCATTGACGTGCAGCGCAGCGCCCAGCAGCAGGAATCCACTGTCCCTGACGCCCACCTGACCGGGGAGCACATTTCAACGCCGCGCGGCAGCTTTCACGTTGCCGATATGACCCGCGAGCAGATGGAAGCCGCAGGCTATGGGTTTCACCACAGCACCGATGACGGCAAGTATCTTATCATGGGCAACGGCACACAGGCCTTTGCCATTGCCGCCGAGCAGCGGGAGCAGGAAAACTATATGCGCACGGCGGAGCTGTCCACCGAACAGAACTACAATATGATTGACGGGCAGATCAACAACACCCCGTCCGTGGACGAGCTGGAAGAAAAGGCAAAGCGCGGCGAGGTGATTTCGCTCTCCGCGCTTGCCGCAGCGGTCAAGGCCGAGGATGGCAGAACGCCCCAGCGCGACCCGGACGGCAAAAAACCGTCTATCCGTGCGCAGCTCAAAGCGGATCGTGCGCAGTCCGGCAAGCCGCAGCAGCGGGAAAAGGAACAGGAAGCCAAGCGGAGCATCCGGCAGGCTTTGGAAATGGAGTGACCTATGAATAAGTTTGAAAATGTGGATGTGCTGGCATCCCTGCAACAGATCATGCAGCAGAATACAGCATTTTTCCAAAACGATTTTGACATTGACAGGGACATACTGACACGGGCGGCAAAAAGCAAAAATCCAGAGGACAAGATTTATCTGTGGTTTAGCCGCCCAAACGGGACACATTGCTTGCGGGAATGGGACGTGTTTCTGCGCGGGACACGGGAGCATAATACGTTCCGCTTCTACCATGAGCAGACCAAGGAGCGTGTGCTTGCCTATACCGTGGTGCTGTCCGGCGTAGAGCGCGGCAAGGTGATGGGGAGTATTTATGAGCTGGACTACGAACGAAAAGCCGAGCTTGCAGCCCAGACTGCCTTGCGAACGGATAATAACCGTCTGATCTATGAACGAGGGACACGGGAGCTGCCGAAAGAATACCGCTTTGAAGCGACATCGGATCGGGACTACGGAAAGTTCCTGCGCTATGAAGCCGTGCCGCATGACCCGGACGCGCTGCGGGATCTGCTGCGCGACGAGAGCCGGAAGCGTGAACGGCTGAAACCCGGCAATTTCAAGGAGCATATCGGGCGGCTCTCCGACGAAAAGGTACTTGCCGAAGCACAGCGCCTTTCGGCGGCGTTCCAATCCCTGCAAGCGCCCAACAGCCCCAACAGAACACATTTTGCCGTAGAAGTGTCGCCGTGGTTTGAGCGCATCGCATCCAGCCGGGAGCATGAGCGGCTATTTGCGCTGCTTCCGTATAAGACGCTGTATCTTTCCTCGGTCAAGGACAGACACGGCGTTTTCGCTTTTATCAGCAAGGACGAGCGGCGCGATCTGCCGCTGCGCAAGCAGCGTCCATCTGTCCGGGCGCAGCTCAAGGAGGGGCAGTCAAAAAAGACCGCTGCACCCAAAAAGGCAGCGGCAAAGGCGAAAGATAATGATTTGGAGGTATGAGCATGAACAATGTTCCGTTCACCATTGAGGAAGAAAATCTGATTTGCATTTACCACAAGCACGACCGCCGCAGAACGATTGCGGCGATTTCCGACGCGCTGCCGGATATGGACGCAGATATGCGCCCGCTGGCGGAGCAGACGATCCATAAGCTGCACAACATTACCGACGCAGCATTTGAGGAAACGCAGTTCACCATGACGCTTTCCGACGCAGAGTAAAAGATGACGCGGGGCGCAGCAGCCGATGATGGCTGCTGCGTCCCGCGTTTTTTACTATTATGTATTATCAATGTCGGCACTTATTCTCGCATCCTTGTACCTGTCAATTAGTTCTTCAACTAATTTGAGTACTTCAATGATTGAATCAATGCCCCGAATAAAAATATCTGAAACATCTTCAAAATCTTGCTTTTTGGAATCATAGATAGCTATTGCATCATTTTGAGCTCTCTCTACATATTCATCCAAGTATTCGTCGTAGGCTTCTGCGCTGTATTCTTGTAAGCAGTTATTCCACGTCTGTTCATAATTGAAGTTTACAAAGTCAAACAAAACCCCATCGTCAGATGCAATTTCTATGAGCCAGTTAACATCTATTTCAGATAGACGAGCCACAATTTCATCAATATCATCATTGTACCCGTTATTATCTTCCGAATAGGTGTTTTCGGCGCGTACATCCAAATCTTGAAAGCTCTGCAAGTCAAATACCAATTCTGCAAGATCCTCACCAGAAAAATATACGTTGTCAGGAGAATCCGGCAGATAGTATGTGCCATAGGCAGTTCGTTGGAATAGTGTGTCCGACAATTTTGCTCTATGAACAGTAAATTTCGCAATCAAGTTAAGAGTGAGCAGTCTGAGTAAATTGAAGTCATCATCAAAGTAAGGAGTAGAGTTGCCTTTAATATATTCAAAAAATTCATCATATAGTCTGGCAATAAACGCTGAATCTTCAATGATAACTCCGGTTTCAATGTTTTGTTTGCTTTCATTAGAAAAGTTGGCAGAGCCGATGTAAACGATATTCTCCGTCCCAATAATTTTTGCGTGATTGAAGAAATTGAAGGAAATGGAAAACGCAGTTGGAAAAGATTCTGGATTCAGCTTTTTAAGATATACTTCGATGTTATGCTTGGCTCGTGACCGCATTGCTTCCCCAGCAGCAGAAGAATAATAAGTTTCAAACCTCGATGGGATATTTGTTATTATCTGAACATCAACATCTTCGCCCAGTTTCTTTATTTGTTCCAATAAGGGATCCGTATTTCCGGTTCCTGAAATATTGTATGTTATTATTCTGACTTTTTTTGCCCGTTTGAAGTCATCCAAAACTTCTTGATAATTAAAACCGCCCGGGCAATAAACGAACTTCCCCTTTTCAAAAGAGATTTCCATGTTATACCTCCTACGTCCTACGTCACGCTTTCAAACTCGTTTTTCATAACTGGCAGGAAAACATACTCCCCTTGTGTTTCCCACGCTGCAAAGCCGCTCCCAGCAAGGCATACAGGCACTCTAAGCCGTGACTATGCACTTGCTTTCAGTTATCCCGTGCGCGTAGGTGCAGCGCACCGACCACCAGGAATACCAGCCCGAAAATCACCCAGCCCCAAATGGAATCATGCTCCGAAATGAAGTAGGCCAGCAGCCCGAACACCGCTGCATAGATCAGCGTGAGCAGCCCGCCCACGAGCCAGAAGCCGATGCTGGTATTTTGCAGCCACAACAGTAGCAGGAATGTCACAATGCCAATCACAAGGCACAGCGCCGGATGAATTGCGGTAAACTGATTGCAGCACACTCCGGCGGCGATGCCAAGAGCGATGCTGTCAAAGAGAATGATATGCCCAAAGAATAGTCCGATCACCGAGCAGACAAGCCCAATGAAAAGCCCAATCGCCATAATCGCGCCCTGCGCTGCCAACCAACCCATAAAGAAGCCTCCTTTCGTTTACGCCATGATTGCGTCCATAATCGTCTGAATTGTATTACAGGTATCGTCAAAGGAAATATCCTTTGCGTACTCATACTCGCGGCTGTATTTCTCCCACAGTCTACGGAGCGTATCGCTTTCGCGGATCTCTTTCATAATCTCCGGGTAGTCTGTCAGGATCATGCCGCTGCCGCGTTTTTGCGTCGTCCGTTCCAGCGCCCGGCGCAGCGTCGCTTTGTCGCACTCCGCGCCGCGCAGCGCGTACAGGATATGTACGTCGTAATAATCTCTCGGACGGGTATTCGCAATGTTGCGGGACAGCACAGTTTCCAGCTTTTCCGCCAGCACCGTTTCAAGGTTGTAGGCAAGAATACTGATTGTGCGGTCATCGAACAGCAGCGAGAATGTGTATTCCACCTCACGGGGCGTTATCATGTCGCCCGTGGTGACATCCACCGTCAGCGGTACGCTGATCGGCGGATAGTTCGCTTTCAGCGCGACCCGGATACCGGGGTAATCGTCGGTTTCCCGAATGTCAGAGATACCGACAACCTCAAACTGCACGTCGTCGGCAATCTGGACAGTGCAAATCTCCGTAAAGATTTTGCGGATTGCTTCATGCGTCAGGGTGAAGCCCTTGATCGTTGTGTCCAGATCCATTGTTGCCCGCGTGTCCAGTCCCACAATGGCGGAAATCAGGAATCCGCCTTTGAGAATGAAATTGTTCTTATAGGGCGAGAGCGAAATCCGTTCCAGTAGCCGTTCGAGCATATAGTTCTGCATGACGAGCTGCGCCGAGATATGCTTCTCTGCCGCTTTGTTCTTGATAAAGGCTTTCAGTTGCATCGGATTTTTTGTAATCATAGCAAAACCTCCATGTATCGCAGCACCTTGGGCTTCACACGAAGCTGGTCTGCGTACTGCATCAGTTTGTGAATGTTCTTATCCTTGGACGCTGCATAGCGTTTCATGGCTTCTCCGACGATCTGAACATCGCTGCCGCTGCCGCGCAGGATGTCACACAGCGTCCGTTCCAAATCGTAAACACGAATTGGATTGCCGGAGGGGGATTCAATTTCAACTCTGCCGAACTCGTAGTTCTCCGGCACAACGCGCTTGATGATTAGGTTCTCCTGTTTTAAGGACGGGGCATTGTAACCCTTGGGAAAGGTCATCGTATATTTTGCCGGGGTACGGTCTGAATAGCCCAGCAGATACAGGGCGGTATCGTGCGAGTAGATCCCACGCCCATACTTGCGCTGCAAGAGGTAGAAATCGTCCTCCCATGCGCTGCTCCGCACATACAGGCCGCGCCCGAAGCGGTACATTTCACCGCTCTTGACGAACTCCTGTAAAACGCTGCGGTGCAGCCCGGCTTCCGTCACCTGCGCTGCGGTGATCGTGCCGTCCTCCGACGCTTCCAGCAGTTCTTCGATTTTCTCCTTGGCGTTCATGCTTCTCACCTCGCTTTGACAATCACACATTATATTATAGAGAAATAATGTGTGATTGTCAAGCGTGAAACGACGAACACACATTAAAATGTTTGGAAATAATGTGTGAATGTCAGAGAAACTACAAGGCTTTGTCCTGTTCCTGCCCACGATTGGGGGACAGGATGCTGTCGATGTTCTGCTTGACGGCATCGTATTCCTGCATACGTTTTTTCAGGCTTCCGTACTCAGCGTACAGCCGATCCTTTTCTTCGGTCAGTCTGGAATATTCCTCACGCAGCTTGGCAAGGTCGGGGAGCTTGTCACCGACGCCCGCCGCTTTCAGCGCCCGCGCCGACGCTTCAAAGAGAATGATTTCGCGCTCACGTCCGCGCAGATACTTTTCCTTGTCACGGGATTTTTTGTATTCGCTATACAGAGGCTTTAGCTCTTTGTAGGTGGCGGTATGCTTTATCAGCAGCGCCAGATCAGACAGGCGGTGTTCCGCCGTTTTCAGCGCAGCGGCCGTTTGCTCGTTGTTGTCCTGAAGCTCCGTGATTTTCTGCTCCAAATCGGTATAGTGGGAAATGCCGTGCTGGTCGAGAAATACCATTGTGCGGGCGGCGCGTTTTAGGTTCTCAATTTTTGCCCAGCGTTCATATCCTGCGGATTGCTGCGCCTTGATGCAGGTTTCAATATCAATCAGCAGCGACACGCCGCTGCGTTCCGGCTTCGGCGTTTTCAGAATGACTTTGCTCTTGATGCGTTCGGCTATGGCTTCCTCGGTGTAGGCTTCACCCAACGTCTTTGCACGGGTGAATCGCGCCTGACCGGGAGCGCGGAATGAGATATACTTTCCACGCTTGATTTCATACCCCTCGGCTTCCAGCCGACGCAGGAGGTCGTCAATGCCTTTGGAAATGGGAATGAGCCTGTCGATAGCGATTTTCAGCTTTTGCTTATAGCTTGTCCCTTTCCGCTGAGCGTCCCATTCGGCATACTGCTTGCCGCGCTCCGCGCCGGGTGTGACAACGGACAGCCCGTTTTCTCGGCACAATCTATCGCTGACGCGGCGGATCTGCGCGTAGCTTTTGCGGTTGGAAACGTACTTCTTATGCTCCGCAAAATCCACAGCACAGAAAATGATATGGTTATGGCAATGCTCCTTGTTGATGTGAGTAGCAATGACATACTCATACTTGCCGCCGAGGATTTCATCGGCAAGCTGCCGCCCGATCTCGTGGGCTTGCGCATAGCTGACCTCGCCCGGCTCAAAGGCCTGTATCAGATGGTGAGCGAGATTGTTGCCTTTCTGCATGGCAAGCAGCCGTGTTTTCTCAAACTCAAGGTCTGCGGTTTCCACGGCGCAGCCGAACGAGGACACCAGCAGCTTGTCGTCGGTCTTTGCAGGATCAACGATATAGTCAATAGCTTTTTTCAAGGTGCTTTTGATAGGATGGATCTTTGTAATTGCCATATCTCCGCCATCGCCCCCTTGATGTCCTCAATGTCCTGCGCATAGAGCGTTCCCGTAGCGTTCACGCGCTTTGCAATCTGATTGATGTTTGTGCCGATTTTTTGCAGCTCGGCGGTCATTGCTTTCACATCGCTGTAATCCAGCCGGATCACATAGCCGTCTATGAGCATTTTCCGCGCATAAACGGAAAAACAGCCCGTTCCCATCTGCTGCATTTTACGCTCGATCATTGCCCGTTCCTCGGCAGTCACAGGAACGCGCAGCACGATATTCCGCGTTCGGTTTGCCATTTGTTCACCGTCCTTTCCGCTCCGAATAAGGGTTTGGGATTATCCCAACAAGCAAAGCACAGACAGGTGCTTTTTCGGGAGTGTGGCTACACTCCCTATGCTTGCTACGGTATCTCTACCCTCACTACTACTACGGTG